>JAOZVS010000026.1 GCA_025869435.1 Zavarzinia sp.
CGGGCTGAACGGCCTGTCCCACCGCGAGGGTCATGTTCTCACCCTGATCTCCCAGGGCCTGACCAACCGCGACATCGCCGAGGCGCTGGTCCTGTCGGAAGAAACGGTGAAATGGCACATGCGCAACATCACCAAGAAGCTGAATGCCCGCAACCGCACTCATGCGGTGCAGATCGCGCGCCAGTCGGGGCTGCTCCATTGAGGTTGGAATTAATCTATTTCAACTGACAAAGGTTTCCCTATAATGCGGCCGGCGCCGGCCCGTCGGCCGCGCAAAGACCCCGGTGCACGGGGCTTGGACAAGACCGGCCGGGGCGCGCAGCCCATGGCTCATCCGGGGGAGAGCCGATGGCGCTTGAGCATGTCGATGTATTGATCGTGGGCGCCGGCCTGTCCGGCATCGGTGCCGCCTGGCACCTGAAGACCTATTGCCCGGGCAAGAGCTACGCCATTCTCGAGGGGCGGGACCGGCTGGGCGGGACCTGGGACCTGTTCCGCTATCCCGGCATCCGCTCGGACAGCGACATGTATACCCTCGGCTATTCCTTCAAGCCCTGGACCGACGCCAAGGCCATCGCCGATGGTCCGTCCATCCTGCGCTACATGACCGAAGTGGCGAAGGACGGCGGCATTCGGGATCACATCCGTTACGGCCTCAAGGTGAAATCCGCCGCCTGGTCGTCCGAGGATGGGGCCTGGACGGTCGAAGCCGAGAAGACGGCGACCGGCGAAGTGGTGCGCCTTTCGTGCAGCTTCCTTTACGGCTGCAGCGGCTATTACAATTACGACGAAGGTTTCACCCCCGAATTTCCGGGACGCGAGGCGTATCAAGGCCGTTTCGTCCATCCCCAGCACTGGCCGGAAGACCTCGATTACACCGGCAAGAAGGTGGTGATCATCGGCTCGGGCGCGACCGCGGTGACCCTCGTGCCGGCGATGGCGAAGACGGCGGGGCACGTCACCATGCTGCAGCGCTCGCCGACCTATGTCATCTCCCGCCCGGGCGAGGACAAGCTGGCGAATAGTTTACGCAAATATCTGCCGGCCGGGCTCGCCTATGGCATCACGCGGTGGAAGAATGTCGCCCTCGGCATGTTGTTCTTCCAGCTGTCGCGCCGCCGCCCCGAGAAGGTGAAGCAGCAGATCATCGGCCTCATCCGCAAGCAGCTCGGCCCCGATTTCGACGTCGAGAAGCATTTCAGCCCGGCCTACAAGCCGTGGGACCAGCGCGTCTGCCTGGTGCCCGACGGCGATCTGTTCAGGATGCTGCGCGAGGGCAAGGCCTCGGTCGTCACCGACCATATCGAGAGCTTCACCGAAAAGGGCATCCGCCTGAAATCGGGCGAGGAACTGGAGGCGGATATCATCGTCTCGGCCACCGGGCTGAAGTTGCTGTTCCTCGGCGGCATGACGCTGTCGGTCGACGGGCGGAAGGTCACGGCCAGCGAGCTTTATAACTACCGGGGCATGATGTATTCGGATGTGCCCAATCTGGTCACGGCCTTCGGCTACACCAATGCCTCCTGGACGCTGAAGGCGGATCTCACGGCCGAGCGGGTGTGCCGCCTGCTGAACCACATGGATCGGCACGGTTACACCAGCGCGACGCCGCGCCTGACCGATGCCGAGGTGAAGCCCGAGCCCTTCATCGATTTCTCGTCGGGTTACGTTCAGCGCGCCTTGCAGGACTTTCCGCGTCAGGGCTCGAAGCGGCCGTGGAAGCTCTACCAGAATTATCTGCTCGATATCTTCACCCTGCGTTACGGCAAGCTGGACGACGGGGCGCTCCAGTTCGGGGGCAAGACGAAGGCCCCGGCCCGCGCCGCGCCGAAGGAAGCGGCGTAAGGCGCCGCCCTCACGTCCGCAGCAGGATCGATCCCGTGGTCCTGCCGGATTCGAGGGCGCGGTGGGCCTCGGCCGCATCGGCCAGGGGGTATTCCGCGCCGACGGTGATGCGAAGCCCGTCCTCGATCATGTCGAACAGATCGGCGGCGGCTTCCCGGTAGGACGCGGGATCGGCGGCATAGGCAAGGACGCTGGGCCGCGCGAGGGCGAGGGAGCGGCGCGGCCCGAGGTCCGCGACCTTGATATCGGGCAGGCTGCCGCCCGCCTGGCCGATGCTGACGACGGTGCCGAACAGGCCGACCGCGTCGAGCGTCTTCAGCAGGGTCTCGCCGCCGATGCCGTCATAGGCGACATCGACGCCCTTGCCGCCAGTCAGGCGACGCACCTCGGCGACGAAATCCTTTTCCTTGTAGAGGATCGCGTGATCGAGCCCATGCTCCATCGCGATCCGCGCCTTGTCCTCGCTGCCGACGGTGCCGATCACCCGGGCGCCCAGGCATTTGGCCCATTGGGTCAGGACGAGGCCGATGCCGCCCGCCGCCGCCTGAACGAGAAGGGTTACCCCCGGCCCGACCGGGAACACCCGGTGCAGCAGCATGTGGACGGTGATGCCGCGCAGCATGGCGGCGGCGGCCGTCGCCGTGGCGATGGAGGCGGGCAGGGGGATCAGTCGCTCGGCCGGGATATTGCGCACCTCGGCATAGCCGCCGATGGGCAGGCCGGCATAGGCGACGCGCTGGCCGACGCGAAGGCCGACGACATCGGGGCCGATGGCCTCGATCACGCCCGCGCCCTCGACACCGGGCACGGCGGGCAGGCCCGGCACCGGATAAAGCCCCTGGCGGTGATAGATATCGACGAAATTGACACCGATCGCGCCCTGGCAAAGGCGGACCTCGCCCGCGCCCGGCAGGGGCACGTCGGCGTTCCGGGGCAGCAGGACCTCGGCGCCGCCATGGGCGGCAAGGGCGATGGAAAGGGACATGGCGCGCTCCTGTCGGGGAAAGGACGGGGGCAGGCTAGGGCCGGGGGGCGTCGCTGAAAATCTGGTGATGTCGCGCCCGATCTGTGCGAATTTGCGCAGATGAGCAATTGGGACGATCTGCGCTTCTTCGCTGCCCTCGCGCGCCTCGGCAGCCTGTCGGCGGCGGCGCGGGCGCTGCAGACCGATCACACCACGGTCGCCCGGCGCATCGCGGCGCTGGAGGCGCGTCTCGGCGTCAAGCTGTTCGACCGCCTGCCGCGCGGCTATGCCCTGACCGACGAGGGGGCGGCGCTGACCGCCCGTCTCGGCGCGGTCGAGGACGCGGTGCTGGCCTTCGAGCGCCAGGCGGGCGGGGCCGGGCAGGAGATCCGGGGCGTGGTGCGCCTGGGGGCGCCGCCGGCCTTCGGCAGCCAGTGGCTGATGCCGCGCCTCGCGCCACTGCTGGATCGCCATCCGGGGCTGGTGCTCGACCTCTCGGTCGCCAATGCCGTGACCAATCTCTCGCGGCGCGAGGTTGATCTGTCCCTGCGCCTCTACCGGCCGGAAGACAGGGGACTGGTCGCGCGCCATGTCGGGCGCCTGACCTACGGGCTCTATGGCCGGCGCGACTATGTCGCGCGGGGGGATGATTGGCGTTATATCGGCTATGACGGCGAGCTGGCCGATGTGCCGCAGCAATGCTGGCTGCGCGAACTGGCGGGGGCCGCCGGCATCGGCCTGATGACCAATGATCTGACCGCCATGCTGGCGGCCCTGCGCGCCGGCATGGGCGTCGCGGTGGTGCCCCATGTCCTTGCCGAAGGGGACGATCTGGTCTGCCTGCGCGACGGGCCGGAGGCGACGCGGGACCTCTGGCTCGTCGTGCATCCCGACATGCGGCGCAGCCCCCGCGTCCGCGCCGTCATGGATGCGCTGGTCGAGGTCACCGCCCCCCTGCGGGCCATCACTTCCCGATGAAACCGGCGAATCCCGCGAGATAGGGGCCGAGCTGGGCGGCGACATCGGCGTCCTGCAGGGCGTTCTCGGCATCGAAAGCCTTTCCGGCGCGGGAGACCATCAACCGCCCCTCGGACCAGTGTTTCGTGCCGAGGGCGCGCAGGACCTGCAGCCAATGCGTCTGGGACAGGATGGTGCCGAAGCCGCCGGGCGAGGCGCCGGCAAGGGCGACCGGCTTGCCGGCGAAGAGCTTGCCGCCGGCGACCCCGCCCCGCGACAGCCAGTCGATCGCGTTCTTGAACACGCCGGGCATGCCGTTGTTGTATTCCGGCGTCGACAGGATCACCCCGTCCGCCGCGGCGATCCTGGTCGCGAGGGCCGCCACCGCCGGCGGAATGCCGTCGGCGGCTTCCGCGTCGCCATCGTAGAGCGGCACGCCGTGCAGCGTCGCGATCTCGAATTCGACCCCATCGGGCAGATGCCGCGCCATGGCGTGAAGCAGGGCGGTGTTGAACGAAGCCCGGCGCAGGCTGCCGGAAATGCCGAGAATGCGGGTCATGTCATCCACCCCAAAAAAAGCGGCGCGGCGGATCGCGCCGCCGCGCCATGGTCCGTGTTTCTTCAGGCCGCGTCCACCAGGACGACTTCCGCGTCCTCGATCGCCCTGACCGTGATGCGGTCGAGGCCGGTGATGGCCGCGCCGTCGCGGGTGTCGACGATCACGCCGTCGATCTCGACCTTGCCCAGGGAGGGCACCAGATAGGCGTGGCGCTCGGGCGTCAGCTCATAGGTCGCGCTTTCGCCCGCCTTCAGGGTCGCGCCCAGCACCCGCGCGTCGGTGCGGATGGGCAGGGCATCCTCGTCGCCGAAGCCGCTGGCCAGCGTGACGAAGCGGCCGGCCCGGTCATCCTTGGGGAAAGGCTTCGCCCCCCAGGACGGCGCCGCGCCGCGGCTGGTCGGATGGATCCAGATCTGGAAGATCTGGGTATCCTCATCCTCCAGATTATATTCCGAATGGCGGATGCCCGAGCCGGCGGACATCACCTGCACGTCGCCCGCCTCGGTCCGGCCGGCATTGCCCAGGCTGTCCTTGTGACTGATGGCGCCCTTGCGGACATAGGTGATGATTTCCATGTCGGCATGGCCATGCGGGGGGAAGCCGCTCTGGGCCGCGATCGTATCGTCGTTCCAGACCCGGATGCTGCCCCAGCCCAGGCGGCCGCGGTCGAAATAGTCGCCGAAGGCGAAGTGATGCTTGGCGCGCAGCCAGCCGTGGTCGGCGGCGCCGAGGCTCTTGAAGGGGCGAAGTTCGATCATGGTCCCGTCTCCCGTTTTTGCGGGCCACCCTTGGTGGCCGTCCATGGACAGAAGGTAGGGAGTTTCCTGATCGTGAAAAATGGGGCGCCACGAAAGGGATTGTTTCCCTTTCGTGGTTAATGATTCTGGGCGTGTCCCCTCAGTTCACCTGGCGGTCGCGGCCTTCCCAATAGGGTTTGCGCAGTTCCCGCTTCAGCAGCTTGCCCGATGGGTTGCGCGGCAGGCTGTCGGCGAAATCGACGGTCTTGGGCGCCTTGTAGGCGGCGATGCGCTGGCGGGCGAAGGCGATGATCTCGGCGGCATCGGCGCTCTCGCCCGGCTTCAGCACGACGACGGCCTTCACCGCCTCGCCCCATCTGTCGTCGGGCACGCCGATCACCGCGACATCGGCGATGGCGGGATGGCCGTAGAGCGCGCTTTCGACCTCGGCCGGATAGATGTTCTCGGCGCCCGAGACGATCATGTCCTTCACCCGGTCGTGGATATAGATATAGCCATCGGCGTCGGCGTAGCCGGCGTCGCCCGTGTGCAGCCAGCCGTCGCGAAGGGTTTTCGCCGTTTCGTCCGGCCGGCCCCAGTACCCGAGCATGTTGAGGCCGGACCGGGTCACGATTTCGCCGACCTCGCCCGGCGCCACATCCTGGCCGAGGGCATCGACGATCCGCACCTCGACGCCGGGCAGGGGCTTGCCGCAACTGCGCATCCGGGCGCTGCCGGCGGGGTCGTGATCGGCGGGGGGCAGGCAGATGGCGGCGCCACAGGTCTCGGTCAGGCCGTAGCCCTGAACGAATTCGCAGGCGAACATGTCCATCGCCGAGCGCAGAAGATCGAGGGGAATGGGCGCGGCGCCGTAAAGAATGGTCTTCAGGCTGGAGACATCGGTGGTGACGGCCGCCGGATGCTGGACGAGGAACAGCACCACCGCCGGCACGAACAGGGCGCGGGTAATGCCCTCCCGCTCGATTGTCGCCAGGATCCTGGCCGGATCGACCTCCGGCAGGACATGGACCGAAGCCCCGACCGAGAGACCGAACATGCCCCAGTTCGAGCCGGCGACATGGAAATTCGGCATACACATGATCAGCCGGTCGACCCCCGGCAGCCAGTGGCCATAGGTGCCGATCTCGGCCGCCTTCATGGCTTCAAGGACATTGCCGTTGGTCAGCATCACGCCCTTGGGGTGGCCCGTGGTGCCCGAGGTATAGAGCTGGATCGCGACATCGTCGGCCGTGGTTGGCAGCAGGGGGTCTGTCGCGGGTGCATCCGCCAGCCAGTCTTCCCAGCCGATGCCATCGGCGCCGCCCTCGCCCATGACGATGATGCGCCGGACCTGCGGCAATTCGGGCAGGATCTGGCGGATCAGCGGCAGGAACTCCGGCCCGACCATGAGGATTTCGGCGCCGCTGTCCCTGACGATATAGGCGACTTCCGGCGGCGCCAGGCGCCAGTTCACGGCGACGAGAACCGCATTGGCCTTGGCCGCGCCGACATAGGCTTCGTAATACCCGTCGGAATTCTTGGCGAAGAAGACGATCCGGGCGCCGGGGCCGGCGCCGTCGCGGATCAGGGCATTGGCGACCTGCGAGCAGCGGTCGTTCCAGCGCGCGAAGGACGATACCCGTCCGTCGAAGACAAGGGCGGTGGCATCCGGCCGAAGTTTCGCGTGGTGGCGAGGAATATCACCGACCGTGCGAATGAGCCCGTCCGTTACCGCCATCGATCCCGTGGCCGCTCCCCCGTCCATATGCGCGCTCCCCTATCATCTGCTTGTTGTGGTTCGAACCCTGTCGCGATGACTTGGTCCTGTTTATGGGGAAGGCGAGGGCCGGGCGCAAGCCACCCGGTGCCGCGGGCGGCGACGTGAACACAGTGTTTCCCGGAAAAGGCCGGGCTTCCCGGGAAGGGCCGTCAGGCCTCGGTGTCGCCGACGGGTTCGAGATCGATCACGGCGATATTGATCAGCCTCTTGCCCGCGTGTTCGAAATTGACCGTCACCCGCGCGCCGACGACGCTCTGCACCTGGCCGATGCCCCAGTCCGGCTCGCCCGGGTGGCGGACCCGCGCGCCGGGCGTCAGCAATGTCGTGGCGGTGTGTCCATGCATGGTGGTCTCCCGGCCCCGGGCTCGGGGCGCCGGCCCTCCCTCGCAGTAGCGCGGGGGGCGGGGCTGGTTTATGGTGCGGTCGCGCCAGTGTCGTCCCTTGCCGCCATGGCGGCAATGCCCCGCTGTTTCCTTGTCCGTCTTTCGTGGCCTTCGATGACTGATCCTCTCCTGCTTGCCGGCCTGCTCTGTTCGCGTTTGTGCCACGATCTGGTCGGCCCGGTCGGGGCTGTCGTCAACGGGGTCGAGCTTCTGACGGATACCGATGAAGGCGCGGACGAGGAAGAGCTGCGGGATCAGTCGATCGCTCTCGTCGGTGAAAGCGCGGCCGAGCTTTCGGCGCGTCTGCGTCTGTTCCGGCTGGCGTTCGGTGCCGCCGCCGATGGCTCCATCGTCGGACATGACGAGATCGCCGACGTGCTTTCGCCGGTCATGCAGGGCCGGCGCATCACCGTGACGATCGACGGCGCGCGCGACGGGCTTGAAAGATCCGTCGCCAAGATCGGCCTGCTGATGGCGCTGATCGGCGCCGATTGCCTCTATCGTGGCGGGCGAATGTCGCTTGGTTTCGGCGCCGATGGCGGCATCCTGGTGCGGGTCGCCGGTGATCGCTGCACCTTGCCGGCCAGCCATGCCGCGGTCCTGGCCGGGGACGAGGCGGACATCGAGCCGCGCACCGCGCCCATCGCCTATGTCCTTGGCATCGCGGCGCAGGGCGGCCGCCGCCTGACCTGCGCGACCGGCGAGGCGACGGTGGAGTTCCGCCTCGACTGAACGGGCGGTGGCCGGAATTGCCGGCGGCGTTCATCGAATCTTTACTCCCCCGGCGGCAGCATTGGCCCCATCGAACGAGATGTTTTCGCGCAACGGCGGCTGCGAGCCTGTCGGCGCCTGACTTCGGGGGTGCCCGTGGACGACCTGCTCCAAGAATTCCTCACCGAGACGGCGGAGAACCTCGACGTCGTCGACGTCGAGATCGTCAAACTTGAACAGGATCCGAACAACCGCGAGGTCCTGTCCAACATCTTCCGTCTCGTCCACACCATCAAGGGAACCTGCGGCTTTCTCGGCCTGCCCCGGCTGGAAGCGGTCGCCCATGCCGGTGAAAACGTGCTGGGCAAGTTCCGCGCCGGCGAGATGGAGGTGACCGAGGACGCGGTCAGCCTGATCCTCGAAGCCATCGACGCGATCAAGGCCATTCTCAAGGTGTTGGGCGAAACCGAGCAGGAACCGCCGGGCAATGATGCCGCGATCATTTCCCGGCTCGACGATCTCGCCGAAGGGCGCCATACGCCGGCCCCGGTATCCGCTCCGGCCCCGGCGCTGGTCGTCCCAACGATGCCCCCGCGTGCCCTGAAGCCGGGCGAAGTGTCGCTGGACGAGCTCGAGGCCGCCTTCCAGATGGCGCCCGGGCCCGACGCGATCGCCGCCGGCGCGGCCCCGCTCCTCTCGGAAGCGGAGGCGGCCGAGACCGCCGTCGTTCACCGCGATCCGCCGCCTGCCCCGCCGGCCCGTCCGGCGGAAGCCGCCGACCCGAACGAGGGGCGCGGCGAAGCCCCGCTGGGCAACCAGACCCTGCGCGTTTCGGTCGATCTGCTCGAAAACCTGATGACCATGGTCTCGGAGCTGGTGCTGACCCGCAATCAGCTGCTGCAGATGGTTCGCCGCATGGGCGATACCGAATTCGCCGGCCCACTTCAGCGCCTGTCGCTCTGCACGTCCGAGCTGCAGGAAGGCGTGATGAAGACCCGGATGCAGCCGATCGGCAATGCCTGGTCCAAGCTGCCGCGCATCGTGCGCGACCTGTCGCACGAGCTGAAGAAGAAGATCGACCTGCAGATGGTCGGCGCCGAAACCGAACTCGATCGCCAGGTACTGGAGCTGATCAAGGATCCGCTCACCCACATGGTGCGGAACTCCGCCGACCATGGCCTCGAGACCCCGGCCGAGCGCCGCGCCGCCGGCAAGCCCGAGTCCGGCCGCATTACCCTGAACGCCTATCACGAAGGCGGTCACATCATCATCCAGATCGCCGACGACGGCCGGGGCCTGAACCTCGCGCGGATCCGGCAGAAGGTCGCGGCCAGTGGCCTTGCGTCCGAAGCCGATCTCGAAGCGATGTCCGAAGCCCAGGTCGCGCGCTACATCTTCCATCCCGGCCTGTCGACGGCGGACAAGGTGACCAGCGTTTCGGGTCGCGGCGTCGGCATGGACGTGGTCCGCACCAATATCGAGAAGATCGGCGGCACGATCGATCTGAAGACCAATCTGGGCAAGGGCACCACCGTCCAGATCAAGATTCCGCTGACCCTCGCCATCGTCTCGGCGCTGATCGTCGAATGCGCGGGCGAGCGTTTCGCCGTGCCGCAGATCGGTGTCGTCGAACTGGTCCGGGCGACGCCGGATTCCGAACACCGGATCGAGGAAATCAACCGCACGCCGGTCGTCCGCCTGCGCAACCGCCTGCTGCCGCTGATCTTCCTCGACGAGACCCTGAAACTGGTGCCGGCGGGAACGAAGCGCCGCGACGAAGCCTTCATCATCGTCGCCCAGGTCGGCAGCCAGACCTTCGGCATCGTCGTCGACCGGGTGTTCGATACCGAGGAAATCGTGGTCAAGCCGGTCGCCACCATCCTGCGCGACAATGCCCTGTTCTCGGGCAACACCATCCTTGGCGACGGCAGCGTGATCATGATCCTCGATCCCAATGGCCTTGCCCTGCAGACGGGCGAAGCCCTGCGCGAGAATCACGACGGTCAGGCCGATGCCGTGGCCGCCACCCAGCATGACGACGCCTCGTCGCTGCTCATCTTCCGGGCGGGCGGCAACGAGTTGAAGGCGGTGCCGCTGTCGCTGGTCGCCCGGCTCGAGGAAATCGAGGTCGAGCGGATCGAAAAATCCAATGGAAGGCCGGTGGTCCAGTATCGCGGCCGCCTGATGCCCATCGTCTGCGCCGATGCAGAGCATCGGCTGAAGGCTTCGGGCGGGCAGCCGGTCATCGTCTTCGCCGATGGCGAACGGGCCATGGGCCTCGCGGTCGACGAGATCATCGACATCGTCGAGGATCATCTCGACGTCGAGTTGAAGGCCGAACGCCCGGGCCTGATCGGCACCGCCGTCGTCGCCGGCCAGGCGACGGGGGTCGTCGATGTCGCTCATTACCTGACCCAGGCCTATGACGACTGGTTCCGCCGTTCCGCCGCCGAAGTGGTGACGACCAATCGTAACTGGTCGATCCTGCTGGTCGACGACAGTCCCTTCTTTCGCAACATGATCATGCCCGTGCTCTCGGTCGCCGGCTATCGGGTGACCATGGCCGAGGACGCGGCCGGCGCCCTCAAGCTGCGCGAACAGGGGACCGATTTCGACCTGATCCTGTCGGATATCGAAATGCCCGGGATGGACGGTTTCGCGTTCGCCGAACATGTCCGGCACGAGGGCCGCTGGCGGACAACGCCGATCATCGCCCTGTCGTCGCGCACGGCGCCCGCCGATTTCGAGCGCGGTCGCGCCGTCGGCTTTGCCGATTATGTCGCGAAGGGTGATAAGGAAGGGCTGCTGCAATCGCTGCGCCTCACGCTCGAGAGCCGCCGCGCGGCGTGAATGACGTCTCTGCTTTTACGGGATACCGGTCATGAAGACCTGCCTCGTCGTCGATGATTCCCGCGTGATCCGCAAGGTGGCGCGCCGTATGCTCGAAGAAATCGGCTTCCAGGTCGATGAGGCGGGGGACGGTCAGCAGGCTTTGGAACACTGCGGGGCGGGCTTGCCCTTCTTCATCCTGCTGGACTGGAACATGCCGGTCATGAACGGCCTCGAATTCCTGAAGGCGCTGCGCGCGCTGCCGGGCGGCGATGCTCCGATCGTCGTCTTCTGCACGACGGAAAACGACATCGATCACATTCAGGCCGCGCTCGAGGCGGGGGCCAGCGAATACATCATGAAGCCGTTCGACCGGGAGATTCTGGAAGCCAAGCTGTCCTCGGTCGGTGCGCTCTGACATGGCCGCTGCGGGCACGATACCGGAGGGAAAGGCAGGGGATACATCACCCCTGCGAGTCATGATCGTCGACGATTCGGCGGTCATCCGCGGGATGGTGGCGCGCTGGCTGGGCGCCGAGGCCGATATCGAAATCGTGTCGACCGCGCCCAATGGCGCGATGGCGATCCGCCTGGTGGCCCGGGCCGCGCCCGACGTGATCATTCTCGATGTCGAGATGCCCGAGATGGACGGCCTGACCGCCCTGCCGGAAATCCTGCGTCTTGCCGGCAACGCCAAGGTCCTGATGTCGTCGACCCTGACCCGGTCGGGCGCCGAAATCAGCATGAAGGCCCTGACCCTCGGTGCCGCCGACTATCTGACCAAGCCCAGTTCGACCCGCGAGGCCGGCACGGTCGACATCTTCCGGCGCGAGCTGGTGGAAAAGGTGCGGGCGCTCGGCGCTTCGGTCCGGCGCCAGCGGCTGCGGACAAGGCCGGAAGCGGTCCCCGTCGCCATCGCCGAAGCCCGGCCCGCGCGCGTTCCCCCGCCGATCTCGCTGCGGGCCGCCGGGCTTGTCCGGCCGCAGGTTCTGGCCATCGGCTCCTCCACCGGGGGGCCGCAGGCGTTGTCGACCCTGCTCGGGCCGCTGGCCTCCCGCCTCGACGTGCCGATCCTCATCACCCAGCACATGCCGGCGACCTTCACCGCCATCATGGCCGAACATCTGGCCAAGGCGACCGGGGTCGCGGCGGCCGAGGCGCGTGACGGCGAAACGCTCGAAGGCCGCCGCATCTATGTCGCCCCCGGCGGTTTCCACATGATCGTGGAGCGTCAGGGGACCAGCCGCGTCCTGCGTCTCAGCAACGCCCCGCCCGAGAATTTCTGTCGGCCCTCGGTCGATCCCATGCTGCGCTCCGTCGCCACGGTCTATGGCGCCGCCAGCCTCGTCGTCATCCTGACCGGCATGGGGCAGGACGGGCTGAACGGTTGCCGGGTCATCGTCGACGCCGGCGGCACCGTGATCGCGCAGGACGAGGCCAGCAGCGTCGTCTGGGGAATGCCGGGCGCCGTGACCGGCGCGGGACTGTGTTCTGCCGTGCTGCCCCTGGGGGAAATCGGCACCGCGGCCGAGCGAATGCTCCGGGGTCCGGCCCTGGCGGGGGTGCGCTGATGAATCCGCTCGATTTCCAGTATCTCGCCGACATGCTGAAGACCCGCTCCGGCCTGATCCTGACCGGGGACAAGGGCTATCTGGTGGAATCGCGCCTGCTGCCCATCGCGCGGAAGCGGGGCCTCGCCACGCTCGACGGTCTGGTCGGCGCCCTGCGGCGCAAGGACGAGCTGCTGATCCGCGAAGTGGTCGAGGCGATGACCACCAATGAATCCTTCTTCTTCCGCGACAACACGCCGTTCGACACCTTCAAGGCCCATGTCCTGCCGCGCCTGCTCGAGTCCCGCGCGGACAGCAAGCGCATCCGCATCTGGTCGGCCGCCGCCTCGACCGGGCAGGAGCCCTATTCCCTGGCCATGCTCCTGTCCGAGCACAAGGCGCAGCTGGCCGGCTGGCGGGTCGAGATCGTGGGCACGGATATTTCGTCGGAAGTGCTGCTGCGCGCGCGCGCCGGCCTCTATACCCAGTTCGAGGTCCAGCGCGGCCTGCCGATCCAGCTTCTGGTCAAATACTTCAAGAAGGAAGGCGACCAGTGGCGCATCGCGCCCGAGATCCGCTCGATGGTGCAGTTCCGCGAATATAACCTCCTCGACAGCTTCAACAGTCTTGGGCGCTGCGATGTCGTCTATTGCCGCAATGTGCTGATCTATTTCGACCAGCCGACCAAGGCCAATGTGCTGGATCGCCTGGCCGACACGATGCCCGAGGACGGGATGCTGTTCCTCGGCGCGGCGGAAACCGTGCTGGGGCTGACCAACCGCTTCCGGCCGGTGAAGGATCGCCGGGGCCTCTACGAGGTCGCGCCGACGACGCGGCCCTGACCCCACCCGTTTGCCGGGGTTGCGACAAGCTCGCCCCCGGGACAAACTCCCGCCCATTCGGGCAAGGGAGAGATGAGGCCATGGAGTTCGTAGCGGTGGAGACGCGGGTCATCACCCTGAGCGCGGGCGCCCTGCGGCTGACCACCTTCGAGACCCTGCCGCCGGGCGATCCGGCGGATGCGCCGATCGCGCTCTGCCTGCACGGTTTTCCCGACAACAATCATTCCTTCGACGAACTGGCGCCGGTGCTCGCCAATGCCGGGTTTCGCGTGCTCGCCCCGCTGATGCCGGGTTACGAGCCGTCGTCCCAGCCGGCCGATGGCGATTACACGATCGCCGCCCTCGCCGATCATCTAGGGGCCTTGATCGATAGCCTGGGGCCGGGCCCCATCCATCTGATCGGGCACGACTGGGGCGCGGTCATCGGCCATGTCGTGGCCGCCGACCGGGGGGAGCGGCTGGCCAGCTGGACCGCGATCGCGATCCCACCCACGGGCCGGCTGATCGCGACGGCGGCCTCGGCGCCCTGGCTGATGCTGCCCTTCTGGTACATCGGCCTGTTCCAGGCGCGCGGCATCGCCGACTGGCTGCTGGAAAAGCGCGACTGGCGTCTCGTCGATGTCCTGTGGCGGCGCTGGTCGCCCGGCTGGACGCCGGCGGACGGCGTTCTCGACGGCGTGAAGGCGACCCTGTCGGCGCCGGGCGTGAAACAGGCCGCGCTCGCCTATTACCGGGCGCTGGCCTCGCCCTTCACCGGGCGTTTCAAGGAAGGCGTGCGGCGGGCGTCGCGCCGCATCAAGCTGCCCAGCCTGGTGCTGGCGGGCGCGCGCGACGGCTGTTTCGCGGTTGATGCCTTCCGCCGCGCGATCCGCCCGGAAGATTATCCCGGCGGTGTCGCGCTGGAGATCATCGAGGATACCGGCCATTTCCTGCACCGGGAAAAGCCGGCCGAGGTGAACGCCCTGATCCTCGATCACCTGAAGCGTGCCGCCCGGCGCTGACCGGGCGGCGTTTCTCGATCAGGCGGTGGCGGATTTGCCCGTGTCCGCGACGACCGTCTCGCGCAGGACATAGCCCCGGCCCCAGACGGTCTCGATGTAATTCTCGCCGCCGGTCGCCTGGGTCAGCTTCTTGCGCAGCTTGCAGATGAAGACATCGATGATCTTCAGCTCGGGCTCGTCCATGCCGCCGTAAAGATGGTTCAGGAACATTTCCTTGGTCAGGGTCGTGCCCTTCCGCAAGGAGAGAAGCTCCAGCATGCTGTATTCCTTGCCGGTCAGATGCACCGGCTTGGCATCGACCTCGACGGTCTTGGCGTCGAGGTTGACGGTCATGCGGCCCGTGGTGATCTGCGACTGGGAATGACCCTTGGAGCGGCGCACGATCGCATGGATGCGGGCGACCAGTTCTTCCCGGTGGAAGGGCTTGGTCACATAGTCGTCGGCGCCGAAGCCGAGGCCCTTGACCTTGGAATCGAGCCCGCCGATGCCGGTCAGGATCAGGATCGGCGTCGTCACGCGCGAGGCGCGCAACTTCTTCAGGACATCGAAGCCGCTCATGTCGGGCAGGTTCAGGTCGAGAAGAATGATGTCGTAGTCATAGAGCTTGCCGAGGTCGAGACCTTCCTCGCCCAGGTCGGTCGTATAGACGTTCAGCCCCTCCGCGCCGAGAATCAACTCGATGCTCTTGGAAATCTGCGGATCGTCTTCGATCAATAGAACGCGCATCGGCACCCCCCGCCTTTACCGCGTTGCGGTCGTCTTGTTTACAAAGGTTAATCTGCGCCCCGCGCGCATTCGATGCAACCACGTTAACGGCCGCATGATTAACAAATGGTAGCTGCAGCGCAACATGACCGGCGCCAGGCTTTACCATCGGTTAATCGTCCGGGCGCATCATGGCCTCCTCTCCCAACACCCGGAACGGAGGCCGAGCCCTTGCAAGCCCTGATCGCCGAGATAGACGGCATGGCCGCGCTGACCCGCTTCGCGCGCGTGGTCGCGGTCCAGGGTCTGGTGGTCGAGGTCGCCGGGGTGAAGGGCATGGTCGGCGTCGGTTCGCGGATGCGCCTTGTCGGGCGCGACGGCAGCGAAACCCTGGCCGAGGTCGTCGGCTTCTCCGAAACCCGCGCGCTCGCCATGCCCTATGGCCCGATCGACAATGTCGGCATGGGGGCGCGGGTGATCATCGAGGATGGCGTGGCCGCGGTCTATCCCTCCGACCAGTGGCTGGGCCGGGTCATCGACAGCCTCGGCCGGCCGGTCGATGGCGAAGGCGATCTGCCGCGCGGCGCCCATGCCTACCCCTTGCGTCGCCAGCCGCCGCCGGCGCACCAGCGGAAACGGGTCGGCTCCAAGATCGATCTCGGCGTGCGCGCCATGAACACGTTCCTGACCTGTTGCCGGGGCCAGCGCATGGGCATTTTCGCCGGCTCCGGTGTCGGCAAGTCATCGCTTCTGTCCATGCTGGCGCGCTATTCCAGCGCCGATGTCATCGTCATCGGCCTTGTTGGGGAACGCGGGCGCGAGGCGCGGGAATTCATCGAGGATGATCTCGGGCCGGAAGGTCTCGCCCGGTCCGTCGTCGTCGTCGCGACCTCGGACGAAAGCGCCCTGATGCGCCGCCAGGCAGCCCATATGACCCTGACCGTCGCCGAATATTTCCGCGATCAGGGCAAGGACGTCCTGTGCCTGATGGATTCGGTCACCCGCTTCGCCATGGCCCAGCGCGAGATCGGCCTGTCGGGCGGCGAGCCGCCGACCAGCAAGGGTTACACGCCGACGGTCTTCGCCGAATTGCCGAAACTGCTGGAGCGGGCGGGGCCGGGCACCGGCCAGGGCACGATCACCGGCCTGTTCACGGTCCTTGTCGAGGGGGACGATCACAACGAGCCGATCGCCGACGCGGTACGCGGCATTCTCGATGGTCACATCGTGCTGGAGCGGGCGATCGCGGAGCGGGGGCGGTTTCCCGCCATCAACATCCTGCGTTCGGTCTCGCGCACCATGCCGGGCTGCAACACGCCCGAGGAAAACCGCCTGGTCAAGACCGCGCGGCGTTACATGTCGGCCTATGACGACATGTCGGAAATGATCCGCCTCGGCGCCTATCGCCGGGGCTCCAACGCCGAGGTCGATACGGCGATCGAACTTCAGCCGCCGCTCGAGGCGTTTCTCGGTCAGGGCAAGACGGAGAAATCGACACTCGATGATGGCTATGGCCGGCTGGCCGGCATCCTGGCGCCCGTGATGAGCGAGGAGTAGGCGGATGGCAAGCAAGCGGGGGCTCCCCACCCTGATCCGCCTGCATCAGCGGATACTGGACGAAAAACGGCGAATGCTGGCCGAACTCGAACAGCTGCGATCGGAACTCGATCACAAGATCCTGATGCTGGATGCCGAGATCGAGCGCGAACGGGCGGCGACCCATGTCTCGACTGAAGCCCTGCGCCAGTTCACCGCCTATCTCTCGGGCGCGCGCCAGCGCCGGAGCATCATGCAGCAGACGATCGACGAACTGGCCCCCAAGATCGAGGCCGCGGCCAATGCGGTATCGAGCGCCTTCCAGGATGTGAAGCGTTACGAAATCGCGGTCGAAATGAAGCTGCGCCAGCGCAAGGCCGCCGCGGCGCACGCCGAACAGGCGGAACTCGACGAGGTCGCGATCGTGCAGCACCGGCGCCGCCGGCCCTGAGGCTGCTCGGGCGGTGATCGACCCGAGCCTGTTCAGGCGGTGATCGACCCGAGCCTGTTCAGGCGGTGATCGACCCGAGCCTGTTCAGGCGGTGATCGAGATGCCGCCGCCGCGCTTCGGCCCGGTGGCGGGGCCAAGATGCGGGCCGGCCAGCGGCCCGTCCTGAATCTGGAAGGCAAGGGTGCCGGCAAGGCCGGACTCGGCCAGCAGGGCGGCGTAGCGGGCCACCAGTCCGTCGCGCAGGTCGGCCGGCATTCCCCGCCGGCTGCGCAACACCGTGTCGACCCGCCCCCCTTGCGCGAAACCGTCGATCTGCAGCGGACCGAATTCGCTCGGCGACAGGTCGACGATGAAACGGGTGCCGCCCCGGGCCGGCTTCCCGTCCTGGTGGCTCTCGTCCCCGGCGCCTTCCGGCGCGCTTTCGTGACGATGCACGAAAATGACGATGGGAATGATGTCCCGCCCGTCGAAGAAGGGCAGGGGCACGCTGCGCCAGCCATGGGCCGCCGGCTCGGTCGCGGCGCGGGCCAGTTCGCCGAATTCGGCCCCGGCGCGCAGCAGCGGGCCCGGCCCCTCGCGCGCGTCGATCGCCGCCGAATCCGCCTCGCCGACCAGGCGTGTCAGATCGCGAAAACGCAAGGTGGCGGACCGCAGCCGGGTCGCC
>JAOZVS010000027.1 GCA_025869435.1 Zavarzinia sp.
CGTGCTGGGCTTCGCCGCCGCGATCTATATCGCGTGAGAACGGGCGGGGTCTGGCCCCGCCCGTTCTCAGTTCGAGGCGATGCCCGGCGCCGTCAGCTCATGAGATCAGCGCGAAATCGGTGCTGTCGAGGCTGAGCGGCTTCGATGCCGTGAACGCGACGAACTGGGTCAGGCTGTCGGTGTCGGCGTCATAGGCATAAAGCCGGCCGGTCGCGGTGTTGTAGAAGACCGAATCTTCCGTCAGGACGCTGGCGCTGGTGCCATTGACGACATTGAGGCCGCTGGCGACCGACAGACCGAAAGCGTTCACGTCGATTTCGAAACGGTCGCCGTCTTCCCAGTCGCAGATACGATCGACGCCGTCGCTCGGCCCGTTGAAGGTGAAGAGATCGGCGCCCGCGCCGCCATAGAGGCGATCGGCGCCGGCACCACCGATCAGGTTGTCGTCGCCCGCCATGCCCTGAAGCGTGTCATTCCCGGCCGCGCCCGACAGTGCATTGCTGTCCGCATTGCCGCGGATCGTGTTGTTGCCGCTGTTGCCGGTGCCGAGCACGGCGCCATCGCCGAGAATCAGCACTTCGATGTTCTCGCCGAGGGTATAGAGGCCCGCCGTCGAGACCACGCGATCCGAGCCTTCGCCGGCCACCTCGACGATGAGGTCATCCTCATTGTCGACTTCGTAGGAATCGTTGCCGTCGCCGCCTTCCATCTGGTCGACCCCGGCGCCGCCGACCAGGCGATCGGCGCCGACATTACCATAGAGGAAGTCGCTGTCGGCACCGCCCTGAAGCACGTCGTCACCTTCACCGCCGGTGAGCGTATCGGAGCCGGCCTCGCCGATGAGCGTGTCGTTGCCGCCACCGCCATCGAGCGAATCGTCGCCATCGAGTCCCTGGAGGCGATTGGCGCCGCTGTCGCCGGAGATGATGTCGGCGGAATTCGTCCCGATGACGTTCTCGATGCTGAAGTAGCTGTCGCCTACGGCGTCGTTGGTCAACCCCAGGCCCAAGTTGAGATCGACAAAGACGGAGGAGGCCGACGTGCTGTAGCTGGCCGTATCGATGCCGAGGTCGCCCTTCAGCACGTCCCCGCCGCCGCCGCCGATCAGCACGTCGTTACCGCCGCCGCCGTTCAGCGTATTGGCGAAGCCGTCGCCGACCAGCGTATCGCCGAAGGACGAACCCTCAAGGTTCTCGATGCCGGTGAGCGTGTCGCCCTGGGCCTCGCCGCGCGAGCCGAGGCCGCTGGCCAGGCTGACGACAACGCCTTCCATGGAATTGAAGTAGGAAACGGTGTCGGTGCCGATGCCGCCGTCGATCGTATCGGCGCCGAGACCGCCGAACAGCGTGTCGTCGAAGGACGAGCCCGTGATCGAATCGTCGCCCGCCAGCACCGTCGACAGAAACGCGAGCGACGTCAGCTGCGAAACCGAGGTCAGGAAACCGTTCACGTCTGAAGCGTCGGCCGTGATGCCGGTGAACTTGATCGTGGTGCCCACCGGCTCCGTTGTCACCGGGACCGGCGCGCCGGTGTAGCCGTAAATCTCGGTCGCGGTGCCGGTCGCGCCCCCCAACAGGCTGATGAGCGTGGCACCCGCCGCATTGAACGATGTGTTGGTCAGGGGGCTGAAATAGGTCGCCACCCCAGCCCCGATCATCGGGAAGTAGCTCGTGCCGCTGGTCAGATTCTGGAAATTGATCAGGTCGACCTGCACCGAGGACGTAAACGTCGCCATGATATGCCCCAAAAAAATTATGTCTGGCGGCATCCGGTCTTGTCAGGTCCCGGGAGGACCAGATCCGCCCGATTTCATTACGGGATGGGCGGTTAAGAAGGTGTGAACGACCTTTCAATACACCAATAAGGGGAATTGGTGCCCGACATTTTCGTGCTTCGACGATGCCACCCCATCCCCTCGCGCGGCTTCCCTGAAAAGGAACGGGCGGGGCTTTGCCCCGCCCGCCCGGTCTTGCCCGCAAGCCCCGTATTTCAGTCCAGCAACGGCATGGCGAAGTCGCCGATGCCAAGGCCGGCCGGCTTGTCCTGGAACAGCGCGATGTTGGTCAGCATGTCGCTGTCGGCGTCGAAGGTGTAAAGCCGGCCGGACACCGTGTTGTAGAACACGCCGTCGGTGGTCAGGCTCGAGGCGCTGGTCCCGTTGACGATCGTGAGACCGCCGGAGACATCGATGCCGAAGGTCTCGAAGGCGATCTGTATCTGGTCGCCGCTCTCCCAGTCCATGATGCGGTCGACGCCGCCGCTCGTGTTCTCGAACGAGAACATGTCGTTGCCGGCGCCGCCATAGAGACGGTCGTTGCCGTCGCCGCCCGAAAGCCTGTCGTTGCCGCCGAGCCCCTGCAGCGTGTCGGCGCCCGCGCCGCCGCCGAGCGTGTTGGCGGCCGCATTGCCCTTCACCGTGTTGTCCAGGGCGTTGCCCTGGCCGTAGACCGCGCCATCGCCGAGGATCAGCACCTCGACTTCCTGCGCCAGACCGTAATACTCCAGGGTCGAGGTAACCCGATCCGTTCCGCCACCGGCGCTTTCGACGATGGAGTCGCGGAAATAGTCGACTTCGTAACTGTCGTCGCCGTCACCGCCCGTCATGACGTCCTGCCCGGTACCACCGAGCAGGCGGTCGTTGCCCGCGCCACCGAACAGCGTATCGTCGTCAGCGCCGCCCTGCAGGGCGTCGTCACCGTCCCCGCCTTGAAGAAAATCGTTCCCCTCGTCACCGATCAGCGTGTCTTTACCGCCTTCGCCATAGAGGACATCCTCCTCCTTGAGGCCCTGGAGGCGATTGTCGCCGGTATCGCCATAGAGAAGATCCGCGTAGTTCGAACCCGTGAGATTCTCGATGCCGGTCAGCACGTCGCCCGCGGCCAGGCCGCTGTTATCGATGCTGCTGGCGAGATAGACCACCACGCTGTTGCCCGCCGTCGCGTAGCTGGCCGTGTCGGTGCCGTCGCCGCCGATCAGCGTGTCGGCGCCGAGGCCGCCGATGAGAATGTCGTTGCCGGTGCCACCGTTCAGCACGTTCTCGCCATTGTCGCCGACCAGCGTGTCCGCGAAGGCCGAGCCCGTCAGGTTCTCGACCAGCAGGAAGGTGTCGCCCTGGGCGTCGCCGCGTGCGCCGCCCCCGTTCGCCAGACTAGCGACGACGCCGGAGAGCGAGTTGAAATAGGTGACGGTATCGTTACCCATCCCGCCAGAGATCGAATCGACGCCGGCGCCGCCGAAGAGCTTGTCGTCGAACGACGAGCCCGTGATGGAGTCATTGCCGGACAGCACGCTGCTGAAGAAGTCGAGCGAGGTCGACTGCGACTTCGAGGTGACGAAGGCGGCCGCGACAGCAGCGTCGACCGACACCCCCGTCAACGAGAAGTCCCGTGAGCCGGGAGCGGCCATGGTAACGGGGTCGCCGGGATAGCCGTGGATCTCCGTGACGGTGCCAGTCGGCCCCGACAACAAGGAGATCAGCGCCGGACCGGCGATGTTGAACGACCTCGGCATGGCGGCGCTGTCCGTGTACACGGCGAAGCCGCCCGCAATGAAGGGAGAGAATGCTTGAGAGCTCGTCCAGTCCTGGAAGTTGGTCAGGTCGAGCTGCAGAGAAGAAGTGAGAGTTGCCATGATCAGCCCCCAGAAATGTTGCCGCGGGGGGCCGCCCAGATCGGCGCCTCTCCGCGTGGTCACGCCTTGCGCAGGACACTGATCAGCTTTTAACAAAGATTAGAATTTTTCAGATGAGGATTTTCATCCGAATTGGCGATCAATACAAGATTCCCGTGCGGCGATGCCCGGAAAATCGAGACTTAACCTCGAATGCGCCATGAATTTTCCAGAAAAAATAGATCAAGAGAGTCATAAATCAGATATTTCAACTTATAGGAATGGTTCTAGTTACCCAGTTTGGGCGGCCACCCCCGAAACATACTGGATCAATACTCGATATTTACCACCAGATGGGATGGAGATGCCCATTTTGGGCGTTCAGCCCGGCGTGCCAAGACGGGCCGCCCGCGTCGGCGGGGCCGAGGTTGCGCGCGCGCGCGAGAGAGAGAGAGAGAGAGAGAGAGAGAGAACGACGACGGCGCGACAGCGCCGAGCCGAAGGCTTCGGATTTCCGGTGATGTTCGTGAAGGTGTCGGTGGCCTAGGCCAGACCGAAGAATGATGGTAGCGGAGGACGGATTTGAACCGCCGACACGCGGATTATGATTCCGCTGCTCTAACCAACTGAGCTACTCCGCCCCGTCGAGGCGCCGGCTTCGCGCCGGGAGGTCGCCCGTATAGGCGAGCGGCGCCGGCCTGTCAAGCCCGCGCGCGCCGGATCCAGCCGCCGCCCAGCACCCGGTCGGGCGCCTCGGCATCATAGAGCACACAGGCCTGCCCGGGGGCGACGCCATATTCCGGCTCGTCGAGGATCACCGTGGCCGCGCCCTCGTCGAGACGCAGGGCCGCCGGCACCGGCGCCCGGGCCGAACGGATGCGGGCCAGCGCCGGAATCGCCCGCGCGCCCGCGCCGGGGCCGATCCAGTTGAGCTCGCCGACGCCGATCTCGCGCCGGGCCAGCGCCTCGCGCGGGCCGACGATGACGCGCCGGGTCTCGGGCTCCAGCCGGACGACATAGAGCGGGGCATTCTCGGGCATCGCGCCGCCGCCGATGCCGAGGCCCTTGCGCTGACCGACGGTATAGGAAATCACGCCCTGATGGCGGCCCAGCACCCGGCCCTCCATGTCGACGATGTCGCCGGGGTCCGCCGCGCCCGGGCGCAGCTTCTCGACGACGGCGGCATATTTGCCCGACGGCACGAAGCAGATGTCCTGACTGTCGGGCTTTTCCGCGACCGACAGGCCGAAATGGCCGGCCAGCGCCCGCACCAGGGGCTTTTCCATGTCGCCCAGGGGAAAGCGCAGGAAATCGAGTTCCGGCTTCGTCGTCGCGAAGAGGAAATAGCTCTGGTCCCGATTGGGATCGCGGCCACGGTGCAGCTCGGCGCCTTCCGGCCCCTTCACCCGGCGGACGTAGTGGCCGGTCGCCATCGCCTCGGCGCCAAGGTCGCGGGCGGCGCCCAGCAGGTCGCGGAACTTGACCGTCTGGTTGCAGCGGACGCAAGGCACCGGGGTTTCCCCGGCCAGATAAGCATCGACGAAAGGCTCGATCACATTGGCCCGGAAGGCCTGTTCGTAATCGAGCACGAAATGGGGAATGCCGATCGCTTCGGCCACGCGGCGGGCATCGCGGATGTCGAGCCCGGCGCAGCAGGCGCCCTTGCGTCCGGCCGCCGCGCCCTGGTCATAAAGCTGCAGCGTGATGCCGACGACATCATAACCGCGCGCCTTCATCAGGGCCGCCGTCACCGAACTGTCGACGCCGCCCGACATGGCGACGACGATCCGCGCGCCCGGCGACAGGTCGTCATCGGGGGAGGGGCGCAGCAGCCGGTCGATATCGAGGGTTTCGATCATGACGGGGACCATAGTCGGCCCGGCAGAAAGGGACAAGCGACGGGAAGGAATTGCCGGGTTGCAACGGCCGCCGCCGCGCCCCCTGCCGTGAAAGCCCCGGTTTCCGGGCCTGTTCCGGCTGGCCCGCTCCCTGCAAGGGCAGGGCGAGATCTTCACCGGAAGCCGTCATGGAAACCGCCAGCCTGTCAGCCGCCCTGTCCCCGCCGCCCCGGACCAGCGCCCCCGCCGCCAGTTCGGGCGCCGACGACGGCTTCGCGGCCCTGCTCGACCAGCAGGCCGCGCCGAACACGTCGGACCCGGCCGAAAAATCGGCGGTCCGCGAAGGCAAGGACCCGGCCCCACGGGCCGGCACCGAAGACACCGCCGCCAGCGCGACCGACGCGGCCACCAACACGGTGGCCACTGGCGCGGCGGCTACCGGCACGACAGCGGACGACACCACCGGGGACAAGGGCGACCGGGCCGAGCGGGCAATCGGAGACGGCGCCGACCAGGAGGTCGCCGACAAACTGGCCGGCGATGCCGCGCTGACCGATCCGAGCGCGATCCTCACCGGGATGCTGCTGGATCTGACCGCGCCGGCCGCGCGGAAGGATGCCGCCGCCGCCACGACGACGACCGAGGCCCCCGCGCCGGTCCCGCCCCCGATTTCGGCGGCGGCGGCGACCGCCACGGCGGAAAAGACGGCCGGACATTCGGCCGGCTCGCGCCTCGCGGCGGCATCGCCGACGGCGGAGGACGGCAAGGCCGCGCCGGATGCCGGCCCGGCCGGGGCGGCCCGCGACACCGCCAGCACCGCCCCCCAGACGGCCGCCCAGACCGGTGCCGACCCCTCGGCCCTCGCCGGGGCGGCGCCAGGCACGCCGCCGCCCGCCAGCGTCGCCACGGCGCCCGCGCCGGTGGCCGCGCCCCGGGCCGCGCCCGTGCCCCTCGACCCGGAAGCCCTGTCCGTCGCCATCGCGCGGAAGGTCGACGAGGGCACGCATGTCTTCGAGATTTCGCTGACGCCCGACGATCTCGGCCGCATCGATGTCCGCCTCGAATTCGCCGAGGACGGGCAGATGACCGCCCGGGTCTATGCCGACCGGCCCGAGACCCTGCATCTCCTGCAGCAGGACAAGGCCGATCTCGTCCGCAATCTGACCAGCCAGGGCGCCGCGACCCAGAACACCACGGTCAGCTTCGCCCTGCGCGACGGCCATGCCGGCCAGAACGGCGGCAACGGCCCGGGCGACGGCGGCGGCAATGGCAACAGAGGACGCGGCAGGGGCCAGAGCGGCAGTGGCGCGTCCGAAACGGTGGCGAATGCGGCCGGCCCACGTCAACGGCGGGGCGGCAACGCCCTGGCCGTCGACATCCAGGTTTGACGATCAAAGAAAGAAGGATGGACTCATGACCTCCGTCTCCTCCGCCACGGCGGCGACCAATTCCTCGACGACGACGTCGACCGCCACCGCCGGCCTCGCCAAGAACTTCAGCACCTTCCTCACCCTGCTGACGACCCAGCTGCAGAATCAGGATCCGCTGAACCCGATGGATTCCAACGAATTCACCAGCCAGCTGGTGCAGTTCGCCCAGGTGGAACAGTCGATCAACGCCAACTCGACGCTGTCCAACGTCCTTTCGGCCCTGCAGGGCCAGGCGACGGCGAGCGCCGTCGGCTATATCGGCAAGGAAGTCGCGGTCCCGACGCCGACCGCCGCCTTCGACGGCACGACCCCGGTGACCTGGCAATATGCCAAGGACACGGCTTCGGCCTCGACCACGCTGACCATCGTCGACGCCAAGGGCCAGACCGTGCGCAGCCTGACCGGGACCGCGGCGGCCGGCACAACGTCCTACACCTGGGACGGCAAGGACGCCGATGGCGATGTCGTCGATGCCGGCTCCTACACGCTGAAGATCACCGCGCTCGACAGCGCTGGCAAGGCGACCGAGACCACGATCAGCACCATGTCGCTGGTCACCGGCGTCGACTCCGGCGGCAGTGCCATCGAACTCGTTACAAAGAACGGCAATGTCGCCATCGACGAGGTGACCAAGGTCGCCTCGTCCGATTGAAAATCGGCTTTTAGGCCGCTGTTAACCCCGCTCGTCTAGTCTCTTCCTTCGAAGTCCCGGCATATCCGGCCGGGCAGGAGTGGATTTGAGCGAGCATCATCACATGGACGAAATCACCGACAGTCCGCGGGGACCCGAGGGGCGCGACCTCCGGCTGGAGGATCTGCCCCCCGCGAATACCAAGCGCTGGGTGATCCGGCGCAAGGCGCTGGTGGTCAGCGCCGTGCGCGGCGGCCTGATCACGCTCGAGGATGCCTGCCGCCGCTACTCCCTTTCGGTCGAAGAATTCCTGTCCTGGCAGCGGGCGATCGACGCCCATGGCCTGCCTGGCCTCCGCGCGACCCGGATCCAGCTTTATCGCGATACCTGAACGCCGCCTGAATCGTCTCCCGCTGCAAAGCCCGGCCCTCGCGCCGGGCTTTGCCGTTTCCGGGCCCCGCTTCTCGCGGGGGCTCCGTTAACCTCCTGTTCAACAGAAAGAGGGAAATTATTGCCTAGGTCGATGGCGCGATGCCGGGGGCGACATGAACGAATTGCTGATGCGACTGAGGGGACTGGGGCTGCGGCGCCTGCTGATGCTGGGCGGCGTCACCGCGGTCGTGGCCGCTTTCCTGATCTTCGCCGCCAATCGCATGATGGCGCCGTCCTATGCCCTGCTCTACAGCGATCTCGACCTCGGCGATTCGTCCCACATCGTCGCCAAGCTCGAGGAACTTAAGGTGCCGTACCAGCTTTCGGCCGATGGAACCCGCATCATGGTGCCCGAGGATCAGGTGCCGCGACTGCGCATGACCATGGCGGAAAGCGGCGTGCCCACCGGCGGCTCCATGGGCTACGAGATCTTCGACCGCACCGAGGCGATCGGCACCACCAGCTTCGTCCAGAACATCAATCACCTGCGCGCGCTCGAAGGCGAGATCGCCCGCTCGATCAGCGCGATCGATCGCATTTCCAGCGCCCGCGTGCATCTGGTGCTGCCCCAGCGCCAGCTTTTCGCCCGCGAGACCGAGGCCCCTTCCGCCTCGATCGTGCTGAAGCTGAAGGGCGGCGGCCTTGATCCGGCGCAGGTCCGCGCCATCCGCCAGCTGACCGCGGCCGCCGTGCCCGGCCTGAAGGCCGACCGGATCTCGATCGTCGACGATCGCGGCAATCTGCTGGCGTCGGGCGACGGTGGCGGCACCGGCGCGGATGGCAGCCCCACGGAAGCGGTGGCCAGCAAGACCCGGGAATACGAGGCCGGGGTGCGCCGCGCCCTCGAGCAGCTGGTCGGCTCGTCGGTCGGTTTCGACAAGGTGCGGGCCGAGGTTTCGGCCGAACTCGATTTCGACCGGGTGACGACCCAGACCCAGACCTTCAATCCCGATGGCCAGGTCGTGCGTTCGACCCAGACCGTCAACGACCGCTCGCGCAATCAGGAAAGCGGCTCGCAGGCCGTCACCGTGCAGAGCAATCTGCCCGGCAACCAGAACCAGGGCGGCGGTGCCCAGAACACCACCGACCGTTCGGAAGAAACCGTCAATTACGAAATCTCCCGCACCGACCAGACCGTGGTGCAGGAAGGCGGCCGGGTGAAGCGCCTGTCCGTCGCCATCCTCGTCGACGGCACCTATCAGACCGCGGCCGATGGCACGCGGAGCTATCAGCCGCGCAGCCAGCAGGATCTGGACCAGTTGGAAACCCTGGTGAAATCGGCGATCGGCTTCGATCCGAAGCGCGGCGACCAGGTGCGCGTCGTCAACCTGCCCTTCGCCGACCAGTCCCTGCCCGAGGCGGGCGGCGCGGCCGACGCCGGCTTCCTTGGCCTCTCCAAGGCCGATTATTTCAAGATCGGCGAAATCGGCGTGCTCGGCCTCGTCGCCCTGCTGCTCACGCTCTTCGTCATCCGGCCGCTGGTCACCCGCCTGCTGGTGCCAGGCGGCGGCGGCCCGGCGCTGGCGGGCGCGATGGCGGGTGGTGGTGGTGGTGGCGCGGCGCAGCTGGCGGGCCCCGGGGGCAGCGCGGCCCTGCCCGGCCCCGATGGCCGCCCGATGCTGGCCAACCCCGATCTGCCCTCGGAATTCGAACAGATGGTCGACATCGCCAATATCGAGGGCCGGGTGAAGGCGTCGAGCCTTAAGAAGGTCGGCGAGATCGTCGAGCGTCATCCCGAAGAGGCCCTGGCGATCATGCGCAACTGGATGTACCGGGAGACCTGAGATGGCGGCGAAAGACGATACCCGCAATCTGTCCGGCCCGGAGAAGGCCGCCGTGCTGATGCTCGC
This sequence comes from Zavarzinia sp., assembly GCA_025869435.1. Lineage (GTDB taxonomy): Bacteria > Pseudomonadota > Alphaproteobacteria > Zavarziniales > Zavarziniaceae > Zavarzinia. Next base: position 9,791 of record JAOZVS010000027.1, read on the forward strand.
CCTCGGCGAGGATCACGGGGCACCGCTGTGGCGCCTGATGGACGACGAGGAGATCAAGGAAATTTCGGCGGCGATGGCCACCCTCGGGCGGGTCAACGCCACGATGGTCGAGCGCGTCTTCGTCGAATTCGCCTCGCAGATGACGACCTCGGGCAACCTGATCGGTTCCTTCGAATCGACGGAACGCCTGCTGTCGAAATCCCTGCCCACCGACCGGGTCTCCCAGATCATGGAAGAGATCCGCGGCCCCGCCGGCCGCACCATGTGGGACAAACTGGGCAATGTGAACGAGCAGGTTCTCGCCGCCTATCTTAAGAACGAATATCCCCAGACGGTCGCCGTCGTCCTGTCGAAGGTCAAGCCGGAACACGCCGCCCGCGTGCTGGCCAATCTGCCCGAGGATTTCGCCCTCGAGGTCGTCAACCGGATGCTGCGGATGGAATCGGTGCAGAAGGAAGTCCTCGACAAGGTCGAGCAGACGCTGCGCACCGAATTCATGTCCAACCTCGCCCGGACGGCGCGGCGCGATGCCCACGAGCTGATCGCCGAGATCTTCAACAATCTCGACCGCTCGACCGAGGCGAAGTTCATTTCCGCTCTCGAGGAGCGCAACCGCGAGAGCGCCGACCGCATCAAGGCGCTGATGTTCACCTTCGAGGATCTGCAGAAGCTGGACCCGAACGGCGTCCAGGTGCTGATGCGGGCGATCGAGAAGAGCCGCCTCGCCCTCGCTCTCAAGGGCGCGTCCGACACGCTGCGCGACATGTTCTTCTCGAACATGTCGGAACGCGCCGCCAAGCTGCTGCGCGAGGAAATGGAACAGATGGGTCCCGTCCGCCTGCGCGACGTCGACGAGGCGCAGATGCTGATGGTGCAGGCCGCCAAGGACCTCTCCGCCCAGGGCCAGATCGTTCTCGCCGACGCCAAGGGCGACGACGAGCTGGTCTATTGAGGGGGACGCGCGACATGAACGGCGGCCCGGTGAAATTCACCTTCGACAATGATTTCCAGGCACCCGCGCAGGCGCAGCGCCCGAAGGCGGTGGTGGCGCCGCCGCCGCCGTCCTTCTCGGCCGACGACCTGTCCGCCGCCCGTGCCGTCGCCTTCGCCGAAGGCCGGGCCGAGGGGCGCCACGAGGCCGAAACCGCGATCGCCGCCGCCCTCGCGGATGCGGTGGCGCGCGCCGGGGAAGCCCTGGCCGGCATCGCCGATACGCTGGTCCAGGGCGAAGCCAGCCTGCAGGCCGATGCCGCCGCCCTCGGCCTCGCCATCGCCCGCCGCCTGTGCCCGGCCCTGACCCGCGACCTGCCGCTGGCCGACATGGAAGCCATGGTCGCCGAATGCCTGGCCGATCTGAAGGACGAGGCGCGGGTGATCGTGCGCGTCGCGCCCGGGATGATCGACGAGGCCCGCCCGCGCCTTGAAGCGATCGCCGCCGCCCAGGCCTTCCCCGGCAAGATGATCACCCTCGCGGACGATGAACTCGTCCCCGGGGATGTCCGCATCGAATGGGCCCATGGCGGCATCGCCCGCGACACCAGGGCCCTCGCCAGCGCCGTCGAATCCGCCGTCAACCACTTCATTGCCGCGCAGCGCCGTCAAAGCGCCTGACCGGAGAGAGCCCCATGCCCGCAGACCGTGACATGAATCTGGAAGAGCTGCAGAACGGCCAGGTCGCCACGAGCGACGAGGACGGCCTGATCAGGACCGCCCAGGACCTCGAGGCGGTGTTCGACATCCCCGTCGCCGTCTCCGCCGTGCTCGGCAAATCCAAGCTGCAGGTCAGCCAGTTGCTGCGCATCGGCAAGGGCGCGGTCATCGAGCTGGACCGCAAGGTCGGCGAAGCCATCGATATCTATGTGAACAATCGCCTCGTCGCCCGCGGCGAAGTGGTGGTGGTCGAAGACCGACTCGGCATCACCATGACCGAAATCATCAAGGGCGACAGGCGCTGAAAGGGTATTGAACCATGCGGCTCATGATCGTCGGCTCCCTGTCCGGTGAATTCGGCGCGGCTTCCAAGATCGCCATGGCGCGCGGGGCGAAAGTCGCCCACGCGGATTCGGTCGAGGGCGCGCTCCATGCCCTGCGCTCGGGGCGCGGCGCCGACCTCCTGATGGTCGATGTCCGGCTCGATATCGCGACCCTGATCCAGGCCCTCGCGGCCGAGCATATCCATGTCCCGGTGGTGGCCTGCGGCATCGGCAACGACACGCGCGCGGCCGTCCTCGCCATTCGGGCGGGGGCCAAGGAATATGTCCCCCTGCCGCCGGAAGCCGATCTGATCGCCGCCGTCCTCGAAGCGGTCGCCGAGGAAAGCCACAACCTGATCTATCGCGATCCCGCCATGGCGGAAGTGGTCCGCCTCGCGGAACAGGTCGCGCCCTCGGAAGCCTCGATCATGATCACGGGCGAGAGTGGCACCGGCAAGGAAGTGATGGCCCGCTTCGTCCACCGCAAGAGCCGGCGGGCCAATGCCCCCTTCGTCTCGGTGAACTGCGCGGCGATCCCCGAGAACCTGCTGGAAAGCGAACTCTTCGGTCACGAGAAGGGCGCCTTCACCGGCGCCGTCGCCCGCCGCGTCGGCAAATTCGAGGAGGCGAACGGCGGCACCCTGCTGCTCGACGAAATCTCGGAAATGGATGTCCGCCTGCAGGCCAAGCTGCTGCGCGCGATCCAGGAGCGGGAAATCGACCGGGTCGGCGGGGCCAAGCCGGTGAAGATCGACATCCGCGTCATCGCCACCTCGAACCGCGACCTCGCGGAAGAGGTGAGGAAGGGCACGTTCCGCGAGGATCTTCTGTTCCGCCTCAATGTCGTCAACCTGAAGATCCCGCCCCTGCGCAAGCGCCCGGCCGACGTCCTGCTGCTGGCCGAGCATTTCGCGCGGAAATATGCCGAGCTGAACGCGACGGGTCCCAAGGTCCTGACCGAGGACGCGCGCAAGCTGCTGCTCGGTTATGGCTGGCGGGGCAATGTGCGCGAGCTGGAAAACACCCTGCACCGCGCCGTGCTGCTGTCGCCCGGCACCACGATCGAGCCTTCGGCCATCGTCCTGCCCGATGGCAGCCGGCCGGTCGACAGCCCGTCGCCGACCGCCGCCGCCGCCTCGCTCGCCGTCGCCGCCGGCGCGGCCGGCGGCAACGGCAAGCCGCTGGTCGGCCGCACCGTCGCCGATGTCGAGCGCGACCTCATTCTCGACACGCTCGACCATTGCCTCGGCAACCGGACCCATGCCGCCAATATTCTCGGCATCTCGATCCGCACCTTGCGCAACAAGCTGAAGCAATATACCGACGAAGGCGTGCCCGTGCCCCTGCCCGGCGATGCCCGGACCGGCGTGGCCTGAGGCGGACCGGGGCGATGGCGGATAGCGGCAATTCGGGTTTCGACGCCGGCGCCCTGCTGGGGCGCCTGGGGACGGCGCTGCGCGGTGGCGACGTCCTGCTGGCGGTCGGCGTCATCGTCATCCTGACGGTGCTGATCTTCCCGATGCCGGGCTGGATGCTCGACATCGCGCTGGCGCTGTCCGTCACCCTCAGCGTGCTCATCCTGATGACCTCGCTGTTCATCGAGAAGCCGCTGGATTTCAGCGCCTTCCCGACCGTCCTCTTGATCGCCACCATGCTGCGGCTGGCGCTGAACCTGGCCTCCACGCGGCTCATCCTCGAATTCGGCCATGAGGGCACCCACGCCGCGGGCGATGTCATCGCCGCCTTCGGCGGGCTCATCATGGGCGGCAATTTCCTGATCGGCGTGATCGTCTTCGCGATCCTCGTCATCGTGAATTTCGTCGTCATCACCAAGGGCTCGGGCCGCATCGCCGAGGTCGCGGCGCGTTTCACCCTCGACGCCATGCCCGGCAAGCAGATGGCGGTCGACGCCGATCTGTCGTCCGGCCTCATCGACGAGAACGAGGCGCGCAAGCGGCGCACCGAACTGGAACAGGAATCGACCTTCTTCGGCGCCATGGACGGCGCCGCCAAATTCGTCCGCGGCGATGCCGTCGCCGGCCTGCTGATCACCGCGATCAACCTGATCGGCGGCATCATCATCGGCACGATGCAGGAAGGCATGTCGGCGGGCGACGCCATGCGCACCTATTCGACGCTGACGGTCGGCGACGGCCTCGTCTCGCAGTTCCCCGCCCTCATCGTCTCGACCGCCGCCGGCCTGATGGTGACCAAGGGCGGCACAAGGGGCACCGCCGACAAGGCGCTGTTCGGCCAGCTCGGCGGCTCGGCCCGGGCCATGGGCATGGCGGCCGCGCTCGCCTTCGTGCTCGCCCTGATGCCGGGAATGCCCGCCCTGCCGTTCCTGATCATCGCCGCCGGCGCCGGCTATGCCGCCTATCGGATCGAGCGCAAGCAGACGGGCGATGCCGAGACCAGCGCGGCCAGCGCCGCCGCCGAACAGAAGCGCGCCGTGCCGGCGGAAGAGCCGATCTCCTCGGCCCTCGCCATCGACAGCGTCCGCCTCGAACTCGGCTATGGCCTCATCCCGCTGATCAACGACGCGCCGGGCACCCGCATCACCGACCAGATCAAGGCCCTGCGCCGCCAGATCGCGGCCGAGATGGGCTTCGTCATGCCCGCCGTCCGCATCCTCGACAATGTCCAGCTGGCCTCCAACACCTATGTCCTGCGGCTGAAGGAAATGGAAGCCGGGCGGGGCGACATCCGCCCGCACATGCTGCTCGTCATGGACCCCCGGGGCGAGCCGGTCAGCCTGCCGGGCGAGCCGACGGTGGAGCCGACCTTCGGCCTGACCGCCGCCTGGATCGACACCTCCTTACGCGAGGAAGCGCAGTTCCGCGGCCTGACCGTGGTCGACCCCGCGACCGTGATCACCACCCATCTGACCGAGGTGATCAAGGACAACATGGCCGAGCTTCTGTCCTATGCCGAGACCCAGAAGCTGATGGACGAATTGCCGAAACCGCAGCAGAAACTGGTCGCCGACCTGATCCCCGGCCGCTTCACCGTCGCCGGCGTGCAGCGCGTGCTGCAGCAGCTCCTGTCCGAGCGGATCTCGATCCGCGACCTGCCGACCATCCTCGAGGGCATCGGCGAGGCGGTCGGCTACAGCCAGAATGTCATGACCATCACCGAACATGTGCGCAGCCGCCTGGCCCGCCAGATCTCCTTCGCCAACACGGGGCCGGCGGGTTACATCCCGCTGCTGCCCCTGTCCGCCGACTGGGAACAGGCCTTCGCCGAGGCGCTGGTCGGCCCGGGCGAGGAAAAGCAGCTGACCCTCGCCCCCAGCCGCCTGCAGCAGTTCATCCAGTCGGTGAAAGCCTCGCTCGACCGGCTGGGCGCCGACGGCGAATTGCCCGTGCTGCTGACCAGCCCCGGGATCCGGCCCTATGTCCGCTCGATCGTCGAGCGCTTCCGGCCGCAGACCGTCGTCATGTCGCAGAACGAAATCCACCCCAGGGCGCGCGTGCGCACCCTCGGCCAGATCTAGGGAAGGCCTAGGACATGCGCCTTCGCACCTTCCACGCCGCCAATATGGCCGAGGCCATGGCCGAAATCCGCAAGGCGCTGGGGCCCGACGCCATCATCGTCTCGACAAGGCGCGCCTCGCGCGGCACGGTCGAGGTCGTCGCCGCGGTCGAGGCCGCGACACCGCCGGTGCCGGACCCCCGCGCCGCCATCGACCGGCGGCCGGATCCTTTCTCGCTGCACCGGCCGGACGACGATCCGATCGAGGCGCTGCTGGCCGGCCGCCTCGCCCAGATCAATGCCCCGGCCGCCTCCGCCCCGGAGGAGACGCGCCATCGCAACGCCTTCGCCCGGCAGATCACCCGGGCGCTCGACTATCACCGCACGCCGCGCCGGCAGGTGGAACGCCTGGTGCGTCTCGCCGGGGCCTTCGAGGGCGGCATCCCGTCCGAAGCCCTCGCCCATGCGCTGTCGACCACCCTGCGCTTCGAGCCGCTGTCCGATCATCCCCAGCGCTCGATCATGCTGGTCGGCCCGCCCGGCGCCGGCAAGACCGTGGTCGCCGCCAAGATCGCGGCGCGGGCCGCCGCCAATGGCACCCCCTTGCGCGTCGTCTCGACCGATACCCTGAAGGCCGGCGCCACGGCCCAGCTCGAATCCTACCTGCGGGCGATGAACCAGCCGCTCGGCCTGGCCGCCAATCCGGCCGAACTGGCCAAGACCGAACACGGCGGCAGCCGCGCCCGCCGCGCCATCATCGATACCGCCGGCGCCAATCCCTTCGACGAAGGCGAGATGACCCAGATCACGCGCTTCATCGCCGCCGCCGATGTCGAACCCGTGCTCGTCATGGCCGCCGGCACCGACGCCCATGACGCCATGGATACCGCCCGCGCCTTCGCCCGCCTGGGCACGCGGCGCATGATCGTGACCCGGCTGGACGCCACCCGCCGCTTCGGCAGCCTGATCGCCGCGGCCGACGCCGGGGGCCTCGCGATTTCGGAGATCGGCGCCAGCCCCTTCGTCGGCCAGGGTCTGCGCCCGATCGACGCGACCGAACTTGCCCGACTTGTCATGCACGAATACGACCACATCGAAGCCGACGAGCTTCACGACGAGGCCGCCCAATGAGCACCGAAGCCCCCGTGGCCCTGACCCCGCCCCTTGCCGCCGTGCTCGGGAGGCGCCCCGACAGCCGCCGCATCATCGCGATCGCCTCCGGCAAGGGCGGCGTCGGCAAGACCTGGCTGTCCATCACCCTGTCCCACGCCCTGGCCAGGGCCGGGCGCCGGGTGCTGCTGTTCGATGGCGACCTGGGCCTCGCCAATATCGACATCCAGCTGGGCCTGATGCCGGAACAGGACCTCGGCGGCGTGATCGCCACCGGCAACGACCTCGGCGCCGCGGTCACCGCCGTGCCCGCGACCGGCTTCGACGTCGTCGCCGGCAAATCCGGCTCGGGTGCCCTGTCGTCGCTGACCCGGCAGGAGGTCGCGGCGCTGCGCCAGGGCGTCCTTGATCTCAGCCCGCGCTACGACAATGTGATCATCGACATCGGCGCCGGCATCGACACCACCCAGCTGATCCTCGCCTCGACTGGCGGCACCGTGCTCGTCGTCGCCACCGACGAGCCGACCTCGCTGACCGATGCCTATGCCTTCATCAAGGTCGCGGGCAAGCTGATGCCGCGACCGGACCTGCGCATCGTCGTGAACATGGCGAGTTCCAAGGCCGAGGGCGAGCGCACCTATGCGACCCTGAGGCGGGCCTGCGAGAGCTTCCTGAAGTTCAGCCCGCCGCTGGCCGGCATCATCCGCCGCGACAACAAGGTGAAGGACGCGATCCGTTACCAGACGCCGTTCCTCACCCGGCACCCCCATGCCGAGGCGGCGGGCGATGTCGAAGCGCTGGCGGCCGATCTGCGGAAGCCGCCTTCATGACCATCCCGATTACCGGCCCCGCCGCCCCCATCGGGGTCAGCCTCGGCAACAGCGACGAGCGCGCGTCCGCCGAGGCCCGGGGGCGGACCGGTGGCGAGACCGGACACCAACCACCGGGCGGCCATGCTGTCCCCGCCCCTTC
>JAOZVS010000028.1 GCA_025869435.1 Zavarzinia sp.
CCGGCATGGTGGCCACCTCGATCGTGAGCAGGTCGCCGCCCACCTCCGCCCCCGCCACCCCCGCCGCCACCGCCACCCCCGCCACCCCCGCCGCCGCCTCCACCTCCTCCGCCACCCCCACCCCCACCGCCGCCGCCGGTGAACGAGGATGCCCGCCGGGTCGAGCGGGACGGGGGCCAAGAGGGCAGGATGCAGGTGATCCTGGCCTGGGATGACCGGAACGATGTCGACGTCCATGTCATCTGCCCGGACGGCCGGCGCATCTATTGGGATAACCTGCGGGCCTGCGGCGGCGAGTTGGATATCGACCACAACCGTTATGACGACCGGGTGATTCCCGATCCGGTCGAGAACATTGTCTGGGTGGGCAATCCGCCGCCGGGGACCTATCGGATCGAGGTCCAGCTGCCCAAGTCGCGTGGTCTGCCCCGTTCGCACTACCGCATCACCCTGCGGCGCGAGGGCAAGCCGGACCAGGTTTTCCAGGGCACGGTGGACCGCGCGCGCAACCGGAACGATACTAAGATCGTTCACGTCTTCACCGTGCCGTGATGGCGGAACGTGTTAGCCTGCGACGGGGCGGAAAAGTGATGGTTCTGGGAACATGCTGAAACGTCTGACGAGTTTCCGCCGTCTGGTCAGCCTCGTGCCGTCGAGCGGGCTGCAATTCCTCGATTTCGGCTTCGATATCGATGCCCTGCCCAAGGTCTCGCGCGCTTTCTGGGAAGAGCCGGTGGCGGCGGGTGCCGTCGGCGGCGACGGCCAGCAGCAGGTCGTGCTGCGCACCCTCGTGATGGACGAGACCAGGGGCGGGCTGACCGATCCCCGCACCGGCACGCTGGCGCCTGCCGACGAGATCTATGAACTGAACGGCCGCAAGGGGCTGGAGCCCTTCCTCGGTCGCTGGATGCCGCTGCCCTATTGCAAGGTGCGCGGCAAGTCGCCGGATGGCGCCGATCTGCACGATCAGGGGCCGAGCAACTGGGCGCGGCTGCGCGTCGTCGAATTGCCGGTGCGCGATCGCGACGGCATGACCCATCGCGTCACCCTCGCCTTCGACACGGCGCTGGCCAGGCGGCTGCCCGGCCGGCCCTATGTGATGCCCAGTCCCTCGGACGCCGAGGAACAGCAGGAATTCGCCCTGGTCGCCGAGGCGGAGAAGAATGCCTGGTTCATGGAAGAAGCCTGGGTCGACCAGTGGCTGGACGAGAGTTTCCGGGAGTTCAAGCAGGCCCAGCGGCCGAACCGGAACTTGCGCGACGACGATTTCCCCCATGCCTGCGAACATTGGGCCCGTTATCTCGCCTATCTCGCGGTGATCGACGAGGCGGAAATCCTGCCGCGCATCCGCCTGATCGACACCGTGTCCGACGCCGGCCGGCGCGTGCCGGTCGAGGTCGATCTCGTGCTCGACATCGGCAATTCGCGGACCTGCGGCATCCTCCTCGAATCCCATGCCGACGACCGCATGGACCTCAACGACAGCTATGTCCTCGAGCTGCGCGACCTCGGCCATCCCGAACAGGCCTATGGCAAGCCGTTCGAGAGCCGGGTGGAATTCGCCAGGGCGAGTTTCGGCAAGGAAGCGGCCTCGCGCCGGTCGGGACGGGCCAATGCCTTCTGGTGGCCCAGTCCCTTGCGGGTCGGGCCGGAAGCCATGCGCCTCGCCGGGGACGCCCTCGGCAACGAGGGGGCGACGGGCCTGTCCAGTCCCAAGCGCTACCTGTGGGATACCAGGCCGCTGGTGCAGGGCTGGCGCTTCAATGGCCTCGGCCCCGACGGTGTCACCACCGAGCCGCCGGTGTCGGGTCCGGTCATGGGCCTCGTCACCGAGGATGGCGACGTGCTGCGGCAATTGCCGCCGGGCAAGGGCCAGCCGGCGGTGCGGGCGAAATTCTCCCGCTCGTCGATCTATAGCCTCCTGTTGGTCGAAATCCTGTTCCAGGCCATGGCCATGATCAACGCGCCGGAAATCCGCCTGGCGCGCAAACATGGCGACGTGCCGCGTCGCCTGCGCCGCATCGTGCTGACCATGCCGCCGGCCCTGCCCGTGGCCGAGCAACGCCTGATGCGCCGCCGGGCCGAGGGGGCGGTGAAACTGGCCTGGGACCTGATGGCGCTGGCCGCCGTCGACGGCACCTTGCCGCCGGAGCCTTCGGTGGTGCTCAATCTCGACGAAGCCTCGGGCACCCAGCTGGTCTATCTCTATACCGAGATCACCCAGAAATTCCGGGGCGATTACGCCGCCTTCTTCGGCCTGAAGGGCCGCGTCCGCGCTGCCGAGGGTTACGGGGCGGAGCCGTCGCTGCGCATCGCTTCCATCGACATCGGCGGCGGCACCACCGACCTGATCGTCACGACCTACACGGTCGAGGGGCAGCGGGCGATCAATCCGGCGCAGAATTTCCGCGAAGGCTTCAAGCTGGCCGGCGACGACATCCTCGCCGCCGTGATCGAGCGCCACATCCTGCCGGCGATCGCCAAGGGGCTGGCGGCGGCCGGCGTCGCTGACCCCACGGCCATGCTGAAGAAACTGTTCTCGGGCAATCGCGGCTCCGAAACCGAGGTGGAGCGCCACTTACGCCGCCAGTTCGTCGGACAGGTGCTGGAGCCGGCGGGCCTTGCCCTGCTGCATGCCTATGAACAGGGCGGCAGCGGCCCCCATGCCGGCGCCGAGACCCGCCGGCTGGAAAGCCTGATGGACCGCAACCTGCCGCCGACCCTGCGGGTGCTGCGTTTCTTCGAGACGGAAGCCTCGGATCATGGCGCCAGCGATTTCGACCTCGGCGCGGTCGAGGTCGCGATCGACCTTGCCCAGATCGAGGCGACGACGCTGGCTGTCATTGGCCAGACCCTGGCCGACCTCGCAGAGGTCATTCACGCCTATGACTGCGATATCCTGCTGCTGTCGGGCCGGCCGTCGCGCCTGCCGGCGATCGCCAAGGTGATGCTGGCGAAACTGCCGGTGATGCCGGACCGCGTGATCCCCATGCATCAATATGCCGTGGGCACCTGGTATCCCTTCCGCGACGTGAACGCGCGGATCGAGGACCCGAAGACCGCGGCCGCCGTCGGCGCCATGCTCTGCGGCCTCGCCGAGGGCCATCTCGAAGCCTTCCTGATGCGCACCTCGCGCCTTGTCATGAAATCGACCGCGCGCTTCTTCGGCCAGATGGAGATTTCGGGCCAGGTGCTTCGGCGTAACGTGTTCCTGGCCGATCCCACGCTGGACGCGCGCACGGGCGAAGGCGGGGGCGAGAGTTTCATTCTCGATTTCTATGCCCCGGTCTTCATAGGCTTCCGCCAGCTCGATCTGGAACGTTGGCCGGCGACGCCGCTCTATTTCCTCGAATTCGCCAATCCTTCCGCGACGGCGGGGCTTGCCCTGCCGCTGAAGGTGACGATCGAGCGGGCGGAAGTGGACGCCGACCATATGGAGCGATGGGAGGATTTCCGCATCAGCGATATCGAGGATGCGGAGGGCAACAGCCGCCGCGGCGCCGTCACCCTTCGCTTGCAGACCCTGAAGGCGGCGCAAGGCTATTGGCGCGATACCGGCGTGCTCGGGGTTATGTGAGGCGCATGATGAGCATCGACCATTCCGCCGAAAACGAGGCACTGCGCGCCAAGGCCGCCGCCACCGGCACCGCCGCCGCCGCCGCGATCGACTGGTTCAAGGCCCATCCCGCCCGCTTGCATCAGGACGAGGCGGCGCTGCGCCGCGACTTCCGCCGCTTCGGCACCGCCGCGCGCAAGCTGGAAGCGGCGGCGACGCGGCCCATGTGCGTCTCGGTCTTCGGGCCGAGCCAGGCCGGCAAGTCCTATCTGATCTCCGCCCTCGCCCGGAAGGGGACCGAGCGGCTGATGGCCGTGTTCGAGGACCGCGCCCTCGATTTCGTCGCCGACCTCAATCCGGAAGGCGGGCAGGAAGCGACCGGTGTCGTTACCCGCTTCACCATGAAGGCGCGGCCCTGTCCCGCCGGCAAGCCGGTCGCGCTGCGTCTCCTGTCGCAGACCGATGTCGTGAAGATCATCGGCAATGCCTACCTGTCGGACTTCAACCTCGAGGACGAGGAACCGCCGACGCCCCAGGAGATCGGCGAGCTGTTCGCCCGGCTGGAGCCGAAGGCGCAAGACGCCGCCGTCGACGTGCTGACGGCGGACGATGTCTTCGACCTGCAGGAATATTTCGAGCGCTATTTCAAGCCGCAGGCCGGCGTTCGCGCCCTGTCCAGCGGTTATTGGGCGCGGGCGGCGGAGCTGGCGCCGCGTCTTGTTCTCGCCGATCGGGCGGAACTCTTCGCCGTCATCTGGAATTTCATCCCGCGCCTGACGGCGCTCTATCTGACCCTGGCCACCGGCCTCGACCGGCTGGGTCACGCGGCGGAAGCCTGGGTCGGGATCGAGGCGCTGGTTCCGCGCGCGAGCTCGATCATCGATGTCCGCACCCTCGGCGACCTGGGCCGGCCGGCGGCGGGCGAGGCGCTGACGCTTGTAACCAGGGACGGCCGCAAGGCCCAGCTGGCGCGGGCGGAAGTGACTGCTTTGATCGCCGAACTGACCATCCTTATGCGCGATCAGCCCTGGCCCTTCTTCGATCACACCGACCTTCTCGATTTTCCCGGTGCCCGCAGCCGCGAGAATTTCCCCGATCCGCGCGGCTTCCTCGAACAGGACGGCGCGCTGCGTTCGGTGTACCTGCGCGGCAAGGTCGCCTATCTGTTCGAGCGCTACTGCGCCGAGCGGGAATTGACCGCCATGCTGCTGTGCATCGGCCCGTCCAATCAGGAAGTCCGCACCCTGCCGGCCATGGTCAAGGACTGGATCGACGCGACGCATGGCGCGACGCCCGAGGACCGCGCCCGGCAGGAAAACGCGCTCTTCCTCGTGCTGACAAAATTCGATCAGGAATTCGAGGAAAAGGCCGGGCAGGCGGCTTCGACCGAGGGGCGCTGGACGATCAGGCTCAATGCCTCGCTGCTCGATTTCTTCGGCAAGGCCCATGACTGGCCGCGCAACTGGACGCCGGGCCAGCCCTTCACCAACAGTTTCTGGCTGCGCAATCCCAATTTCGTCGCCAAGCACATCCTCGATTACGACACGGCGGGCAAGGAAGCCGGCATTCGAGGCTCCGAGGCGGATCGCATCGCCCGCGCCAAGGCCGATTTCCTGGCCAACGCGGCGGCGCAGGCCCATTTCCACGACCCGGAAAAGGCGTGGGACGAAGCCTTCCGCCTGAACGATGGCGGCATTTCCTATCTCGCCGCCTCGCTGGAGCCGGTGTGCAACCCCGCGATCAAGCGCCGGCAGATCGAGGAACAGCTGCGCAGCTTGCGCCGGGCCATGCTCGACCGGCTGGCGCGCTATTACATCTCGGGCGATCTGTCGGTCGAACTCGAGAAGCGTCGCGCCGCCGTCCGCGCCAGCGGCCGCCGGCTGGTCGCCTGTGCCGGCGATCAGAAATTCGGCCAGTTGCTGCGCGCGCTCCAGGTCTCGACCGATGCCCTGGTCGGGCTCTACTACCGGATCGAGACCGAGGCGGGATCGGAAGAAACCGCGCAGGCCGAAGGCGGCCCCGCGCTGGGCCGGCGGCCGGACGCCCAGGGCATGATGGATGCCCTGTTCGGCGATGGCCCGGTGACCAGCGAGGTGCCGGCGGCGCCCCGCCGCGCCCGCGATCAGGCGGAGCGTTTCGCCGATGCCGCGATGGAATACTGGATGGAACAGATCCACGCCATCGCCGACAATGGCGCCGTGCGGGACGGCATCGGTCTCGACGGGCCCTCGGCCGCGACCCTGGCCGAGGAACTGGGCATCGGCGCCCGCCGGCTCGGCCTCGCGGAATCGATCGCGGCGCAGGTCCGGAAGATTTCGGCCTTCCGCGCCCGCCCGGGCGATGCCGCCGCGAAACCCGTCACGGCGGCGGAAAGCCTGATCAATGCCTATGTCGATCATCTGGGCTTCGACGCCAGGCCGCTGACGGCGCGGCCCTTGAACAGGGCGACGGGCAAGCCGATCTTCGCCCCGCCGCCGCCCGCCGGGGCTTACCCCAGGCTGGCGGAAGAGCCGGCGGCCTATGACCAGACCTTCTATGTCGACTGGATCGCCGGGCTCTTCGCCCTGACCGACGAGAATGTTTCCTTCAAGGATGGCGAGGCGATCGACGTCGAGGCCAATGCCCGCCTCGGCCGGCTGATCGCGGCGCTGGAGCAATGACCATGGCCGATCCCGTCATCCGCGTCGTCGAGGACAAGGCTCAGGTCGAGGGTGGGCACGCCATCGTCGTGGTCGAGGGGCGGGGCCAATATGTCGGCAATGGCAGCCTCGGCATCCGCCGCCTCGGTTACGAGGCCGCGCATCTGTCGGACAAGGGCTGGCGCATCGCCGAAAGCCGGGTGCTGGCCGATCGTTACGAAGTCCGCGACGGCACGGTGCAATTCTACCTCGGGCCAGAGGTGACCGAATTCCTCACCTCCGACGATCACGTCGCCATCGATATCGACGGGATCGCGGGGGAAGCGGTGCTGTCCTGGCCGGCGATCACGCCCCATTACGATGGCAAGGCGAAAGGTCGCCGCGTGGCGGTGAAACCTGTTGCGCCGCCACCGCCCGAGCCGGAGCCCGAGACGCCCCCACCACCTCCGCCCCCGCCACCAGCGGAAACGATGCGGGTGGAGCGGATGGTCGATGCCCCGGCGCCAAAGCCATCCGCCCGGGGCTGGCTGATCGGCCTTGCCGTGCTCGTCGTCGCCGGGGCGGGGATCGCCGCCTATCTCTTCTATCCGAAGCCGTCCCCGGCTCCCGTGGCGGTCGCCGGGGCGCCGGCGGCGCCCGTCACCCCCGCCGAGCCCCCCGCGCCGACGCCAGCGGGCGAGCCCGGGGTGCAGGACATCGTCCGCGCCGCCGGCACGCCGCAGGAAATCTACGACTGGGCGCAGAAGTTCAAGGCCAAGGGCGACGTCCAGGGCATGTTGCTGCTGCTCGAGAATGCGGCGGAGCGGGGCCTCGGCGCCGCCATGCTCGACATCGCGCGGCTTTACGATCCGGCCAGCTTCGTCGAGGGCAAGCCCTTCTCGAAGGCCAATCCGGGTCAGGCGGCGAAATTCTACCGCAAGGCCGAGGCGGCCGGCGTCGCCGAGGCGAAGCCGGCGCTGGAAGCCCTGAAAGCCGTCCTGCGGAAACAGGCCACGGCCGGCGATGCCGAAGCCGCGGCCGCGCTCGCCACCTATTGGACGGAGGGGGCACAATGAGGCTCTTCCGTATCCTCCTTCTCCTCCTCGCCGGCCTCGGCGCCGCAGAGCCCGCCCTGGCGCGGGAGCCCTTGCTGATCGAGGGCAAGAAGACCCTGTTCCAGCGCGTGCTGTCCCGCCCCGGCGCGCAAGTGCTGGCCGATCCCGCCGCCGTCGGGGGCAAGGCGGCCGATGCCTTCACGGTCTATTACGTCTATGGCCGGAAGAACGCGGGTGGGCAGGATTTCGTCGAGGTCGGGCGCAACGCCCGGGGCGATACCGATGGTTACATCCGCGCCGACCAGACCATCGACTGGAAACAGAGCCTGACGGTCGCCTTCGCCAGCCCCGCCGCGCGCCAGCGCGTTCTGTTCCTCAAGGACCAGAATGCCCTGGCGACCTTGATGGCCTCGCCCACAAGGGCGGCGGATGCCGAGGCGATGCGCGCGGCGGCGATCGGCGACCGCCTGCCGCCGGACAGTCCGGTGGCCGCGATCGAGCCGCCGACCTATGTCGATATCGCCAAACAGTTCTACCTGCTGCCCATCCTGTCGTCGAAACAGGTGCTGACCGACGACGGCTTTCCCCTGCGCCTGCTCGAGATCGCCTCGGTCCCCGCCGCCGCGTCGGCGACACCGCCGGCCACCGTCGATCCCGCCGCGGCGCTGAAGGCTTTCAAGGTCGGCATCACCGTCGTCATCGACAATTCGACCTCGATGCAGCCGCAGATCGAGCGGACGCGGGAAGCGGTGCGCCGCATCCACGAGAAGCTGAAGGGCACGCCCTTCGCCGACAATATCCGCTTCGGCGTCGTCGGCTTCCGCGACAACGCCAAGGTGACGCCGGCCCTTCGCTATGTCTCGAAAGTCTTCTCGCCGCTCTCGCCCGATACGAAGCCCGAGGAGACCCTGGCCGCGCTCGACGCCATGAAGGCTGCCGACGTTTCCAGCCCCAATTTCTACGAGGACAGTTTCGCCGGCATCAAGACGGCGATCGACCAGATGGACTGGGCGCCCTTCGGCGGGCGCTACATCGTACTCATCACCGATGCCGGCAGCCGCGCCGGCAATGATCCCTTGAGCGAAACCCGCCTCGGTCCCGCCGAATTGAACCAGCTCGCCCGGCAGAAGGGCATCGCCACCTTCGCCCTGCATCTGCTGACCCCGGTGGGCGCGGGCGATCACGCCAGGGCCAAGGCGCAATATCTGGAACTGACCCGTTTCCCCGGCGCCGGCAGCCTTTACTACGGCGTCGAAGGCGGCACGGCGGAAGCCCTTGGCCATGTCGTCGACCAGTTGGTCGACACATTGATCGCGCAGGCGCAGGCGACCGTCGCGGCATCGTCGGCCCCATCGGCTTCGGTCCCGGCGGGCGGCACCGACATCGCCCGTCAGGGTGCCATCGTCGGCTATGCCATGCGCTTTGCCTATCTTGGCCGGGTTCAGGGCACGCGGGCGCCCGATGTCTTCCGCGCCTGGGCCGCCGACCGCGACACCAGGGACCCCACCCTGGCCGCGCTCGACGTCCGGGTGCTGCTGACCAAGAACCAGCTATCGGACCTCGCCGGCTCGCTGAAGGCCATTCTCGACAAGGGCGAGCAAAGCCGCCTGTCGCCGCAGGATTTCTTCGGTCAGCTGCGCTCCGCCGCCGCCGCGACCTCGCGCGATCCGTCGCAGGTGCGGAATATCGGCAATCTGGGCGACCTACTCGGCGAATATCTGCAGGACCTGCCTTACCGCAGCCAGATCCTCGGCCTCGGCGAGGCGGAATGGCTGGCCATGGGGCCATCCGCCCAGCGCGAGTTGCTCGACACGATCGAGGCGAAACTCCGCCTCTATGCCGAATTCGATGCCAGTCCCAATCTCTGGGTCTCCTTCGGCCGGGGGCAAGCGGCGGGCGACAGCTATTACCCGGTGCCGCTGGAGGCCCTGCCGTAATGAGCCTGATGGAGGCGGCGGGTCTCGTCCGTCGCTGGCAGGCGGAAGGCCGGGCCTATGAGGTCGAGGTGGAGCGCCTGAGCATCGCGCCCGGCAGCCGCGTCGCCCTAACGGGGCCGTCGGGCGTCGGCAAGAGCACGCTGCTCGACCTTCTCGCCCTCGCCCTCGCCCCCGAGCGGGCAGGATGCTTCACCTTGAGCGCCGGGGGCGAGATGGTCGACCTCGCCGCGCTGTGGCACGCCGGCCGGCGCGAGGCGCTGGCGGCCCTCCGTGCCCGCTTCATCGGCTATGTGCCGCAGACCGGCGGGCTTTTGCCCTATCTGACGGTCGAGGGGAATATCGCCCTGACCCAGCGCCTGTCCGGCCGGCCGGACGCGGCCTGGCTGCGCGAGCTGGCCCGCCGTCTCGATATCGCCGAACTCCTGCCCCGCAAGCCGGAAAGCCTGTCGGTCGGCCAGCGCCAGCGTGTCGCCATCGCCCGGGCCCTCGCTCATCGCCCCGCCCTCGTGCTGGCGGACGAACCCACGGCCTCGGTCGATCCGACCCGGGCGGGTATCATCCTCGACCTGCTGGTGGAGGCCGGGGCGGCGGCGGGCTCCGCCCTCGTCATTGCGTCCCACGATATCGCCAGCCTCGCCGGCCGCATGGATCTGACCCTGACCCCCACGATCGAAACCGGGGAGGGCGGCACCAGGGCCGTGTTCCGGTCATGCTGAGCCTTCGCCTCGCCCTCGCCGACCTGTGGCACGAGAAGGGGCTCAGCGCCTGTTTCGTCATCGCTCTGGCGGCGATCCTCGCGCCGCTCCTCGTCCTGCTGGGCCTGAAGACCGGGGTGGTCGACAGTCTGCGCGCGGAGTTGCTGGCCGATCCGCACATGCGGGAAATCAATTCGCTGGGCAACCGCAGCCTCTCGGCCGAGGCGGTGGCCGAGATCGGCCGGCAGGAGGGGATCACCTTCATCGTGGCCCGCACCCGCCAGCTGGCGGCGACGGCGACCCTGGCGCGAGGCGACGGCGGCAACGCCCTGACCGCCGAACTGATGCCGACCGCGCCGGGCGACCCGCTGCTCGCCCCGCTCGCGGCGCCGGGCGAAGACGGCATCGTGCTCTCCCCGCTCGCCGCGCGGAAGCTGGGGCTGGCGACCGGCGGCCGGCTTCGCCTCGCCGTCCAGCGGAAACTGGGCGATCAGGCGGAGGGGAAGAGCCTGTCCCTGACGGTCGCGGGCATCGCCCCGGCGGCGGCTTTCGCGCGGGAAGGCGCCTTCGTCTCCATCGGATTGCTCGCCGCGCTGGAAGATTATCGCGACGGGCGGCCGGTGCCGCGCTACGGCTGGGACGGACCGAACGTGGCGGGGCCGCGCGCCTTTTCCGGCTTTCGCGCCGTCGCCGGCCGGATCGAGGATGTCGCCGCCATCGCCGCCCGGCTGGAAGCGCGGGGCCAGGCGGTGACGACGCGGGCCGACGAGATCGAGACCGTGCTTCGCCTCGACCGCAATCTGACGGCGATCTTCCTCATTATCGCCGTGATCGGCGGGGCGGGCTTCGCCCTCAGTCTCGGCGCCAGCCTGATCGGGCATGTCGCGCGAAAGCGGGGCGAACTTTCCTTGCTGCGCATGATGGGGCTGGGCTCGGCCGGCATGGCGGGAATGCCGATCGTCCAGGGCATCGCCATCACCGGCGCGGGGGCCTTGCTGGCCCTCGGCGCCTATGGTCTTGCCGCGCTGGTCATCAACCGGCAATTCTCCGACGGATTGCCGGGCGGCGGCGATATCTGCCGGCTGGACATGGCCCAGGTGGCGGCGGTCGTCGGCATCGCGCTGGTCGTCGCCCTGTTCGCCGCCACCCTGGCCGGTCTTTCCGCCGCCAGGGTCGAACCCGGGGAGGGGTTGCGTCATGGTTAGACCGGGTATCGTCGCTCTCGCCCTGCTGGTCCTGTCAGCGCCGGCCGTCGCCGCCGACTGGGAGACGAAACAATGGAACCCCAGGCCGGCCGAGGGCGACGTCAGCCTGCCCATGCCCTGCGGTGGCCACATGGCCTTTCGCACCGTGGTGACGCCGACCGGCGATGCCGGCACCGGCCCGCTCGACGACCGGCAGGTGACCCTGGGCCAGAGCGATCCCGAGACCGATTACATCGAGCACAGCCGCAAGGACAATCTGGCCGGCGGCCTGGTCGGGCGGGATGGCGCGCGTTCCTACCTGATCGGCAAATATGAAGTCTCGGCCGATCAATATGCCGCGGTGATGGAGGGGACCTGCCCCACGCCGTCCACCATGGGGCGGCTGCCCCGGGTCGATGTCTCCTGGTTCGACGCCGTGCAATTCTCCGCCCGCTATACCGAATGGTTGTTGCAGAAGTCGCCGGCCGACCTGCCCCGCCAGGGCGAGACCGCCGCCTTCCTGCGCCTGCCCACGGAAGCCGAATGGGAATATGCCGCGCGGGGCGGCGCCGCCGTCTCCGACAGCGATTTCCGCGCGCGCAGCTTCCCTATGCCCGAAGGCGTCACCGCCTATGCCTGGGTCGGCGGGCCGTCGTCATCCGACGGGCAGTTGCGCCAGATCGGCCTCCTGAAGCCCAATCCCCTCGGCCTGCACGATATCCTCGGCAATGCCCAGGAATGGGTGCTGGAGCCTTATCGCCTCGTCCGGGTCGCGCGCCTGCATGGTCAGGCCGGCGGCATGATCGCCCGGGGCGGCGATTTCCGCACCGCCGAGGGGCGTTTGCGCTCGTCCCTGCGGCTCGAGATCCCGCCTTTCGATACAGCGACCGGTCAGGCGACCCATCTGCCGACCCTGGGCTTCCGGCTGGTGATGACGGCGCCGGTCTCGGTCAGCCAGAGCAGGATCGATGCCCTGCGCAGTGCCTTCGTCGCGATCCAGAAGGGCCGTGGCGGCGAGACCGATCCGATCGCCCTCCTGAAACGTCTCGCCGACGATGCGACCGACCCCGACATGAAACGTGCGGTCGAGACCATCGCCGACAGTCTCTCGGCCGAGCGGGTGGCGCGCGACGAGGCGGAGGCCCGTTCGGCCAAGTCAACGATCTATGCCGCCGCGGCCATGATCCGGTCGTTGCGCGATCTCGACCGCCGCCTCGCGCCGGTGAAGGCGCGTTGGGAGTTGGCGGAGAAGGCGCGCGGCAGCAATCCCGCCGATGCTGACGAGTGGAAAACCCTTTACGATGCTACCCAGCAGGCGCTCGACATTTCCAAACGCGCCTATCGCGATATATTGGTGCAGACCGCCGATGATTACGACAAGGCCAGGCTGACCAAGGCCCTGGCCGTGCTGACGGCGGAGTTCGAGGCGCAGAAGCTGGGCAGTTTCGCGAAATTCGCGAAACTCTTTGTGGCGCAGGTCACTGCCTATGCCGCGCGACCGACGCAGGATGATGCCGGCTGGTATCGACAGCTTGTGGAATGAACGTGGAACCCGGCCCTGTTCGCGCCGTTTTCTTACCGTAGGGCTCGGGTGGTGGAGGTTTTGATGGTCGCGCGGGTGAAGGTCCCTTTGCTTCGTCCCCTTGGGGTCATGGTGCTGGTCACGGCGCTGGGCCTCGGCGGCTGCGCGACCGGCGGCGGTGGCGGCTATGGTTATGACGAGCCGCTGAGCCCGGCCCAGGCCGCGCTGCGCCAGCAGACCGACCGGTTCAACGACACGGTGGCGACGGGCGCGGTCGCCGGTGCCCTGCTCGGCGCCCTCGTCGGCGCGCTGTCGGATTCCAAGAACCGGGGACGGGGCGCCCTGATCGGCGCGGCGGCGGGCGGTGCCATCGGTGGCGCCTCCGGCTATTACATCGCCAGCCAGAACGAGCAATATGCCAGCCGCGAGCAGGCGCTGGACGCCCGCATCCAGGCCGCCAGCAACGAGGCCAATTCCTATCGCCAGATCGCGGCCTCGTCCGCCCGGGTGGCGGCGGACAACCGCCAGAAGATCGCTCTTCTCGAACAGCAGTATCGCGCCGGCCAGATCTCGGCCAAGGATTACCGCAACCGTACCGCCTCGATGCAGGAAGACCTGCGGCTGATGGACGAAGCCCTGTCCAATGCCGGCGAAGTGCGTCAGAAGATGGCGGAAGACAGCAGCTACGTCGGCGGCCAGGGGCGGGCCAATCTGAATCAGGCCCAGGCCGATATCAGCCGTTCGACCCAGGACATCGCCCGCAGTCGCGACGAACTCGCCCGCGCTCTCGCCAGCGTGCCTGACGCCTGATCGGACCCCTGAACATGTCCCCCATGTTGACCAAGACCGTGATTCTGGCCGCCGGCCTCGCCGTCTCGCTCGGCGCCTGCGCGCGCGAGCAGGACCCGAATAATGCCGGCTATTTCTCCGGCATCGGCAATGTCGTCGACGGCACTTACGACCGCCGCGTGGCCGAGCGGGAACAGGATGCCCAGCGCGCCGAACAGATGGCGCGCGAGATGCAGGCAAGGGCGAGCGCGGCCCAGGCCGAGGCCCGCGCGACCGGCGCCAGCCTGACGGCGGCCGAAGCCCGCAACCGCGCCCAGAAGGCGGAGCTGGCGCGGCTGGACATCGCGCTGCGCGAAGCCTCGCGTAATCGCAATGCCAGGGCCGAGGACCTGGCCGCCGCCCGCGTCCGTCTCGATGCCGCGAAACGGCGTCAGCAGCAGCTCGAACAGCATCCCCCCACTTCGCAAAGCCAGCGCAGCGCCGAACAGGCGGCGATCGACGCCGAGGTGAAGGCGCTCGACGACATGATCCTGCATTCGACCCGGGCGGAGTGATCATGCGTCCTGCCCCGGGCGTCCTCGCCGCCCTGTACATGCTGACCGCCCTGCCGGCACCGGCAGAAGAGATTTATGAGATGGGCGGCATGCCCGGCGCCCTCGCCCTGCCGGAGACGCCGGGCAAGGAGTCCACCCCGCTCTGTGCCGGGCGCGAAGGCTGCAAGCCGGTCGAGCGCTATGACGCGGGGCGGGACGACCACGGCCGGCGCATCACAGTCGTCCGCCTGAGTTTCGATGCCGCTCACCCGCTGGTTCCCGAGGCGGCCTCGGCCGGCGGTTGCCCCAATATCGACGGCGATCCGGATGGCGGCAGCGAATGGCACCTGCTGCTGAACGGCAAGCCCGCCGCCCTGTTGCTGTCGCTCTGCACCGGCTTCGGCGCGTCAAAGGGCGCCGACGACGAGGAGGTGATGGTCTCCGACAATCATCTGACCTTCATCCGCAGCAAGGAGGGGCAGGGCGCCTTCGTCCACACCTGGAACCTCCAGCTCTCGCCGCTCGCCCTGCAGGATACCGATGCCTGCGTCTATGACGCCGCCGACCCCAGGTTCTGTGGACCCTAGGGATTCCGGTTCCCTCGTCTTGTCCCGCCCGGTCGGGTATAAGCGGCCCTGATGGCAAGAGAAACGACATTGCGATGACCCTGAAGCCCCCTCTCGGCGGCGATGCCGCGGCCCGGCGCGAAGCCGTGGTCGAGGCGGCCCTCGCCTTTGTCGGCGAGAGCGGGCTGGAGGCCTTGAGCGCGCGCAGCTTGGCCAAGCAATGCGGCATCTCCACCATGGCGATCTATTCGCTGTTCGGCGGCATGCCCGGCCTTTATGAAGCCCTGGCGGCACGCGCGACTGACCTGATGAACGCCTATATCCTGGACACCAACACGGCGCTGCCGCCGCTTGATCGTCTGCGCGGCTTCGCCCGGGCTTACCGCCGCTTCGCCCTCGAGCACCCGGCCGCCTTCGAGCTGCTGACGCGGCGCGGCCATTCGCTGGTCGTCGCCATGCGCGACCGGCCGTCCTATGCCGCTTATCTCGCCGCCATCGAACAGGGCAAGGCCGAGGGCCTGTTCCGGCTCGAACTCGACGCCGGCGAATTCGGCGACATCCTGTGGGCAGCCGCCCACGGCATGCTGACCTTCGAGCTGTCCGGCACCTATCCCGCCGCCGCCGACCACGAAGCCCGCATGATGCGCGGCTTCGACCTGCTGCTGGCCACCGGAATATCGCCGAATCAGCGAAAATAACACTGTTATAACGACGTAATTCGCCCCATAGTGAAAGCCGAGCCGCCAAACGCGGCCATCGGGAGGAGGCGGTCATGAGCATTGTCGAGGGGGATTGGGCCCTGGTCGGGCGTCTGCGGGGCGAAACGCGGCTTGCCGAATTGCATCGCCTGCCCTGGCTGCCGGTGCCGACCCTCGGCCTCATCGCGGGCTGCTACAGCGCCTTCGCCCTGGTTTCCTGGGCCTGGCTGGCCGGCCTGTTGCCCGGATGGCTCTCGGTCCCGCTGATGGCGCCGCTGTTCTATGCCTCCTTCACCGTGCTGCATGACGGCACCCATCGCGCCATCTCGCGAAGCTCGGGCCTGAACGAGGTCATCGGCACCTTGGGCGGCCAGCTCCTGCTGCCGGGGATGGAGGTCGCGGTCTACCGCATCCTCCATCTCGAACACCACAAGCATGCCGGCGAGCCGCACGACGATCCTGACGACATCTTGGTGATCGCGCCGAAGTGGACCCTGCCCTTCGTGCTCGGTTTCGTCGACGTGGTCTGGTTCGCTTGGTACTTGCGCCGGTGCGAACGCTTCGCGGCGCGCCAGAACTTTCGCTTCTTCACCGGCTTCGCGCTGTTCGCAGCCTGGCATGTCGCCTGGATCGCATCGCCCTATGCCCACGAATGGCTGATCCTGTGGTTCCTGCCGATGCGCCTTGGCCTCCTCATCACGGCCTATCTCTTCGCCCACATCCAGCACCCGCCCGAAGTCGTGCAGCGCGACCGGCCGCTCCATGCAACGGCCATGATCACGCGCCACCCGCTGACGCGTCTCTTCATGCTCGGGCAAAGCGCCCATCTGATCCATCACCTCTATCCTCAGCTCCCCTTTTACCGGCTAGAGGCGGGCTGGGACGCCGTGGCAGGGGCATTGACCTCCCACGACCTGTTCTGGCGCGGCGTCGGCGGCAGCGTGAAGCGCTTCGTTCCGCCGCCTTCGCCGGCCGAGCGCCATTGGATCGCCGCCCGCGTGGCCGAAGTCGAGGTCCAGACGCCGAGCATCATGAGCTTCGTCCTCGAAGCGGCGGACGGCGGCCCGCTGCCCGCCTTCGCAGCCGGCGCCCATATCGATCTCCGCCTGGCTTCGGGCCTGATCCGGCAATATTCGCTGGTCGGCAGGCCCGGCGCGGTAGCGGCCTATCGGATCGCGGTGAAGCGCGACGATGCGGGCCGCGGCGGGTCCCGCGAAGTGCATCGCACATTGGTGCCGGGGGCACGGCTCGACATCGGCCGGCCGCGCAACCATTTCCCGCTTCGGCCCGGCAGCGGCCGGGCGGTGCTGGTCGCGGGCGGCATCGGCCTCACGCCGCTGCTGGCCATGGCCGCGGCAATGGCAGCGGAGCACCGCGACTTCGTGCTGCATGTCTGCGCCCGCAGCCACACCGAACTGCCCTTCGCCGCTTGGTTCGACCAGGCGCCCTTCGCCGGCCGCACGCGGATCCACTTGGACGACGGCGTCCGTTTCGACCCCGCCCGCGACCTTGGGGCGCCCGGGGCGGGCGATCAGCTATACGTCTGCGGGCCGGCCGGCTTCATGGCCTGGACGAAGGGGGTAGCGGCCGGCCTCGGCTGGCCTGCCGAGGCTGTCTTTTCGGAGGATTTCACCCCCACCGGCGGGCCGGGCGACGCCTTCATCGTGGAACTTGCCAAGTCGCGGCGGGTGATCGACGTGGCTGCCGGGCAGAGCATCGTCGAAGCCCTGGAAGCCCAGCGCCTGCCGTCCGAGACCCTGTGCCGCCAGGGCGTCTGCGGCACCTGCCGCTGCAAAGTCCTGGCCGGCACGATCGAGCATCGCGACAGTGTCCTTACGCCCGAGGAACGGGCGGCGGGCGACCAGATGATGACCTGCGTCTCCCGCGCGCCGAAAGGTGAGCGCCTGGTGCTCGATCTCTGATCAGCCCGCCGGCGCTTGCCCGCCGGTTCGGCGATATTGCGCGGCAGCCTCGGACTGTCCGCGATGCGCTCGAACGCAGCCATCAACCTCGCCGCCATCGCCACAGCCTGCGCGGTCAAGGACGGGCGGCTGGAGGTGACGGGTCTGCCGACCGGTCTCGTCGATTTGCCGCGATAGTATCGCCTTATTTGTCCAAAGGC
>JAOZVS010000029.1 GCA_025869435.1 Zavarzinia sp.
GCCCTGGCGCAGATGGGTGACGCAGGCGCCGACATCCAGCATCGGGCCTTCCCAGCCCACCTGTTCGCGAAGGGCGCGGCCCCGGGCGATGCCCTCGGCGTCATAGGGCAGGTCGATGGCCGGTTCCGCCCGATCGTAGAGCTGCGGCGCGATGACTTCGTAGCCTTCGGCGGCGAAACCGTCCGCGACGGCCTGGATATGGCCGTTGACGCCGAAGATTTCCATGGCGACGACGATGCCGCCGCGCGGGGCTTCCTCGCTCTCGGGCTTCACATGATAGGCCTGGAACCTGTGGCCGTCGCTTGCGACGAGCTCGACCCATTCACCGCTCATGCCGTCCCCCGCCGCTTGAAGAAAACCTTGCCCATCACGCTGCAGACCACGCGGCCCGCGGCGTCGACGGCCGTGAAGTGCTGGATGATCAGGCCTTGGCCTGGCTTGCTGGCCGAAGGCGTGACCGAAAGCGTCTCGATCCAGACATCGAGCACGTCGCCCGGGCGCACCGGCCGCAGCCAGCGCAGGTCCTCGAAACCGGGCGAAGCGATGAAGCCGGCGCCGCCAGCGGCGACCGCCCCGCCGGAGACCACCTTCATGAGCTTGGACATCGTATGCCAGCCGGACGCGATCAGCCCGCCGTAGGGCGACATACGGGCCGCCTCGGGGTCGACATGGAAACTCTGCGGGTCGAAAGCGCGGGCGAAGGCGATGATCTCGTCTTCGCTGAAGGCGATCGTGCCGGCCTTTTCCTTGGCGCCGACGGTGAAATCTTCCAGCCAGTCGCGGCGGCCGAGGGCGCTCATGCGGCAGCTCCCGCGTCGCGGCTGCCCATCATCACCTTGCTGGTCATCAGCAGGACGACTTCGTCCCGCTGGTTCAGCAATTCGTGCCGGGCCGAGACGATGCCCATTTCCGGCCGCGAGGCGGAACGCCGGGTTTCCAGCACGGTGACGCGCACCCGCAGGACATCGCCCGGCCGCACGGGGGCGAGATAACGCACCTCGTCCACCCCGGGCGAGCCGCGCGAGGCGGAGCGCAGCATGTAGCCGTCGCACATCAGGCGCATCATCATGGAACAGGAATGGAGCCCGGAGGCGATCAGCCCGCCGAAGGATGATTCGGCGGCGGCAACCGGATCGACATGAATCGGCTGGGGGTCGAACTCGCGGCCAAAGGCGATGATTTCCGCCTCGGTGACGAGTTTCTCGCCATAAACCGTGCTGGACCCGACCTCGAAATCCTCGAAGTGGAGGAAATCCGCCATAAGCTCACCCTGCCCAAACCCACGGGCGGGACTTTAGTCGGCGGGGCGGGCGGGTGCAATGCTCGTGCCCCGCCCGCGACGTTGCGTCAGGCGTTGAAGCGGAAATGCAGGATGTCACCATCGGCGACGGTGTAATCCTTGCCTTCCAGGCGCAGGCGCCCGGCGTCCTTGCAGCCGGATTCGCCGTTGAACTTCACATAGTCGTCATAGGCCATGGTTTCGGCGCGGATGAAGCCGCGCTCGAAATCGGAATGGATGACACCGGCGGCGCCCGGTCCCTTGGTGCCCTTCACGATGGTCCAGGCTCGCGCTTCCTTGGGCCCCACGGTGAAATAGGTGATGAGGCCCAGCAGGGCGTAGCCGGCGCGAATGAGACGCGACAGGCCGGTTTCCTCGAGCCCGAGATCCGACAGGAACACGCTGCGCTCCTCGGCATCGAGCTGGGCGACTTCCGCCTCGATCGCGGCGGAAATCACCACATAGGCCGCGCCTTCCGCCTTGGCCTTGTCGGCGACGAGGGCGGTGAAGCGGTTGCCGGTGGCGGCCGAGGCTTCCTCGACATTGCAGACGTAAAGCACGGGCTTCGCCGTGATCAGGTCGAGGGTCTGGAAGATCGCCTTCTCGTCGGCCGAGACCTCGACCACGCGGGCGGGCTTGCCTTCGCGGAGGACGAGGAGGGCGCGTTCCATCAGCGCGAGGCGGACCTTGGTCTCCTCGTCGGCGCCGCCCTTCGACTTCTTCTGCAGGGCCGGCACGCGCTTCTCGAGGCTCTCGAGGTCGGCCAGCATCAGCTCGGTTTCGATGATCTCGGCATCGGCGATCGGATCGACGCGGCCTTCGACATGGGTGATGTCGCCATCCTCGAAGCAGCGCAGGACATGGCAGACCGCGTCAACCTCGCGGATATGCGACAGGAACTGGTTGCCGAGGCCTTCACCCTTGGACGCGCCGCGAACGAGGCCGGCGATGTCGACGAAGGTGATCTGGGTCGGAATGATCTGGGCCGAGCCGCCGATCCTGGCGATCGTGTCGAGGCGGGGATCCGGCACCGGCACCAGGCCGACATTGGGCTCGATCGTGCAGAAGGGGTAATTGGCCGCCGCGGCGGCCGCTGTTTCCGTCAGGGCGTTGAACAGGGTCGACTTGCCGACGTTGGGAAGGCCGACGATGCCGCATTTGAAACCCATGTCACTCTCCTGATGGTTTGGCCGGCGGTTGTTTGGCCGGCTTCGGCGGCGCCGTCAACAGCGCAACCCTGGTCTGGAACGCGGCGTCATTGCCTTCGACGAGGAGCGGGGCCGCGTCGGCGACGGCGTCGAGCAGGGGCTCGAGCCAGACCCGGTCGGCTTTCGCGAAATCGCCGAGGACGTGGCGCGTTACCTGCGCCTTGTCGCCCGGATGGCCGATGCCGAGGCGGACCCTGCGGTATTCGGGATCGAGATGGGCGTCGATCGAGCGCAGGCCGTTATGCCCGGCGTGCCCGCCGCCCTTCTTCACCTTGATGCGCCCGGCCGCGACGTCGAGTTCGTCGTGGAAGACGATCAGATCGGCCGAGCCGATCTTGTAGAAACGCGCGGCCTCGCCGACCGAGCGGCCGCTTTCGTTCATGAAGGTCATGGGCTTCAGCAGCAGGATCTTGTCGCCGCCGGCACCGAACTTGCCTTCCGCGACTTCACCCTGGAAGGCGCGCTTCCACGGCGAGAAACGGTGGCGCGACTGGATCGCGTCCAGCGCCATGAAACCGATGTTGTGGCGATTGCCGGCATATGGGGTGCCGGGATTGCCGAGACCGACGAGGACGATCATCGGCGCCTGTCTCCCTGGATACCGTGCCCCGGAAGAGGGGGGCGACCCGCCGGCCCGAAGACCGGCGGGTTACGGGACTGATTACTTCTTGCCCTTTTTCGCGGGCGCTGCCTCGGCGGCGGCGGCCGGAACTTCCGGACCACCGGTCGGCGGGGCGATGGTCACGACCGTGAAGTTGCGGTGGGCGATCGTCGGGATGACGCCTTCCGGCAGGGCGACGGCGCTGATGTGCACCGAATCGCCGATATCGAGGCCGGCGAGGGACACGGTCAGCTGTTCCGGCACCGCGTCGGCGGGGGCCTTCAGCTCGACGACATGACGGACGATGTTGAGAACGCCGCCCTTCTTGATGCCCGGGCTGGCGATCTGATCGACGCAGACCACCGGCACTTCGACGGTGATCATGCCGTCCTTGGCGATCCGCATGAAATCGACATGCAGGGCGCGGTCGGTGACGGGGTGGAACTGCACGTCGCGCGGCAGAACGCGCTCGGTGCGGCCGTCGATGGTCAGGTCGAAGACCGTCGACAGGAACTTGCCCGAGGCGAGTTCGCGGTCCAGGTACTTCGCCTCGACCGAAACGACTTCGGCGGCTTCCTTGTTGCCGTAGATCACGGCGGGGACTCGACCGGCGCGACGGGCGGCCCGGGCGGACCCCTTACCAGCCCGGTCGCGCGCCTCGACGGCGAGAGTAGCGATCTTGCGCATCTGTATCTCCAATAGTAAACGCCCGCCTCCAGGGGTGCGGGCGTCGATGAACGCGGGTTGATAGCGCAAATGGCCGGTCGGCGCAATTTGAAACGCGAGGATCAGGGCCGTCCCGCGCGATCCGCGAGGCGAAACGACGCCTGCGCCACGATTCCGGCCACCGTCAGGACCAGCGCGGCGGCCAGCACCGGACTGGCCCCCACACCGGCGAGAACGGAGCATAGCGCACCGATGGCCATCTGTACGAAACCATAAAGCCCGGAAGCGGAGGCGACGGCGCGGGGATCGACGCTGATCGCCTGGGTCATGGCGGCGGGGGAGGCGACGCCCATGCCGAAGGTGAAGCAGAACATCAATCCGACCAGCAGCGGCACGGTGATCTGGCCGGCCAGCACGAGGCCCAGCAGCAGGGCGGCGGCGAGCAGGCTGAGGCCGTTGCCGAAGCTCAGCATCCGGCGGGGCGCCACGCGGCTGGCCAGCCAGCTCGCGAGGATGCTGCCGGTCCAGATGCCGAGGATCAGCAGGGCGAGATAGATGCCGACCTCAAACGGCGGCCGGCCCAGTTCGTCGGTATAGATATAGGGCGCGGCGGCGACATAGGCATACATCGAGGTGGTGGCGCAGGCGCCGCCAACGGCATAGCCCAGGAAGGCCGGGGAGCGCAGAAGGCCGAGGTAGTTGCGCAGGACCTGCGCGACATCGCCCGGCGCCGCTCGCGGCGGCTCGGGCAGCAGGCGCCAGGTCAGCAGGAGATTGGCGAGGCCAAGGCCGCACAGCGACCACAGGATGGCGCGCCAGCCGATACCCTCGGACAGGGCGCCGCCGATCAGGGGGGCGACGCCGGGGCCGATCACCACCATCAGGTTCATCAGCGCCATGCGCCTCGCGGCATCGCCGCCGGTCGACAGGTCGCGCACGATGGCGCGGCCCAGCACCAGTCCGGCGCAGCCGCCCAGCGCCTGAAAGAGTCGCGCCGCGATCAGCGCCCCGGCATCGGGCGCCAGCGCGGCGGCGAAGCCCGCCAGCGTGTAGAGGACAAGTCCCGCCATCAGCACCGGCCGGCGACCGAAACGGTCCGCCAGCGGGCCGTAGACCAGCTGGCCAAAGGCAAGGCCGAGGATATAGAGGCTGATGCTCAGCTGCATGGTCGCGGGCGGGGCGCCCAGATCGGCACCGGCGCGGGGCAGGGCCGGCACGAAGATATGCATCGCCAGCGTGCCGCTGAAGGTCAGCAGGGCGAGGAGCCACAGCGGCGCGCGCCGGGGCGCGTCCGGGCTCAAGGCTCGGCCCCTTGCCGCAGCGTGGCGCAGATCTGGCCCAGCACGCGGGCGGCGATCGCCAGATCCTCATCCGACAGACCGGCGAGGGCGCCTTCCCGGACCTGCCGGGCGGCGGCCTCCGCCTTGTCGGCGATGCGCTGGCCGGCGGGGGTCAGGGTGATTGCCTTCGCCCTGCGGTCGCTGTCCTCCCGGCGCTCGATCAGGCCGGCGGCCTGCAGCGTGTCGAGCAGGCGCACCACGGCCGAGCCGTCGAGGTTCAGCACGGCGGCGATCTGCTTCTGGCGCATCGGCTCGGGCGTCCGGGCAAGGTGAACGAGGGGCAGCCAAGTCGCCTCGGTCAGGCCGAAGGGCTGCAGGCCCCGGTCGACCGCGCGGCGCCATGACCTTGCGGTCTGGCCGAGGAGGGCGCCGAAGCCGGGGCGCGGGTCTGGGGTCTCGGGCATGGTTCGCCGGGGTCCTTGAATAGATGACATATCAATAATTGATCTGTATCCGGTCCAGGCGTGACGGATCCGCAGGGCACCGATGACGCGGCGGCGGTGGTGCGGCGCCGGCTTTTGTGGGATTGCGTCTGCCCTCGCAAATCAGCACGAGAATCCGAGAGCACCCGACATGTCCGCACGTTCCGCAAGCCCCGGCGCGCACCGGTTGACCGGCCGCGACGCCAAGACCCTGGCCCTCGCGTCGCTTGGCGGTGCGCTCGAATTCTACGATTTCATCATCTATGTCTTTTTCACCGCGGCGATCGGCCATGTCTTCTTTCCGGCCTCGATGCCGGACTGGCTGTCGCAGGTGCAGACCTGGGGCATTTTCGCCGCCGGCTATCTGGCCCGGCCGCTGGGCGGCATCGTCATGGCGCATTTCGGCGATCTGGTCGGGCGGAAGCGCATGTTCACCCTGTCGGTCTTCCTGATGGCGGTGCCGACGCTGATCATCGGCCTGATGCCGACGTACGAAACGATCGGCTATGCCGCGCCGCTGCTCCTCGTCGTGATGCGCGCGCTGCAGGGCGCGGCCATCGGCGGCGAAGCGCCGGGGGCCTGGGTTTTCGTTTCGGAACATGTACCAGCCCGCCATATCGGCTTCGCCTGCGGCCTGCTCACCGGAGGCCTGACCGGCGGCATCCTGCTCGGCTCCCTGATGGCGACGGCGATCAACAGCGTCTTCACGCCGGACGAGGTGATCGGCTACGCCTGGCGCATTCCCTTCGTCGTCGGCGGCATCTTCGGCCTGATCGCCATGTATCTGCGGCGCTGGCTCGAAGAGACGCCGGTGTTCGAGGAAATGCGGAAACTGAAGGAAACGGCCGACGAACTGCCGCTGAAACTCGTGCTGCGCGACCACGGCCGGGCGGTGATCGTCTCGATGCTGGCGACCTGGATGCTGACGGCGGGCATCGTCGTCCTGATCCTGATGACGCCGGGCCTGATGCAGAAGCTGCACGGCATTCCGGCGACGGACACGCTGATCGCCAATGTCGCCGCGACCCTGACCCTGACCATCTCGGCCATTGTCGTCGGCCTGCTGCTCGACCGTCACGGCCCACGCATCGTCACCCTCGTCGGCGGTGTGCTGCTGATCGCGGCCGCTTATGCGCTGTACCTCGGGCCAGCGGCCGATCCCACACTGCTGCTGCCGATCGATGCGATGGCCGGTTTCTGCGTCGGTGTCATCGGCGTCGTGCCCGTCGTCATGGTCCGCGCCTTCCCGCCGGCGGTCCGCTTCACCGGCCTGTCGTTCTCCTACAATGTCGCCTATGCGATTTCGGGCGGGCTCACCCCGCTCGTCGTCTCGCTGCTGGTCGCGGTCGATCCGCTGGCCCCGGCCCATTACGTCGCCGCCGTCACGGTGATCGGCGTCGCGGCCGTCGTGTATGGAACGGCGCGGGGCCACGCCCCCCGGCCGGCGGCTCTGGCGGAAGCGGCCGAATAGGGGCGCCCCATAAAAAAAGGGGCCGCGAGACGGCCCCTTTTTCGTGGATCCGGTTCCCGTTCAGTCGAACAGGCTGGAGACCGAGGTTTCGTCGTTGATGCGGCGCATGGCTTCGGCGATCAGGGGGGCGATCGAGACGCGGCGGATGTTGCGGCACAGGCGCACCGCCTCCGTCGCCTGGATCGAATCCGAGATCACCAGCGATTCGAGCTGCGAGGCCGAAACCCGGGCGACGGCGCCGCCCGACAAGACGCCATGGCTGACATAGGCGGAAACCGCCTTGGCGCCCTTGGCGCGCAGCGCGCCGGCCGCGTTGCACAGGGTGCCGGCCGAGTCGACGATATCGTCGACCAGGATGCAGCGGCGGCCGGCGACGTCGCCGATGATGTTCATCACTTCCGACTCGCCGGCCCGCTCGCGCCGCTTGTCGACGATGGCGAGATCGGCGTCGATGCGCTTGGCGATCGCCCGGGCGCGAACCACGCCGCCGACGTCGGGCGACACGATCATCAGCCGTTCCTCGGTGCCGTATTGTTCCTTGATGTCGTTCACGAAGGCCGGCGCGGCGAAGAGATTGTCGGTCGGGATATCGAAGAAGCCCTGAATCTGACCGGCGTGCAGGTCGAGGGTCAGCACCCGGTTGGCCCCGGCGGTGGTGATCAGATTGGCCACCAGCTTGGCCGAGATCGGCGTGCGGGGGCCGGGTTTCCGGTCCTGCCGGGCATAGCCGAAGTAGGGCACGACGGCCGTGATCCGCTTGGCCGAGGCGCGGCGCAGCGCGTCGATGCAGACCAGCAGTTCCATCAGATTGTCGTTGGTCGGATAGGACGTCGACTGGATGACGAAGACATCCTGGCCGCGCACGTTTTCCTGAATCTCGACGAAAATCTCCTGATCGGAGAAGCGCCGGACGCTGGCCTTGGTCATCGGCAGATTCAGGTAGGCGGCGATCGCCTCTGCCAGCGGTCGGTTACTGTTGCCGGCCAGCA
This sequence comes from Zavarzinia sp., assembly GCA_025869435.1. Lineage (GTDB taxonomy): Bacteria > Pseudomonadota > Alphaproteobacteria > Zavarziniales > Zavarziniaceae > Zavarzinia. Next base: position 7,977 of record JAOZVS010000029.1, read on the forward strand.
CTTTCATGATCGAACCCGCTCGTTGATCCATGGGGAATGGATGATTGGACGCGGCGCCATCGGCACCGCTGAAACGCGCGCGCTTTTTAACAAGCCGTCACGGGGCTGTAAACGAGGCTGACCATTTATCGGCGCAACTGTGGGCTGACGGCCACGCAAGGGAGGCCGCCGGGCGGTCAGATCATGACGCAGCTGGCGAGCAGGCCGAGCACCAGGAAAGCGGTGAAGAACAGGATGTGGGGCATGGCGGCCTTCAGTCGAGCATGATGGCGGCGACTTCGCGGCCGTAGTCGCCTTCGCCGCGATGGGTGGTGCGGCGAAACGAGAAGAAATCGCCTTCGTCCGCGAATGTATCGAGGCCGGTCAACTCGAGCGTGCCGACATGGGCGCGGCACAGCCGGGCCGCGACATAGGCGGGCAGGTCGAAATGGGGCCGGGCGGCGGGATCCGGCCGGTGAAAGAAGCGGGCCGAGTCGGCGCCGTCCAACTCGATGAAGCGGGCCTCGAACTCCGGCCCGACCTCGTAGGAAGCGCGGCCGATGCAGGGGCCGATCACGGCGGCGATCCGCGACGGCTCGGCGCCGAGGGCCACCATGGCCGCCACCGTCGCCTCGGCGATGCCGCCCAGCGCCCCCTTCCAGCCGGCATGGGCGGCGCCGATGACACCGGCGGTCCGGTCGGCGAAGAGGATGGGGGCGCAATCCGCGGTCAGGATGCCAAGGGCGATGCCCCGTTGCCGGGTCACCATGGCATCGGCTTTGGCGCCTTCGCCCGGGGCCCAGGGGCTGTCCACCGTCACCACGTCGCAACTATGCACCTGATAGAGCGAGAGCAGGGCGGTCGCGCCGATCGCCCCGGCGATGCGATCCCGATTCTCCATCACCGCGTCGCGGGCATCGTCGGAACCAAGACCGCAGTTCAGCGAGGAATAGATCCCTTCGGATACTCCGCCCTTGCGGCCGAAGAAACCATGAGACAGGCCAGCGAGGGCGCCGGAGCGGAAGCAGGGCGGCTGTTGCATCAGATCGCGTCGAATACCGGGGGTGTGGGAGTAGCGGCGCCGCAGAGGGCCAGCGCCTTGAACAGGCTGCCCATCTGGTCGGGCGCGGTCAACCGGTGATGGGCGGCGTATATCTGGTCCCGTGCCGCCGGCTGGCTCGCGGCGAGGCGCCGCGCCCGCAGGTCGATGCCAAGACCGCGGAACAGGTCGCCCTGGGTCACCGGGCCGAAGGCGCGGGCACCCTGCGCCGTGGCGGCGGCGGCCAGATGGGCGAAATTCACATGGGCGGTCAGATCCGCCTCGCCCAGGGTCGTCAGGATCTCGGCATAACGATGACGCGAAACCGCCTGCAGAGTGTCGGCGAAACCCCGGTGCGCCGCGCCATAGTCGATCGCCAGCAGCGTGCCGCCCTGTGCCGCCAGCCGCCGGCCCAGCTCGGCGGCGATGGCGATCGAGGCTGGCGACCATTCGAGCACGGCACCGTCCTCCGGCGCTTCGTGCGGTGGCAGTAGATGCGGCGAAAGCGGCTCGGGCGCGAGGCCGAAAATCAGTCCATCGTCCCGGTCGAGCCCGACCATCCGCTCGTGGAAGGCTTCGCCGGTGAAGACGGCCTGACGGATCGGCAGGGCATCGAAGAATTCATTGGCGAGGAGGAGGAGGGGGGCATCCGAAGGCAGGCCATCGGTCGTGTCGTGATGGACGACGGGCGCCCTGATCGTCTCGATCTGCAGGGCGCGAAGGCGCGGCGAGGTCTCGACCAGATGCACCGGGGCGTGGAGCGGAAAGCCCGGCACGCGGGCAAGCGCCCGGCGCGCGTCGGCCATCAGGGTGCCCCGGCCAGGGCCGAACTCGCCCAGGATGACCCGGGCCGGCGAGCCCATCGATTGCCAGACCGCGCCCAGCCAGAGACCGAGCAATTCGCCGAACATCTGGCTGATCTCGGGCGCGGTGATGAAATCGCCGGCGGCACCGAACGGCTCCCGCACCTGATAATAGCCGTGTGCTTCATGGGCGAGGGCCTCGGCCATCACGGCCGCGACCGGCAACGGTCCTTCGGCCGCGATCCGCCGCGCCAGCAGCCGGCCGAGCGGGGTCATGCCTTGCCGGTATCGTCGGCGAGGGCGCTGCGGTCGGGCGCCGGGCGGCCACCGGCGGTGACCAGCAGCCACAGGCCGATCAGGGCCATCGGGATCGACAGCAACTGCCCCATGGTCGAGGCGAAGAAAAGGAAGCCGAGCTGGGGATCGGGCTCGCGGAAGAATTCCGAGAAGATCCGCGCCGCCGAATAGCCGACCAGGAAGACGCCGGTCAGCGCGCCCATGTTGCGCCGGATGCCCTTCGCGTTCAGCACCATCAGGAGGGCGAACAGGCAGATGCCTTCGAGGAAGGCTTCATAGAGCTGGCTGGGGTGGCGCGGCAACTGACTGCCGTCATGGGGAAAAATCATGGCCCAGGCGGCATTGCTGGGCCGGCCCCACAACTCGCCATTGATGAAATTGGCGATGCGGCCGAAGAACAGGCCGATCGGCACCACCGCCGCGACGATGTCGCCAAGGGCCAGCAGGGGGATGCCCCGGTTGCGGGCGAAAAGCACGACGGCGAGGATGACGCCGATCAAGCCGCCGTGGAACGACATGCCACCCTGCCAGACGCGCAGCGCCTGCCAGGGATCGGCCAGATACTGGTCGAAATTGTAGAACAGGATATAGCCGATCCGCCCGCCGAGGATGATGCCGAGGGTGATCCAGACCACCAGGTCGTCGACCTCGCGCGGCAGGACCGCCGTGCCCGGCCGGGCGGCCAGGCGCATGGCCAGGCGCCAGCCCAGCAGGATGCCGGCGACATAGGCGAGGGCATACCAGCGGATCACCAGCGGCCCGAGTTCGATCGCCACGGGATCGATCGCGGGGAAGGCGACGAGGGGAAGCGTCGTGAACATCAGGCGTGCTCCGCAGGAGAGGCGAGGCGGTTTGTCGGCCGCCCCCATCCCCATGTCAAGCCCGCGGCAAGCGGCGCTTTCGCCAGCCGTTGCATCGGCGGCGCGCCCGGGGCAAAGTAGATGCATCATGCAGACCGAAAACCGCTTTCTCGATGATATCGCCCGTCTCGCCACGGGTGCCGTTGGTGCTCTCCAGGGCGTTCGCCAGGAAGCGGACGGTGTCGTCCGCCAGCTGGTGGAACGCTTCGTCGCCGACATGAAGCTCGTCCCCCGCGACGAGTTCGAGGCCGTGAAGGCCATGGCCGCCAAGGCCAGGGCCGAGAACGAAGTCCTGGCCGAGCGTCTCGCCGTTCTCGAGGCGAAGCTGGCCAATCCGGGCTGAGGGTTCTTACCTTTGAGCCTCAGCCGGGACGTGCTGGCGGCGGATGGGTTCGATACCCTCATCCAGCAGATGCTGCCGCCCGGCTATATGCAGTTTCTCACCCCCGAAGAACGGGAAGCCTCGCTTCAGGCCGCGCTCGCCAGCGCGCCGTCCGGTGATGTCTGGCTGTTCGGCTATGGCTCCCTGATGTGGAACCCGGCGATCCGCCATCGGGGTCACGAGGTCGGGATGGTGCGCGGCTGGCATCGCCAGTTCTGCCTGTGGACGCCGATCGGTCGCGGCACGCCCGAGCGGCCGGGCCTTGTCCTTGGCCTTGAAGCCGGCGGTTCGTGCCGGGGCCTGTCGTTCCGCATCGACCGGACCGAGGCCGAGGAAGAGCTTCGCCTCGTCTGGCGCCGGGAAATGCTGAGCGGCGCCTATCATCCGCGCTGGGTCACGGTCGAGACGGCGTCGGGGTCCCACCGGGCGCTGACCTTCGTCATCAATCGCGCCAACCCCCGCTATACCGGGCGCCTGCCCGAATCGGAGACGGTGGCCGCCCTGTGCACGGCGGCGGGACATCTGGGCAGCAGCCGCGAATATCTTCTCATGGCACTCGCCGCGCTTGAATCCCTTGGCATCAGGGACAGGCGGATGCGACGCCTGGCGGAGCTGGTCGCGGCAAATCCCGACGTGTGATCCACAAGCATTCAACTGTGCCGGATATGGTGTTGAAACCATGGGCCGAATGCCCCGTTTCGGGGCGACCCCGCTTGCGCGGATTCGGGATTCCCGCCTAATTTAGAGGCGTGGACCAGCACCCTCAAGCAGCGCCCGATGGTCCGGGCCTGAGCCGCCGGTCTGCCGTTTCGACTAGGACATCATCCACTCAATACTGGCCCGCCGAGCCGGCAATCTCGGCGGGCCTTTCTTTGGTCTGGAACGGACGACGGATGAAATTCCTGCTTCTGGGCGCCACGGGCGCCGTCGGTCGCGCGGTGCTCGAACAGGCGTTGGCCGATCCTCGTATCACGCAGGTCATGGCGCCGACCCGGCGGCCGTTGCCCCCGGCCCCCAGGCTGACCAATCCGGTGACCGATTTCGCCATATTGCCGGCCGAGAGCGACGTCTGGGCCTGCGATGCGGTGATTTCCGTGCTGGGCACCACGCAGAAAATCGCCGGCAGCCGCGAAGCCTTTCGCCGGGTCGATCTCGATCTGGTGATCGCCACGGCGGCGGCGGCGCGGCGGGCCGGGGCGCGGTCGCTGGCGGTCGTCTCCTCCGTGGGCGCGTCGGCCGCCTCGCCGTCGTTTTATCTCCGCACCAAAGGCGAGATGGAGGCGGGGCTGCGCGCCCTCGGCTATCCGTCGCTGACCATCGTCCGGCCGTCGATGATCGATGCGAGGCGCGATCCGCCGCGCGGCCTCGAGGAACTGGGCGCCATGGCCTTCCGCCTGCTGCGTCCCCTGATCCCCGCCCGCTACCGCGCCGTCACCCCGGCCCGGATCGCGACCAGCCTGATCGCGGCCGCCATGGAAGGACGGCAGGGCACCCGCGTGATCGAGTCGGAAGAGATCGGCTGAACACCGGCGACCCGCCCGCGGCTCGGGCGAGGGAATTGCCATATGCCCGGCATATGTTAAGATGCTCTCCTCGTCGTGGAGAGCCCGTCATGCTGCGCACCGTGTCCATCTTCCGCAACAACCGCAACCAGGCGATCCGCCTGCCCAAGGACTTCGAGTTCCATGGCGTGAGCGAGTTGACCATCGAGCGGCGGGGCGATGCGATCGTGCTGCGTCCCGTCCGGCCGGACTGGCTTTCGCTCAAGACCGAGCCGCCTGGCGATGCGGATTTCCTGGACGAGCGGCCCGACCTGATCGAGGAGGGGCGTTTCTCCCTCGATGATGACGGGAAGCCTGGCGGCGGGGGCCGCTGAAGGCGCGGCACGGAAAGACACGATGCTCGCCATCTATATGCTCGATACCAATATCTGCTCGTTCATCATGCGCGAGCGCCCGGCTTTGGTGCTCGAGCGGCTGCAGCGGGCCGCGGACGGCCAGCACCAGATCGTCGTTTCCGTCGTCACCTATTACGAAATGCTGCTGGGCACGGTCGGTCGCAATGCCTCGCCCCGTCACGCGAAGCTGGTGGAGGCTTTCGTCTCGCGCCTCTCCGCCATCCTGCCCTGGGATGCGGCGGCGGCGGAGAAGGCCACGGCCATCAGGCGGGATCTGGCGGCGAAGGGAAGCCCCATCGGCGGGAATGACACGATGATCGCGGGCCATGCGCTCGCCGCCGACTGCGTGCTGGTGACGAACAACCTGCGGGAATTCGCGCGGGTGGAGGGATTGAGGATCGAGGACTGGGCGAAAGGGTAATGTCGTTTTCCGTATGACGGAAGCGGCGCTCCTTTGGCGCAATCCTGCGTGACTGGCTGGGGCGGGAGGGTTCGAACCTCCGAATGGCGGTACCAAAAACCGCTGCCTTACCACTTGGCGACGCCCCAGCGGGACCGGCGCGGGGCCGGTCGTCCGAGTGGCGGGAACATATGGATTCGCGCACCGATGCGCAAGCGGCACGGTTGGGGCGCGAGCGTCATCAAAGTTTCGCGCCCGGCCGGGGATACGGCCTTGCTGCGAATCGCAGGCATCGGCACGCTCTTACCCATGGTGGATGCCACGCCCCGAACCCCCAAGATATGCCGGTCAGCCCCAGGCACCCGGATGCGGGACGGTATTTATGTGGCAATGCACAAGAGACTCCCACAAACTGAATCTAGTCCGCACCGCCGGATGGCACGCCGTCCGGCCGCTCAGCACGAGGAGTAGGGCCATGGGAATGCTGTTGTCCGAACACGAACAGTCCGGTGTCGATCCGATCGATGTGATCGAGCAGATCGTCGCCGCCAACGAATGGCCCTTCGATCGTGCCGGCGACGGCGAACTGTCGGTCGCCGTGAACGGCTCCTGGTGCGACTATCATTTCGGCTTTTCCTGGCGCGAGCCCGAACGGGCGCTGCAGTTGACCCTGGCCTTCGACATGCGGGTGCCCCCGGCGCGAAGGGCCGAGATCTATCACCTGATGGGCCTGATCAACGAACAGCTGTGGCTTGGTCATTTCGACCTGTGGTCGGACGACGGCACGCTGCTGTACCGCCATGCCAGCCTGATGGGCGAGGCGGTCTCGGTCAGTGTCTGCGAGGAACTGATCGATATCGCCATCTCGACCTGCGAGCGTTTCTACCCGGCCTTCCAATTTGTCCTCTGGGGGGGTAAGAGCGCGCAGGAGGCCCTGTCCGCGTCGATGATCGAGACGATGGGCGAGGCCTGATCGTTTTCTCGACAGGGGTTCGACATGACGGGTGAAGCTGCGCCGGCACTGGGCCTCGCGCTGGACCGGCCGCTGCTGCTCATCGGCTGCGGCAAGATGGGCGGGGCGATGCTGGAGGGCTGGCTGGCCCGTGGGCTCGTGCCCGAGAAGGCTTTCGTGGTCGAGCCGGCGGGGGCGCCCGCGCTCGCCGCGCGCGGCATCACGGTGCTCTCCTCGCTGGATGATGTGCCGCCGGGGCTCGACCCCGTGGCCGTCGTCGTCGCGGTGAAACCCCAGACCATGGACAAGGTGCTGCCGCGGCTGTCCGGCATCCTTGGCCCGCGCAGCCTTGTGCTGTCGATCGCGGCGGGCAAGCGCATCGCCCTGTTCGAAGGGGCCTGCGGCGTCGGCACGCCCGTCGTCCGCGCCATGCCCAACACGCCGGCCGCGGTCGGCCGGGGCATGACCGTCCTCGTCGCTGGGACCGCCGCCGGCGCGGCTGAGCGGGATCTGGCCGAGCGGCTCTGCGCCGCCGTCGGCGCCACCGGCTGGGTCGAGGACGAGGGGCTGATCGATGTCGTCACCGCGCTGTCGGGCGGCGGTCCGGCCTATGTCTTCCTGATGATCGAAGTGCTGGCCCGGGCGGGCGAGCGTCTCGGCCTTGCCCCCGACCTCGCCATGCGCCTCGCCCGCGAGACCGTCTCGGGTTCGGGCGAGCTGGCCCGGCTCTCGGCGGAGCCGGCGGACCAGCTGCGCCGCAATGTGACGAGCCCGGCCGGCACGACCGAGAGGGCCCTGAACGTCCTCATGGCGGACGACGGCCTGCAGCCCCTGTTCGACCGCGCGATCGAGGCGGCGACGGCGCGCTCGCGCGAGCTGGCGGGCTGATTTCCGGCGCTGGCCTTCGCCCGCGTTCCCGGTCATGCTGCGCGGCATGAACGGGGATCGCAGGCCATGAACCCGCAGCACGACAGACAGGACGAGGACAGGGGCGAGGACGCGGTCGGCGACACGCTGGCCGAGGCCGCGCTCGCCCTTGCCGCCGAGGCTCCGTGGACGGAGGTGACCCTGGCCATGATCGCGGAGCGGGCGGATCTGCCGCTGGCCGCGCTCTATCCCCGCTACCGCGACCGCGGCGCCATTCTCGAAGCTTTCATGCGGCGGATCGACCGCGCCGTGCTGGCGGGCGATGACCCCAGCCTGGCGGGGGAGCCGGCGCGCGATCGCCTGTTCGACGTGCTGATGCGCCGCTTCGAGGCGTTGGCGCCTTACCGCGCCGGCCTTGCCTCGATCCTCGCGGCGGAGCGGCGCGCGCCGCTGGTCCCGCTGTCCCGGCTGCCGGTCTTCCTGCGATCGATGGACTGGATGGCGAGGGCGGCGCGGCTCGACCGGCCGGGGGCGGGCGGGTTTCTGGTCCAGGGCGGGCTCGCCGCGATCTTTCTCGCCGTCGTGCCGGTGTTCCTCGCCGACGAAGGCGCGGATCTGGCGCGGACCATGGCCGCCCTCGACCGTCAGGTGAAGCGGGCCGATGCCCTGATGCGCCGTCTCCCGTCCGGGCTGTTCCAGCGCAGTTCCGCAATCGACGGGACATGGAGCTCGGCTATAGTTAAGAAGAAACCCTGACGACTCGGGGGACAAACGGAGGATGGATGCCGATGAGCGACGATAAGACCAACCCCAGCCTGCTCGGCCTCGATGTCGGCAAACTCCTCGGCAGTTTTCGTCTGCCCACCGTCGATGTCGGCCAGTTGATCGAAACCAACCGCCGCAACATGGATGCCCTGATCGCCGCCCAGCGTTCGGTGACCGATGGCTACACCAGCCTCGCCCGCCGCCAGGTCGAGATCTTCCAGAACACGATGGACATGGCGCAGTCCGCGATCAAGGCCAAGCGCGAGGCGAAGAAGGGCGGCGAGGAAGCGTCGGGCGATGGCCCGTCATCGACCGAAATCGCCCGGATGGCCCTCAACATGGCGGTCCAGAACATGAAGGATCTGGCCGAAGCCGCCTCCAAGGCCAATGGCGACGCGCTGGCGCTGATCAACGATCGCATGAAGGCGACATTGACCGAGCTCAAGGCCATGCGGGAAAAGAAGGACTAATTGTATAATTGTGCGGTGCCGTCGATTTTTTTGCAGTTGCGGCGCGGCAGCGGATACACTCTGGTCTCCTCCCCCCGTCACTCCGGCATAGCCGCCCCCGACGAAAGGATTCGTTATGGCCTCCGAGAAGCCTGAATTCCCGTTCTTCAATTTCGACGTGAAGAAATTCGCGGGCGATCTGAAGCTGCCCAACGTGGATCTCGATTCCATCGTCGCGTCCTCGCGCAAGAACATCGAGGCGCTGACCCAGGCCAACCGCATCGCCTTCGAGGGCTTCCAGGCGGTGGCCAAGCGCCAGGTCGAGATCATGCGCGAGACCATGACCGAGGCGGCGAGCGTGCTGCGCAACGTGATGTCGGGCAATCCGTCCGATGCCAAGGTGGCGCCCGAGGTCCTGAAGAAGGCGTTCGAGGCCGCGCTGGGCAACATGCGCGAGTTGGCGGAAATGACCTCCAAGGCCAATTCCGAAGCCTTCGACGTCATTCAGAAGCGCGTCGCGGATTCGATCGAGGAACTGAAGTCCCTGACCGCCAAGGCCAAGGGCGACAAGTAAGGCGCGCGCGGGCGGCCCCGGGTCGCCCG
>JAOZVS010000030.1 GCA_025869435.1 Zavarzinia sp.
CTTGCACTTGATGCACTGTTCGCCGACCACATAGGTCATCTTCCGTCACTCCGTCCTGCCGCCCGGCCCGCTGTCGAGGCCGAGCCTGCGCCTTACCCTTTTTCGTGCCGCGCCGCTGTCCGCGTCTTCGACATAGATCAATCCGGCGATGCGGCGCATCAAATTCGCTTCGAGGTCGTGTTCCCGGCCATCGGCATAGATCACTTCCCACAGCCATTCGACCATCCGCAGCCGTTCCGCCTCGTTCATCCGGTCCTTGACGGTGCGGGTATAGCGCAGCAATTGCGCCGACTCCGCCTGACGCTGGCCAGCCACCTCGATCAGGCGGCGGGCGGCGTCGACATCGAGGCCGAAATGACGGACGAGAATGGCCTGCACCCTGTCCCGTTCCGCCTGATCGATATGGTCGTCCATCGACGCTGCTTCGAGAAGCAGCACCGCCGCGGCGAAGGCGAGGTCGGAAGCGGGCGCCACAGGCGCCTCGTCCCCCCGCAGGAAGGAGAGCAGACGATCAAGCACGGCGATTGCCTATCACGCGGAAAGACCGACAACAACCCTGTGCGGATTGCGGATTTGCCGCAGGGGGGTCAGCCGGGGCGGATCACCATCAGCGCGAAGATGCCGACGACGGCGCCGAAGCCCGGCCAGCCCAGCAGGAACCAGAGCCGGAACAGCCGGCGCCAGGCCTGGGACAGGGGCAGGCCTGCGGCGGCGGCCGTTTCGGCGAGGTCGCGCAGCCGGCGCTGGATGACGACGACCGGCAGCCAGGCGGCGCCCGCCACGGCATAAAGCGCGAGGCTGGCCAGCAGCCAGGGCTCGCCCAGGCTGTAGCCGGCCAGATGCACGAGGGCGAGGCCGCTGACCGGCTGGACGACGACGGCGGGGGTGGTGAACCACCAGTCCGCCCAGACGACCTGCGCCGCCACCCGGGCGACGACCTCGGGCCGGCCGTCGCGCGCCGACATCAGCATCTGGAAGGCCGTGCCGATGCCGGTTCCGAACAGGACGGTGGATGACAGGATGTGGAGCAGCTTGACCAGCGTATAGGCGTCGGTCATCGCGTGGGCTCCAGCCGGGCGAGGGTGAGGGCGGCGGCCACCACCACGACATTCTTCAGCAGGGGGCCGAAGGGATCGAGCCAGAGGCCGGGCAGGGCGATGCCGAGGACGATCGTGTAGCCCGCGACGATCCCGACCTGGACGAGGACGAGGGGACCCGGCCGCCAGCGGCAGAGAACGCCAAGGCCGATCGCGAGATCGAGGAGGGAAAAGCCATAGCCGGCGGCCAGTCCGGTCAGGCGGCCAAGGCCCATCATGTCGGCGAAGGCACTGACCGTCACCGGCGACTGCAGCAGGCCGACAAGGCCGGAGCCGAGCCAGACCAGGGCGAGGGCGAGGCGCAGCAGGGGGCGCAGGAAATAGCTGCGCGCCTGCCAGCGTGCCTCGGGCGGCACCGGTGTTTCCGCCAGCGAAGCCCGGAAGCCGCGGGGCATTCGTCCCAGCGCGGCGGCATAGGGCGCGGGATCACCGTCATTGCCGGCCAGCAACTGGTCGAGGGCGGTCGAGCTGAGCGGCCCGCCGAACAGATCGCCCACCCGGCAGGCGAGGCGAACCAGCGGCAGGGGCAAGGGCAGCACGGGCGCGGGCGGCGCCCCCAGCCAGCAGCGCAGGGCGGCGAGGATATCGCGGAGGCTCACCCGCTCCGGCCCCATCGGCTCCAGCACTTGCCGGCTGACCGCCGCCGGGCCGAGCAGGCGCGCGATATCCTCGGCCAGGTCTTCGGCATGGATCGGGTTGAAGGCGGCGCGGCCATCGCCGGGCACGGGCATGAAGCCGGGCAGCAGGGCCATCGCCCGCATCAATGCCGTGCCGCCATAGGCGCCGGCGCCATGGACGAGGGAAGGCTTCAGAATAACCCAGTCGAGCGAGGATGCCGCGAGCGCATCGTCCCCCGCGCATTTGCTGCGGGCATAGGCGGTGGCGGTGCCGGGCCGGGCGCTGATCGCCGAAACATGAATGACGCGGCGAACCCCCGCCGCCACGCAGGCGGCGAAAAGCGCGGCCGGGCCGCGATGGTGGATGGCGTTGATATCCTGTCCCGGCCGCTGTTGCAGGATCCCCGCGCAATTGACCACGGCCTCGATCCCGGCCAGACGGGGGAGCCAGTCCTCGGGCCGCGTGTCGCGGGAAAGGTCGGCCTGAAGCGCGGTCAATCGCGGGTCGAGGGCGGGGCCTTTCGGCGGATGGCGCAGGGCCAGGGTGACATGGTGGCCATGGCGCAGCAGGCAGGCCACGACATGGCCGCCGATGAAACCATTGCCGCCCAGCACCATCACCCGCATGACCCGCTCCCTCCCGCCTATCGCCGATTGTGGCCCTTGGCCGGGGGCGCGGACAGGGGACGGATTGCCGCCCTCAACCCTCGGGCGTGATGTCCTCGTAAAGCGCCTGGGCTTCCGGGGCCGGGCCACGCCTTGTGCCGAGGCCCAGCACGCGGACCACGCGGGGGTTCGGGCCGAAACTGAAGGTCAGCACGTCGCCGACCCTTATATTCTGGTGCGCCTTCAGGGCGGGCTGACCGTTCAGCCTCACCCGGCCCTTTTCGGCGTATCCGGCGGCGAGGCCGCGCGTCTTGGCGAAACGCGCGTGCCACAGCCATTTGTCGAGGCGCAGGGCGGACCCCGCAGCTTCCGTCATCCGCGCGAGAGTTTGTCACGCAGGGCGAGCAGCTTGGCGAAGGGCGAATCGGGATCGACCTTGGGCGGCGGCGGTTCGGACCGGCGCGGCCGGTTCTGGTTGTTGTTATTCTGATGGCTGTTCGGACCCTTGGGGCCGGGACCCTTGCCCTGGGCCTGCTGGTCGCGCGGTGGGCGCGGCCCTTCGGGCCGGGGCGGACGCTGGCCCTCGGGACGGGGCGGGCGGGGACCTTCGGTCCGGGGCGGGCGGGGACCCTGATGCTGGCGCTGGGGCTGCGGCGCGCGGACGGGCGCGGCATCGGACGTCGGCTGACCTTCGGTCGCGGCCTGCGCCGGGGCGGCTGCCCCCTCGGGATTCGGCTTCCTCGACTTGCGGCGGCGGTCGCGCGGGTCCGGATGTTTCTTCGGCTTGGGCGCGAACTGGCCGATCAGGCGCGGCGTGGCCTCCTCGCCTTCCACCGGGGCTTCGCTGCCACCCTCGGGGGCCGAAGCCTCGGCCGGCGCGGCGCCGTCCTCGGCCGGGGGCTCGCCCTCGGTCGTGGCGGCGGCCTCGTTTGGGGTCTGGCCATCCGTCCGGGGTTTCCGGTTGCGACGACGACGGCGGCGCTTGTGCGGCTCGCCCGTCGGGGTGTCTCCTTCGATGCCGGCCTCGTCTTCGATGGCGGCGAGGGCGGTTTCGTCGCCGGGGGCGGACTCGCCCTCGGCGATCGCGGGCGCATCGCCTTCGGCGGCGGGCGCGGCCGGTGCCGGCGCGGCCTCGGGCCGGGCGGCACGCTGGGGCCGGCCCTTGCGGCCACGGACGCGGTAGCGCAGGGCGCCATCTTCCAGCGTCAGCTTCTCGTAGCCGAGAGCGCGCATGACGGCGACGAATTCCTCGTTCGAGCAGCCGACGAGGCCGGTCAATTCACCGGTCGGGACGATCAGGTCCTCGCCCTGCTTGTCGCGCAGGGCCTGGTCCAGCCGCTCCAGCATGTCGATGCGGACAGCCTTGGCGCCGCAGCGGCGGAAGCCGGCGACGGTCAGCCATTCGTCCGGGGTCTGGCCGTCGAGCGGATAGGCGACGTGGCCGGCGGCCGGGGGGACGACCGAGCCGCCGCCGGTCGCGATCGCCAGCAGGGTCAGTTTCAGCTGGGTCGCCTCGGGCTTCAGCAGGCCGGGCAGATAGACCGTCAGCTTGCCGAACTTGACGCCGAGACGGCGGAGTTCGGCCCGGGCGGGCTGGGTCAGGGCATCGAGTTCGGCGGCGATGTCGCGCCGGGGGATGGCGCCCAGCGCCTCGCCCAGGCGAAAGGCGAGGCCGCGGGCCGGGCCGGGCAATTCCTCGGCCGTCTGCAGCTTGGTCAGGGCGCCGAGCACGGCTTCGACACGGGCGGTGACGAAACGCTCCACCCGGTGCAGCACGCGGTCGCGTTGCGCCCCGTCGAGCAGTTCATGGGGCAGCAGATGCACCCGGGGGTGCAACGCATCGCGCCCCGGCATCAGCCGGGCGAGCACGGCGCCGTCCCACAGCACGCGGCCTTCGGGGTCGAGTTTGAACACCTCGTCGCCAGCGGCTTCGAGTTCTTCGGTTCGGCGCGTGACCTCGGGACCGAGGGCGCGGTTAGCGGCGGCGAGGACCGCCTTGCCGTCGGCGCCTTCGGCGTCCGGATCGGGGATGAATTTCAGGCCAGACATGCGTCCCACATACTCCCCTTCGACGAGAACGTCACCTGTGGAGTCGACAGCTCCCAGCAACTCATTCTCGCCAGCCAGTCTTCTGATCAGCGCGGACGATCGTCGATCGACGAAACGCTGGGTCAGTTTTTCGTGTAGCGCGTCCGACAGGCGATCTTCGATCGAACGGGCCTGTTCCTGTAGCGCCTCCGGGCGCTCAAGCCAATCCCCTCTGTACGACACGAAGGTCCAGGTGCGGATATGGGCCAGCCTGGTCGCCAGCGTATCGATGTCGCCGAGGGTATCGTCCAGCCGCCGCAATTGCTCCTCGACCCAGGGGCCGGGCAGGCGGCCCTCGGTCGCGAGATGGCGGAAAATCCGGCCGAGCAGGCGGACATGGACATCCGCCATGGTCTTGCGGAAGTCCGGAATCTGGCACACCTGCCACAGAAGCGCGACCCGCGAGCGGCCGGTGGCGAGGGCGGCGATTTCATCATCCTCGGCGAGGGCGCGCAGGGTCGACTGGTCGTCGGCGTCGCGCACCCGCAGCAGGCCGGGCAGCGGCGGTGGCCGCTCCAGCGAGGCGAGAAGGGCGCGGGGCGTCGAGAAATCGAGCTCGGCCGAGCGCCATTGCAGCTGGCGCACGGGATCGAAGCGGTGGTTCTCGACCCGCGCGATCATGTCTTCGTCGAAGGGCTCGATGCCGGCGGTGGTGCCGAAGGTGCCGTCGCGCATGTGGCGGCCGGCGCGGCCGGCGATCTGGGCGACCTCGGTCGGCAGCAGGGGGCGCTGGCGCTGGCCGTCGAATTTCTCGAGGCTGGCGAAGGCGACGTGATCGACGCCGAGGTTCAGGCCCATGCCGACGGCATCGGTCGCCACCAGATAATCGACCTCGCCCGCCTCGAACAGCGCGACCTGGGCATTGCGCGTCCGGGGCGACAGCGCACCGAGAACGACGGCGGCGCCGCCCCGCTGGCGTCGGATCGCCTCGGCGAGGGCATAGACCTCGGCGGCCGAGAAGGCGACGATCGCGGAACGCCGGGGCAGCCGGGCCAGCTTCCGGTAGCCGGCGTGGGACAGGGTGGACAGGCGGGGGCGCGAGACGAAGGCGGCATCGGGGATCAGGCGGCGGATCACCGGCCGCATGGTCTCGGAGCCGAGGAACAAGGTCTCGGTCAGGCCGCGCGCCCGCAGCAGCCGGTCGGTGAAGACATGGCCGCGCTCGAGATCGGTCGCCAGCTGGATTTCGTCGACCGCCAGGAAGTCGAACATGCGGTCCTGCGGCATGGCCTCGACCGTGGCGACCCAGTAGCGGGCATCGCGGCCGATCACCTTTTCCTCGCCGGTGATGAGCGCGACCGCCGCCTCGCCCTTGATCTTCACCACCCGGTCATAGACCTCGCGGGCAAGGAGGCGCAGGGGCAGGCCGATGATGCCGGTCCGATGCGCCAGCATCCGCTCGATGGCGAAATGGGTCTTGCCGGTGTTGGTCGGGCCGAGAACGGCGGTGACCCTGCCTTCGGCGACCACGGAGACGGTCGGGCGGGCGAAGGGACGAAGGGGGGCGGACATGACGGCCTGAACATCGGATGCGGGCGGACAAATCTCAAGTCCTTCCTTGTCCGCCAGCTCCCGGCGATCGAATGATGTCCGCCGCGCCCCGCTCAGGCGTAGGGCGAGGATGCCGTCCGCCGGTCAGGCGTGAACATTTCGCCAAAGGACGACGCGAGGACGAGCCAGAAGACGAAGCCGCCGCACAGGCCAAGGGCGAAGCAGGTGGCGATGAAAGCCGTGGCGGGGCCGATGCCGCTCCAGCCGAAGGCGAGGTCGACGATGGCCAGCGTGTGGCCGCCGACCGTGCCGCCCGGCTCGCTGCCGAGCAGCAGAACGAGAAGGGGAGGCAGGGCCGCGACCAGACCGCCAAGGCCCATGACCAGCGGCAGGCGGGGCGGCAGGTGTCGGCGCAGGGCAAGATAGAGCGGCAGGCCGAGGACGAGGCTCGGCAGGTAGCCGCCGACAAGGGCGACCAGCAGGAAATCGCCTATGCGACTGGTGGTCGCCGGTTCGGCCAGGGCCACGATCGCCGCCGGCAGCAGGGGAGCGAGAAGGAAAGCGGCCACGGCCTGCCGGTTGCCTGGAGGCTGGATGCTCATGGCGATAAATCCAATATGGGTAAAGATGTATCCATTATGAATGTTTACTGAAAATTAGCCATGGTTTTCACGCGGCAACACCGACCCACAATGTCTCATTGACGTCGCGTAATACTGATGTTTTGACGGAATCTCACGATTTGGCATTCTGTTTCCGGCGCATTCGTTCTTTACCGGCTGTTTACTGGATTGCCGTCAAGGTTCATGCCGCACATTGGCTGAACAATATCCAAGAGAATGGGGGAGCAAATGCGGTTCGGGATGCCCGGCGCGCAGCGGCGGAAGATCATCGAGGCGGTGGCGATCCCGGAGGACGCGGGCGCCAAAGCGGAGACCGTCGATATTCAGCGGCTGTATCGCTCGATCGACAGGTCGCAGGCCGTCATCGAATTCACGCTCGATGGGACCATCCTGAAAGCCAACGAGAATTTCCTGTCGCTGTTCGGCTACAGCCTGGACGAGGTGGTGGGGCGCCATCACCGCATGTTCGCCGATCCGGCCTTCGTCCAGAGCGCCGCCTATGGCGAGTTCTGGGCCAGGCTGCGCAGCGGGACTTTCAACGCCGGGCAGTACAAGCGGGTGGGCCGCGGCGGCAAGGAACTTTGGCTGCAGGCCAGCTACAATCCGGTGCTCGACGAGAATGGCCATCCGGTCAAGGTCGTCAAATTCGCGACCGACATCACCGCCCAGCGTCTGAAACAGGCCGAGGACGAGGAGCAGCTGAAGGCGCTGCAGCGATCGCAAGGGGTGATCGAATTCTCGCTCAAGGGCGAGATTCTCGACGTCAATGACAACTTCCTGAAGATGCTGGGCTATGGCCGCGACGAGGTTGTCGGTCGCCACCACAGCATGTTCGTCGACAAGGTCTTCCGGTCCTCGGGCGCCTATGACGCCTTCTGGATCAAGCTGGGCCAGGGCACCTATGACAGCGGCCAGTACAAGCGTCTGACCCGGGATGGCCGCGAAATCTGGATCCAGGCCAGCTATAACCCGGTGCTCGACATCAACGGCAAGCCGTTCAAGGTCGTGAAATATGTCACCGCCGACATCACCGATCAGGTCTCGATGGTGGTCAGGACCAAATCCGTCGCGAACACGGTCGCGTCGGCGGCGACCAATGTGCGCTCGACCGCGGAAGCCGTGACCAACACGGCCGCGGATACGACCCATCAGGCGGCGGCGGTTTCCGCGGCGGCCCGGCAGGCTTCGGCCAATGTACAGACCGTGGCCTCGGCCAGCGAGGAACTCGCGGCTTCCGTCGCGGAGATCAGCCGGCAGATCGTCGGTTCGTCCAATGTGACGCGCCAGGCGGTGGAAGAGGCGACGACGGCCAACAGCCTGTTCGGCGATCTGTCCGAAGCGGCCCTGCGTATCGGCGACATCATGAAGCTGATCCGCGATATCGCGGGGCAGACCAATCTTCTGGCCCTGAACGCGACGATCGAGGCGGCCAGGGCAGGCCAGGCCGGCCGCGGCTTCGCCGTCGTCGCCTCGGAAGTGAAGGCGCTGGCCAACCAGACCGCCAAGGCGACCGAGGATATCGGCGCCCAGATCGACGCCATGCAGGCCGCGACGAACAATTCCGTCGAAGCCGTGCGCAACGTCAGCCAGACCATCGGCAAGAGCGCGGAAATCACGGCGATCATCGCTTCCGCCGTAGAGGAACAGCGGGCGGCGACCGATGAGATCTCCCGCTCGGCGGTGCAGGCGGCCGAAGGCACGGAAGACGTGACGACCAATATCGCCGGGGTCAGCCAGGGGGCGGAAGTCGCCACCGAACAGGCGCGGGTGCTGTTGCAGGCCGCCGGCGACATGTCGGAACAGGCGGCAGTCCTGCTCCGCGATGTCGACGCCTATCTCGCCCGCATCGGCGCCTGATCCTTGACGCCTCGGCTCAGAAGCTCCAGCTGACGCTGGCCGAGCCGAAGCGGGACAGGCCGTCCTGGCCTTCGAACTCCTCGCTCCGGATCACGTAGGAATAGGTGATCCGCGTCGAGCCGAAGAAGACCGAGGCGCCCATCTGGGCGTCGCCGACGACGGTTTGCTTGTCGACATGGGGACTGTCCTTGAAGGTATTGCCGTCGAGGAAGATGTCGCGCAGCACCGCGCGGCCCTCGATGCCGCCGAAGATGTACCAGCCGAAGCCGTCGCGCTTGTCGTAGAAGGCGGAGCCGGCGAGGGCGGGCCGGATGCGCGGCGCGCCGAAATCGGAATCGATATTCTGGCCGAGCCGCAGCATGAGGCCCCCCGCGACATAGGTCGCGACATTGCCGAGCGACAGGGTGGCGCTGGGCGTCACGTCGATCCGAAGGCCTGTGCGCGGGCCGGTCAATTCGATCGCGCGCCATTTGCGGTCGAAGACCAGGTTGGCGCCGAATTCGTCCTTGATCTGCTCGTCCCAGCCTTCGGCATGACCATCGCCGATCAGGTCGTGGAAATTGTTCTGCACCTCTTCGCCCAGCGCTGACGGCCCGACCGTGCCCAGCTGAAGCTCAACCGTGTTCAGCACCTCGTCATCGTAGGAGACGAGGGAGAGGGCGCCGAACAGCCAGGCGGCATAGGGCCGATCCTCGGGGTCGGGCGTGCGGGTCTCGGTATCCTCGGGCGTATAGATCGTGTGGCCGAGGGCGAGGCCCCAGCGCAATTGCGAATCCGGACCGAGGAAGAAGCCGACCAGGTCCGCCGTCTCCTCCATCGCCGAGGGCGGCCGGGACGGCGACAGCCAGGAGAATTGCACGCCATTGCTGTAATAGCGGTCGGTCGCGGCGAAAACGTCGTTTTCCCACTGAAAGGTGAAGGTCCCGTTGGGGTCGGCCGCCGTCTCGGGCACGGATTCGGCAGCCGACACGGCGGCGCTCCACATCAGTCCGGCGGTCACGGCCGGCAGCAAGAAGATCGGGCGCATGGGAATCTCCGGGACCTCGAACGGGATGCATTTGATTCGACCAAAGCATGGCGTAACCCCATGTTGCCTGCAAACACCTGTGCCGCTCGTTGACTTCTTCGGGCGGAAGACCCTATTACGACGAAGGAATTGTAAGGGGATGGCGGGCAATGGCCGATTTTCCGAAGCGCAGCCTTGAAGACTGGCAGGCACTCGTATCGAAGGAACTCGGCGGCAAGCCGGCGGACAGTCTGACGTGGGACACGCCGGAAGGCATCGCCGTGAAGCCGCTCTATACGGCCGCCGATGTCGAAGGGTTGGAAACCGCCGACACGCTGCCGGGCTTCGCCCCCTTCACCCGGGGCGTGCGTGCCTCGATGTATTCGAACCGGCCCTGGACCATCCGCCAGTACGCCGGCTTCTCGACCGCGGAAGCGTCGAACGCCTTCTATCGCAAGAATCTGGCCGCCGGGCAGATGGGGCTTTCCATCGCCTTCGATCTCGCCACCCACCGCGGTTATGACAGCGATCATCCGCGCGTGACCGGCGACGTCGGCAAGGCGGGCGTCGCCATCGACAGCGTCGAGGACATGAAGGTCCTGTTCGATGGCATTCCGCTCGACAAGATGTCGGTCTCGATGACCATGAACGGCGCCGTGCTGCCCTGTCTCGCCAATTACATCATCGCGGCGGAAGAGCAGGGCGTGTCGCAGGACAAGCTCTCGGGCACGATCCAGAACGACATCCTGAAGGAGTTCATGGTCCGCAACACCTATATCTATCCGCCCGAGCCTTCGATGCGGATCATCGCGGACATCATCGCCTATACCTCGGTCAACATGCCGAAGTTCAACTCGATCTCGATCTCCGGCTACCACATGCAGGAAGCCGGCGCGAATCAGGTTCAGGAACTGGCCTATACGCTGGCCGACGGCCTCGAATATGTCCGCGCCGCCCTGTCCAAGGGCCTCGACGTCGATGCCTTCGCCGGCCGCCTGTCATTCTTCTTCGCGATCGGCATGAACTTCTTCATGGAAGTCGCCAAGCTGCGCGCCGCCCGCTTCCTCTGGGCCGAGATGATGGCCCAGTTCAAGCCGAAGAAGGCCTCCAGCCTGATGCTGCGCACCCACTGCCAGACCTCGGGCGTCAGCCTGACCGAGCAGGACCCCTACAACAACGTCGTTCGCACCGCCTATGAGGCGATGGCGGCGATCTTCGGCGGCACCCAGTCGCTGCATACCAATTCGCTGGACGAGGCGATCGCGCTGCCGACCGAATTCTCGGCCCGCATCGCCCGCAACACCCAGCTCATCCTCGCGGAAGAGACGGGCGTCACCCATGTCGTCGATCCGCTGGGCGGTTCCTACTATGTCGAGAAGCTGACCGCCGACCTCGTCGCCGAGGCGCGCAAGCTGATCGCCGAAGTGGAAGAAATGGGCGGCATGACCAAGGCGGTCGAGACCGGCCTGCCCAAGCTGCGCATCGAGGAATCGGCGGCGCGCCGTCAGGCCGCCATCGACCGGGGCGAGGAAGTCATCGTCGGCGTGAACAAGTACCGCCTCAAGGAAGAGGCCCCGGTGGATATTCTCGACGTCGACAATGTCGCCGTCCGCGAGTCCCAGGTCGCCCGCCTGAAGCAGATCCGCGCCACCCGCGACGAGGCGGCGGTGACGGCCGCGCTGAACGCCCTGACCGAAGGGGCCAAAAGCACCGAGGCCAATCTGCTCGACCTCGCCGTGAAGGCGGCCCGGGTCCGCGCCACGGTGGGCGAGATTTCCGACGCGCTGGAAAAGGTCTTCACCCGTCACAAGGCGGTGATCCGCTCGATCTCCGGCGTTTACGGCGCCGCTTACGAGGGTGACGAGGGCTTCGACCGCATTCGCAACGAGGTTGCCGCCTTCGCCCGCGAGGAAGGCCGCCGGCCGCGCATGCTGGTCGCCAAGATGGGCCAGGATGGTCACGACCGCGGCGCCAAGGTGATCGCCACCGCCTTCGCCGACATCGGTTTCGACGTCGACGTCGGCTCGCTATTCCAGACCCCGGCGGAAGTCGCCCGCGACGCGGTCGAGAACGACGTCCATGTCGTCGGCGTCTCGTCCCAGGCCGCCGGCCACAAGACCCTGGTGCCGGAACTCATCGCCGAACTGAAGAAGGCCGGCGCCGACGACGTGCTGGTGGTCTGCGGCGGCGTCATCCCGGCCCAGGACTACGACTTCCTCTACAAGGCGGGCGTCGCGGCCATCTATGGCCCCGGCACCAATATCCCGTCCGCCGCGGCCGAGATCATGTCGATCATCGCCAAGCGCCGTCAGGCCGCCTGACGATAGCAGCTTGCTCCCTCTCCCTTCCGGGGGAGGGGGAACTCAGCCGCCCATGCCCTTCATGTCCGGCGGGGGCAGCAGGGCGGCGGCATCGCTCAAGGGTTCGCCCCTGGCGAGGGCGCGGTGGATCAACTGCGCGACCGTGACGCCATATTCGGTCTTCACCTGCACCTTCACCGGGATCGCCCGCGGCAATTCGGGGAAGCGGACGAACCAAATGTGGACTTCGTTCGGGTAATTCTTGGCGTCCGACCGTTCCCAGGTCGGATCGAAACCCTTGATCCGCTTGTAGCGGATCAGGCAATGGATCGCCTCGCCCTCGTAGAAGTCGCCATTGCCGCCGTCGATATGGTCCGTGCCCTTGTTCTCGAAGGCGACGTCGTAGCGCCGCCTTCCATCGAAGATCTTGAACGAGCGCTGACAGATCCGGTTCTCCGGGCCGGTCTCGGCCGCCAGGATGGCGGCGGTCGCGGGATCGGTCGCGCCCAGCAGGAATTCCGGCTCAACCGGGCGGCGGCCGTCCTCGGCATTGGGCGGCACGGCGACGATCTCGCGCGGCCCCTTGTCGTCGAAATAGACATCGACCGAGCGGCGCTTGCCGACCCTGCCGTCATAGCGGACCTGGAACAGGCTGGGGCGGGCGCCGTCCTCGGCGGCGGCGTCGAAGCGGCCGTCGACCCTTGTCAGCATCCGGGCCTGGAACAGGCTCTCCCACAGGCCGACGGTGCGGGTGAGATTGTCCATCCGGTAGCGGCCGCCATCGACGACGGTCTTGGTGTCGACCTCGACGATGGGCAGGCCGCCCAGGAAAACCCGGTAGGTCAGGTCGACCCGGTCCGGCCCGGCGGCGAGCGCGGCGGCGGGCAAAGTGGTTGCGAGGGCGAGGGCGGCGGCGATATGGCGGACGATACGCATGAGCCAATCCTCCGGTTTCGGGCTGTCGGGGAGAATTCCGATGTCGCGGGGGCTTGGCCTGACCGCCTCTCCCCTGATAAATCCAGCGGATGATGACAGGTTCCGTTTCCGCCGGCGAGCCGGCACCCATGTCCGGCGCGACCCAGGCGCTCGCCACCGGCATAATCGCCGGTGAGCGGCGCGCCCTGGCGCGGGCGATCACCCTCGTCGAATCGACGAGGCACGATCACCGCATCCAGGCCTCCCGCCTGATCGAGCATCTGCTGCCCAGTACCGGAAGGGCGATCCGCATCGGTTTCTCCGGCCCGCCCGGGGTGGGGAAATCGACCTTCATCGAAGCCTTCGGCACCTGGCTGACGCGAAGCGGGCACAAGGTCGCCGTGCTCGCGGTCGATCCGTCGTCCAGCCGCTCCGGCGGCTCGATCCTCGGCGACAAGACACGGATGGAAACCCTCTCGCGCGAGCCGAACGCCTATATCCGGCCCAGCCCGTCGAATTGCACCCTGGGCGGCGTGGCGCGGCGAACGCGCGAGGCCATGCTGCTGACCGAGGCGGCGGGCTTCGACGTGGTCTTCATCGAGACCGTGGGCGTCGGCCAGTCGGAAACCGCGGTCGCCGACATGGTCGATCTCTTCGTCCTGCTGGCGTCGCCGGCGGGCGGCGACGATCTTCAGGGCATCAAGCGCGGCATCATGGAACTGGCCGATCTGCTGATCGTCACCAAGGCGGATGGCGATCTCGCCCTGGCGGCGCAGCGCGCGGCCTCCGAACTGCGCTCGGCGCTCCACCTGATGCGGCCCAAGGTGGCGTGCTGGCGGCCCAAGGTGCTGACCGTTTCCTCGGTCTCGGCGACCGGCATGGACGGGGTATGGGCCACCATCAACGAATTCCGTCAGGCGATGGAAACTTCGGGTGAATTGGCGAAACTGCGCGCCGAACAGGCGCGGGCCGCGCTGTGGCGCGAGATCGAGGATGGATTGATCACCGCCCTCAAGGATCATCCCACGGTCGCCGCGGAGGCTCCGGGGCTCGAAAGCGCCGTCGTCGCCCGCGAGACCACCCCGACCCTCGCCGCCGAACGCCTGCTGACCGCCTTCCTCGGCCGGCCGGTCTGGCCGGATTGAAGGCGAGCGGGGCCGACGCTATCATAAATTGATAGCAGGAGGTCCGGCCATGCCCAGCAGCTACACGATCGGCAAGCATTTCGAAGAGTTCATCCGCGAGCAGCTGGCCACCGGCCGCTATGCCAGCGCGAGCGAAGTGATCCGCGACGCGCTCCGCCTTCTCGAGGAGCGCGAAGCCCGCAAGGCTGCTTTCGAGAAGGCTATCGAGGACAGTCTGGCCGATGTCGAGGCGGGCCGGGTGATCGATGCGGATGAGGTCTTCGACAGGCTGCTGGCTGAATTGGAGACGCTGCCGGTCGGTACCGAAGGAGCATGAAGGCCGTTTTTTCCGCGCGCGCCCGGGCGGGGCTTCGCGGCATTGCTCTTTACATCGCCCGGGACAACAGGGCGCGGGCGATCACCTTTGTCGAAGAGTTGCGGGACAAGGCCAGGGCCCTTGCCGAGATGCCGCTGGCCTTTCCGCTCGTGCCGGGACACGAGCCCATCGGGCTTCGTCGGCGGCCGCACGGCGACTATCTGATCCTTTACAGGGTGGAAGATGCCCGGGTCGTCATTTTGGATATCGTCCATGCCGCCCGCGACTGGCAGGGGCTGTTCCGATAGACGCCCCTGACCCTGTTCAACCCAGCGCCGGGTAGTCCGTATAGCCTTCAGCCCCGCCGCCGTAGAGGGTTTCGCGCACGACCTCGTTGAGGGGCGCGTTCTGCTGCAGGCGCGCGACCAGATCGGGATTGGCGATGAAGGGTTTGCCGAAGGCGATGAGGTCGGCGTGGTCGGCGTGAAGGGTCTCGTCCGCCAGCGCCCTGTCGTAGCCGTTGTTGGCGATATAGGCGCCGCGGAAGCGTTTGCGCAAGGCGACGAAATCGAAGGGCTGGCCGACGTCGCGGGCGCCGCCGGTGGCGCCTTCGATGATGTGGATATAGGCGATGCCGCGCGCGTCCAGTCCCTCCACGACATGGCTGAACAGGGCTGTCGGGTCGCTGTCCGAAATATCGTTGGCGGGCGAGACGGGGGCGAGGCGAACGCCCGTCCGCTCCGGCCCGATGGCGGCGGAGACGGCGTCGACGACCTCGAGCAGCAGGCGGGCGCGGTTGGCGATGGCGCCGCCGTAAGCATCGTCGCGCTTGTTGGTGCCGTCGCGCAGGAACTGGTCGAGCAGATAGCCGTTGGCGGCATGGATCTCGACGCCGTCGAAACCCGCCGCCATCGCATTGCGCGCGGCCCTGGCATAAGTCTCGACCAGACCGGGCAATTCGTCGGTGCGCAGCGCCCTCGGCATCGAGGTCGGGGCGAAATTGCCGGCGACGAAGGTCTTGGCATTGGCCTGGATGGCCGAGGGCGCGACCGGTGCGGCGCCGCCCGGCTGGAAGGCGACATTGGAAATGCGCCCGACATGCCACAGCTGGATATAGATATGGCCGCCGGCCTCATGCACCGCGTCGGTCACCCGGCGCCAGCCGGCGATCTGTTCGTCGCTGTGGATGCCGGGGGTGGCGTCGTAGCCCTGACCTTCGGGGCAGATCTGGCTGGCTTCGGAAATGATCAGGCCGGCGCTGGCGCGCTGGCGGTAATATTCGGCCATCAGCGCCGTCGGGACATTGCCGGGGCCGGCCCGGTCGCGGGTCAGCGGCGCCATGACGATGCGATTCGGCAGATCGATCGATGCCATTCGATAGGGGGAAAACAGCGGGGAGGTCCGGGACATGACTCAACCCTTCGGATTGTGGGGATATATCCTTTAGGGTGGTCGCCCAGGCCCAGCGCCGCAAGGCACCGCAAGGGCAGGGGCCTATGGCGCAGAATGCAGGCTTCGGGCCTTGACGAACGGGCACCGCAGGTCTAGAAGACGCGACTTCCACGGGGAGCCTTGGGCTTCCAGTGATATGGATATTTTGCGCAAAAGGCATGGGAGATCACACATGGCGCGGCGCTGCGAACTGACCGGCAAGGGCGTTCTCGTTGGCAACAACGTCAGCCATGCCAACAACAAGTCCCGGACTCGTTTCCTTCCGAATCTGGTGAACGTGTCCCTGATCAGCGAATCGCTGAATCAGTCGATCCGTTTCCGCATCTCGGCCAATGCCCTGCGCTCGGTCGAGCATAATGGCGGCCTCGATGCCTTCCTGGTCAAGGCCCGCGACACCGAGCTGTCGCTGAAGGCCCGTCGCCTGAAGAAGCTGATCGAGAAGCGCGCCGAAGCCGTGGTCGCCCAGGCGGCCTGAGCGGACAGGGCGGAGCCATGACGGTACTGGCGAAAACGGACCGGGGTTTCTTCCTCGGCGCTGTTCTCGCCAT
Organism: Zavarzinia sp.; assembly: GCA_025869435.1. Classification (GTDB taxonomy): domain Bacteria; phylum Pseudomonadota; class Alphaproteobacteria; order Zavarziniales; family Zavarziniaceae; genus Zavarzinia. The sequence goes on from JAOZVS010000030.1 coordinate 16,041, forward strand.
GACCGCCGTCGTGGTTGCGTCCAACATCCTGGTCCAATATCCGTTCGAGCCTTTCGGCCTCGCGGACTGGTTGACCTGGGGTGCCTTCACCTATCCGCTGTCCTTCTTCGTCACCGATCTGACCAACCGGCAGATCGGCGCAGGGTCGGCGCGCCGGGTGGTCTATGTCGGCTTCCTGATCGCCGTCATCCTGTCGGCCCTGTTCGCGGATGCGCGTATCGCCGCCGCCTCGGGCCTCGCCTTCCTGACCGGCCAGCTGCTCGACGTCACGGTGTTTAACCGTCTGCGTCGTCAGACCTGGTGGCGGGCGCCGCTGGCGGCTTCGGCCCTCGGCTCCATCGTCGATACGACGATCTTTTTCTCCGCCGCCTTCGCTTTCTCGGGCCTGCCCTGGCTGGGCTGGGCGGCCGGCGATCTCGCGGTGAAACTCTCCTTCGCCCTCGGCCTGCTCGCCCCCTTCCGGCTGGCGATCGCCTGGTGGGGCCGCCCCCAGGCCGCCTGATGCCGCCGGCCCGCCCTCGGGCGGCGTGAAGCCCGGCGTCTCGTGACGGCCGGATTGCTGAGATCTCTCATGTTTCATAGGCGAATGATCGCCGGAGTGTGACGACGGGCACATCCGTCGCGGCGAAGTTGCGCGATGTCTGGACCTCCCCCCGCGGCCCCATGGGCCGGATATCCAGACGTTGCGGCCAGGACGGCCGCTCGATCCGTAACCGAGCGAGATCCGACAGATGAACAACGAGAACTTATCGACCCCTGCATACCGAACCAATGATATAGGAAGAGCAAACGTCAGAACTACAGTAACCCGTC
>JAOZVS010000031.1 GCA_025869435.1 Zavarzinia sp.
GACCGATCCCGCCAGCGGCACCGCCAGCAGGCCCTGAACGACGATCAGCAGCGACAGGGCGGCGGCGATGACGATGACGAGACCATTGGCCCAGACCTTGGACAGAAGAATGTCGATCGGCCGCACCGGCATCACCAGCAGATGCTCGATCGTGCCGTGCTCGCGCTCGCGGATAAAGGCGGCGCCCGTCAGGATCACGGTCAGGATGGTGATATTGTTGATCACCTGCATGACGGGCGTGAACCATTCGGACGCAAGGTTCGGGTTGAAGCGCGCCCGCGTCACCAGTTCGACCGCGCCCGCCGCCTCGGGCGCATCATGGCGCAGGCGGTCGCCAACCGTGTCGGACAGCACGCCCCTCAGATAGGCGAGGCCGTTGCCGGCCTGGGTCATCGCCGTGGCATCGATGTTGATCTGTACGCCGGGATTCCGCCCGGCGAGGACATCGGCCTCGAAACGGGGCGGAATATCGATCACGAAGACGAAGCGTCCCTGGTCCATGGCCCGGTCGATCTCTTCGGCGCCGATTTCCACCGGCGGCTTGAACTGGGGCGGCCGGATGGCATCCGCCATGGCGCGCGAAAGGGCCGAGCGGTCCTCGTCGACAATGGCGACGGCGGCGTCGTGGACATCGAAACGGGCACCGGTCGCCACCGTGTAGATGGCGATGGTGAACGTGTAGAAAACGAGGAACATCATGACCGGATCGGCCCGCAGGGAGCGCAATTCCTTGATGCCGAGACGATAGATGGTGGCGAGGCGCTGTTTCATCTCAGCGCTCCTGTTTCGGCAGGGCCAGCATGGCCCCGACGATGAAAATGATGCCAAAGGCCCCCAGCATCAGGTGATTGAGCCAGAGATCGGTCCAGCCGAGCGATTTTGTGAAGGCGCCGACACTGATCTGCTGATACCAGCCCGCCGGAAACGCGAGACCAAACAACCGCCCGCCACCCGACAGGGAGGAGACCGGCACCATCAGGCCCGAGAAATTCACGGCCGGAATGATCGAGATGATCGCTGTCGCGAAAATCGCCGCCAGTTGCGACTTGGTGAAGGACGAGACCAGCAGGCCAAAGCCCGTGGTCGCCAGCAGATAGGCGACGGTCCCCGCGAAAAGGGCGATGAACGAACCCTTCACCGGAACCTCGAAGACGAAGATCGCGAGCAGCACCATCATCAGGAAACTGCCGATGGAAATGACGACATAAGGCGCCTGCTTGCCGGTGAGGAATTCGAGCCGCGTGACCGGAGTCGAGCGGAAATTCGCAATCGATCCGGTCTCCTTCTCGCGCACCACGCCGACCGCCGTCATCATCGCCGGGATCAGCACCAGCATCAGCATGACGACACCGGGCACGATGGCGGGCGCGCTCTTGAAGGACTGGTTGTAACGGAAGCGGCTGACCACCGTATAGGCATCGCCGGATAGGGCGCCCCCCTGTTCCTCGGCAATGACGGCCATGCGCTGGGCGATCGCCGCCTTGACATAGGAGCGCGTGGTTTCCGCCCGGAACGGCATGGCGCCGTCGATCCAGACGCCGATTTCGGGTGCCCGTCCCGCCAGCAGATCGCGGCCGAAGCCGGACGGCACCTCGACATAGAATTTCAATGTACCGTCCTTCAGCCCGGTGTCCGCCTGGCCGGGATCGGACAGCCGCGACTTCAGCTCGAAGGAATGACCACCCTCGAACGCATCGAGGATGGCCCGGCTCTCCCGGCTCTGGTCCTGATCGACGACGGCATAGGGCAGATCTTCTACATCGAAGGAAATGCCGTAGCCGAAGGTGATCATCAGCAGGACCGGCGCGAAGAAGGCGAAGGCCAGGCGGATCGGATCGCGCAGGATTTCCATCGTCTCGCGCCGGGCATAGGCGAACCAGCGCAGCGGCGAGAACAGGCGCGAGGCCGGCCTGGTGGCTTCGGCGACCGCGGCAGCCGGCGCCTCGGCGTTGTCGGGGGCATCCGCCACCGCCTCGAGATAGGCGATGAAGGCATCCTCCAGCCGGGCCGAGCCCTTGGACGCGGCGAGTTCGGCCGGCGTTCCGACCGCCAGCACCTTGCCAGCGTGCATGAGCGAGATGCGGTCGCAGCGCTCCGCCTCGTTCATGAAATGGGTCGAGATGAAGATGGTGACGCCCTTGTCGCGGGCAAGATCGACGAGGAAGCGCCAGAACTGGTCGCGGGCGACGGGATCGACGCCCGAGGTCGGCTCGTCGAGGATCAGCATGTCCGGGCCATGCAGCACGGCGGCGGCCAGTTGCAGGCGCTGGCGGATGCCGAGCGGCAGGTCGTCCGGCAGGCTGTGGCGGACCTCGACCAGATCGAAATCGCCCAATACCTCGCGGATGCGCGCCCGCGCGGCCCCGGCTTCGAGATGGAACAGCTGGGCGTGCAGTTCCAGGTTCTGCAGCACCGTGAGTTCGCCATAAAGCGAGAAGGATTGCGACATGTAGCCGACCCGGTGCCGTGTCGACATGTCGTCGGCATCGAGCACCTGGCCGAACAGACGCGCCTCGCCTTCCGTCGGGGACAGGAGGCCGGTCAGCATCTTCATCGTCGTCGTCTTGCCGCAACCGTTGGAGCCGAGGAAACCGAAGATCTCGCCCCTCTCGATGCGGAAGGAGACATGATCGACCGCCGTGAAATCGCCGAAGCGGCAGGTCAGATCCGTCGCCTCGATCGCGATCTCGCCGCCATCCGCCGGGCGGGGCGGCACGACGACACCGGCCGCCGCGGATTTGTCGGCGGGCAGCAGGCTGATGAAGGCGGCCTCCAGGGTCTCGGTGCCGGTTTTCTGTCGGATCTCAGCCGGCGTGCCGGTCGCCAGCACCTTGCCGTCGTCCATGGCGGCGATCCAGTCGAAGCGTTCCGCCTCTTCCATGTAGGCGGTGGCGACCAAGGTGCTCATGCCCGGCCGGCGGGCGCGGATACGATCGATCAGGTCCCAGAACTGCCGGCGCGACAGGGGATCGACGCCGGTCGTCGGCTCGTCGAGGATCAGCAGGTCGGGATCGTGAATGAGGGCGCAGCACAGCGAGAGCTTCTGCTTCATGCCGCCCGAGAGCTTGCCCGCCGGCCGGTCGACGAAGGGGGTAAGCCCGGTCGCCGCCACCAGTTCGGCGATTCGCGCCTCGCGCTCGGCCCGGCGCTGGCCGAACAGCCGGGCGAAGAAATCCAGATTCTCGAAGATCGACAGGGTCGGGTAGAGATTGCGGCCAAGGCCTTGCGGCATATAGGCGACGCGGGTCAGGCTGGCCTGACGATGGCGCCGGTCGGCCATGTCGCCGCCCAGCACGGTCACCTTGCCCTGCTGACCCTTGCGCACCCCGGCGACGAGGGCCAGCAGGGTCGACTTGCCGACGCCGTCCGGCCCGATCAGCCCCGCCATGCAGCCGGCGGGAATAGCGAGGTCGACGGCATCGAGCGCCGCGACCTCCCCGTAGCGATGGCCGACCCCTTCGAGGACGGCGATGCTGTCGGTCACCGCGGCAGCCTCACCGCCAGCCCGTCGGGCCAGACGGCGGTATCGTCATAGCGGACATAGCCAAGGCCGCGCACGCCGGTCTTCACCTGGGTCTGATATTTCACCAGAAGGTCGGCATCGATGCGCAGCTTGACCTTGAACATCAGCTTGTCGCGCTCGTCCTTGGTCTCGACCGCGTTGGGCGTGAACTGGGCATCGGCCGAAACGAAAGAAACCGTGGCCGGGATCACCAATTCGGGCGCCGGATCGAGGACGAGGCGGGCTTCCCCGCCGACCGCGAGGCGGCCGACCTGCGACGCCGGCAGGAACACGGTCATGTAGACCTGGCCGATGTCGAGCAATGTGACCACGCGGGAGCCGGCGGCCAGCACTTCGCCCGGCTCGGCCAAGCGGTATTGCACCCGGCCGGCGCGGGGCGCGACCAGGATCGTGTCGTCCAGCAGGGTTTGCAGCCGATCGACCGCCGCCTTCGCCGTATCGATCGCCGCGACCGCCTGCTGTTCGTTCGCCTTCGCCGCCTCGAGCGCGGCCCCGGCCGAGGCGAGCTGCGCCCTTCGCTGGTCCAGCACCTCGATCGACTGATAGCCGCGGCGCTGCAACACCTCGGCGCGCTGGAATTCCTGCTGGGCCAGGGCCTGCTGGCTGGCGGCCTGGTCGATGTCGGCGGCGGCCGAGTTGGCGGCCTTTTCGGCCTGCACGACCTGAGCCCTGGCGCCCGCCAGCTGGGCATCCAGTTCCGCCCGGTCCATGCGGGCGATGACCGCCCCCGCCTCGACGAAATCACCCTCGCGGACCAGGATCTCGACGATCCGCCCCGCCATCTTGGTCGAAATATCGACCTGATCGGCCTCGAGCCTGCCATTGGCGCTGGCGATGCCGGGCGGCAGACGGCCGGCCTGACGGCTGTGCCAGTACCAGTAGCCGCCGATGGCCAGGGCCACCACAACCACCAGCAGGATCGCAGCTTTGGTCAGCTTGTTCATCGGACGGCCCCACTCAAGTTCACTGTGCAGTGCGTCATGCGCATCACTGACATGTAAAGTGCCTCGATACCAAAGCCATGATACAGGTCAATGATGCAGTGCACCATGGCGTCAGACTGTCGCCACTGGATCGTGGAGCAAGCGATGAACGACAATACGACATCGACACTGGACCGCCTCACCAAATCGGCCATCGCCCGTCTGACCGGTGGAATCTCGCCGACAGCCCTGATGGCCGCCTATAGCGACTGGCTGCTGCATCTCGCGGCTTCGCCGGGCAAGCAGATGGAGCTGGTCGAAAAGGCCGTGACGGCGGGCAGCAACCTGATGCGCTTCGCCGCGCATAGTGCCTTCGAGCCCGAAATTCCGGCGCCACACCCGGCCCAGACGGTCAAAGGCGATCACCGCTTCGAGGATCCGGCCTGGGAACGCTTTCCCTTCAACCTGATGGCCCAGAGCTTCCTGACCACGGAACAATGGTGGCATGAGGCGACGACGGGCGTGCGCGGCGAGACCCGGCAGCACAGCGAGGTGGTATCCTTCGTCACCCGGCAGTTGCTCGACATGATGGCGCCGACCAATTTCGTCGCGACCAACCCCGTCGTGCTGGAACAGACCATCGTGCAGGGCGGCGCCAACCTCATGCGCGGCCTGCAGAATTTCATCGACGATACCGCCCGCAACCTCGCCCATGACAAGCAGTCGACCAATCACTACGAGGTCGGCGTCAATCTGGCGGTCAGCCCGGGCAAGGTCATCCTGCGCAACCGGTTGATCGAGCTGATCCAATATACCCCGACGACCACCGAGGTTCTCGCCGAACCGATCCTGTTCGTGCCGGCCTGGATCATGAAGTATTACATCCTCGACCTGTCGCCCGTGAATTCCCTGGTCAAATATCTGACCGATCGGGGCCACACGGTCTTCATGATCTCGTGGAAGAACCCGGACAGCGGCGACCGCGATCTCGGCATGGAGGATTACCTCCATCTGGGCGTCGCCGCCGCGCTCGATGCCATCAACGCCATCGTGCCGGGCGAGAAGATCCATGCCACCGGCTATTGCCTGGGCGGCACGCTTCTGTCCATCGCCGCCGCCACCATGGCCCGCGACGGCGACCATCGCCTGGCCAGCATCACGCTGTTCGCCGCCCAGACCGATTTCACCGAGCCCGGCGAAATCGGCCTCTTCATCAACGAGAGCCAGGTCACCTTCCTCGAGGACATGATGTGGCAGAAGGGCTATCTGGCGACCGGCCAGATGGCGGGCGCCTTCCAGCTGCTGCGCTCCAACGACCTGATCTGGTCGCGCATCATCCACGACTACCTCCTCGGCCAGCGCGAGGAAATGATCGACCTGATGGCCTGGAACGCCGATGCGACCCGCATGCCCTACAAGATGCATTCGGAATATCTGCGCGAGCTGTTCCTCGAGAACCAGTTGGCGCGCGCCCAGTTCCGGGTGGGCGACCGGGCGATCGCCCTGACCGATATCCGCGCGCCGATCTTCGCCGTCGGCACCATCGCCGACCATGTCGCGCCGTGGAAATCCGTGTTCAAGATCCACCAGCTGACCGATACGGATGTGACCTTCCTGCTCACCTCGGGTGGCCACAACGCCGGTATCGTCGCCGGCCCTGAAAACCCGCGCCGCCACTATCAGATCAGCCATCACGGCGCCAATGAATGCCATGTCGAGCCGGACGCCTGGGCCAGGACCATGCCCGAGCACAAGGGCTCGTGGTGGCCGGCCTGGGCCGAATGGATCGAGGCGAAGCAGGCCGGCCGGCCGCGCGTCGCCCCGCCCGCCATGGGCAATGAAGCCGCAGGTTACACCGCGATCGAGGAGGCCCCGGGGTCCTATGTCCTCCAGCCCTGAAAAACTGGCCGGCCTCCTCGCCGGCAAGGTCGGCCTCGTGACCGGTATCGCCAATCGCGACTCCATCGCCACCGGCTGCGCCCGCCTGTTTCGCGCCGCCGGCGCCGAGCTGGCCGTCACCTATCTGAACGAAAAGGCGAAACCCCATGTCGCCCCGGTGGCGGCGGAGGTCGGCGCCGGCCTGCTGCTGCCCATGGACGTGCAGAGCGACGCGGAAATGGCGGCGGCTTTCGAGGCGATCCGGGCGCGCTGGGGCCGGCTCGATTTCCTGCTGCATTCGATCGCCTTCTGCCCGAAGGAGGATCTGCACGGCCGCGTGACCGACAGCTCCCGCGAGGGCTTCTCCCTCGCGATGGATATTTCCTGCCATTCCTTCATCCGCATGGCGCGGCTGGCGGAACCCCTGATGACTGATGGCGGCTGCCTGCTGACCGTCTCCTATCACGGCAGCGAGAGGGTCATCGACAATTACAATGTGATGGGGCCGGTCAAGGCCGCGCTCGAGGCCAGCGTGCGCTACCTCGCCGCCGAACTGGGGCCGAAGGGCATTCGGGTCAACGCCCTGTCGCCCGGGCCGCTGAAGACGCGGGCGGCATCGGGCATCGATCACTTCGATACGCTGATCGATGCCGCGCGGGAACGCGCCCCGTCCCGTCGTCTCGTGGATATCTCGGAAGTCGGCGCGATCGCCACCGGCCTCGTCTCAGATTTCTCGACGGGGGTCACCGGCAATATCGCCTTCGTCGACGGCGGCTACCACATCACCGACTGAGGGATATCCTCAGACCAGCGCCATGTGGTTGTCCCACAGGGCGCCGCGGGCGAGCGGGGTCGAAAGGCTGGCCTCGGTTCCGTCCGGGGTAACCCGATCGATCCCGCCATGGCCGCCCGCCATGTAGAAGCGGCCGGGGGCGGCGGGATCGGCCGCGATCGGGCAGACATCGGACAGGGGCCGGCTGCCCAGATAGGCGCCGTCGGCGAAACGGAAGAACGCCGCCTGGCCACCGCGCGGACTGGTCATGCCGAAGATCGTGCCCGAGGCGTCGCTCGAGGCGCTGCCGCAGTAATGGCGCAGGTCCGACAGCCGCTCGCGCGGCATGTCGAGCAGTTCCACCCTGCCGTCCGGCCGCAGCAGGCCGGCCAGCGGCACCGCATCGGTCGCGGGCCCTTCGTACTGCATGACGAAACCGACGCTGCCCTTGGCCCCGACCACCAGATGGCGGAGGGAGAGCTGGAACAGGCCGGGCGCCAGGCGTATCTGTTTCTCGATCGCGCCGGTGCCGAGATCGATGATGGCGAGCGACGAATCCATCTCCGCCAGGTTCAGCTTCGCCCCCGGCGCGTCCGGATGGGTCAGGATGCCGCCATTGGCGACGATGATCCGTGTCCCCCACGGCAGCAGCCGGACGTCATGGGGATCGAGACCGCCACTGTCCCATTCGGCGATCCGGGCGAAACCGGCCGCGGCGTCATAGACGCCGATCAGGCCCCGCTCCCCCTCCCAGTCGGTTTCGGTCGCCAGCAGCAGGCGGCCGTCGCCGGAAAACACCGCGTGACCGCAGAAGTGCCGGCCCTCGGGCGGCGCGATACTGGCGATGACCTTGCCCGATGGTATATCGACGGCGAGGGCATAGAGCCCCGGCCGGCGCCCCATGACGAGGCCGAGGCGCTTGTTCGGCGCGATGGCGATGCCGTGCCCCCGCGCGGGCAGCGGCAGGTCGATCACCGCCTGCCCGTCCGCGTCGAACGCGGTGGCGAAGGCCGCCTGCCCGCCATCCAGCCGCGTGCCGAACCAGAGCGGGGACGCCGCCCCGGCCCGTCGCCCGGCAAGCCCAAAGCCGGCGAGGAGGCCCGCCGCCACGAGGCCGATGCCGGCCACCCGCCGTGTGATCAAAGACATCTCAATCCCCGTCGAGGGCGTTGAAGCCGAGGGGAATGCCGAGCGCGGGCGCCAGCCGGTTGGCGATCAGCGTCTTGGCCGCGAGCGCATCCGCCACCACCGTCTCCACGGCCGGGCGGCGGACCGGATCGGCGATCGCGGTGTCGAGCGGGGCGACGATCGCATCCGCGTCCCGCACCGCCTTGTCGAGGGCGGCGTCGACTTCGGCCGCCACGCCTGCGTCGCGCTGGCGGACGAGATCGCTCATGCCCGCCCGCCACAGGCCGGCGGCGGCGGCGAGATCGATCTGGATATTGCGCAAGGAGCGGCCGCTGCGCCATTGCTCGAGCAGGCGCGGCCGGGCCGCTTCCGGCTTGTCGCCAAGGGCCCGGGCCAGCTTGCGGTCGGCGACGACCTCCGTCGCGAGATAGAGCGCCTTGAACAATTCGACCGTCGCTTCCGAGGGGGTGCGATACAGCTCGTTCTCCGGCCCCGCGTGCTTGATCGCCCTGTCATAGGCGACGCCGCCACCGGACCAGTCGGCCGCGGCGCCATCGGCGATCGTCTTGACGTTGCCGGCGATGCCGAGGATCGCGGCGCAGCGCAAGGCCGCCTCGTCATCGCCCGCGAGAAGCCTCCTCGCATCTTCGCCGAACAGCAGGCGCTCCAGCGCCGGCAGGCCCTGGACCGAAACGCTCTGGCCCTGCAGCTTGTCGGCGGCGAGCAGGGCCGGATCCTTCTTGCCCAGAAGCTCGGCCAGCTGGCGGCCGACGCTGTCGCGGGGATCGGGCCAGAACATCAGGCGGGACGAGCGCATGAACAGTTCGGTCGGGCCGAAGCGCAGGTGCTGCACCCCCTGCCAGCCATCGGACAGGGCGCCGTAGAAGGTGCGCAGGCCATCGAGGCCGGCCTCGTCCGGCGCCTTGCAGAACAATTCCGCATGGGCGGCGAAGACGGCGGCGGCCGAGGCCAGTGCCTTGAAGGCCGGGGTCACGTGGCGATCGACGATCGATGCGTTCATCGTCGACAGCGCGCTCTGGTCGGCGGCCGACAGCGCCGGCCCCTCGTCATCCTCCTGCGCGAGCGCGGCGGCCGGCAGGCCGGCGATCAGCCCGGCGACGGAGACGATCCTGAACCAACGGCGCATGGGCGCCCTCCTTACAGCGAACGCAGGAATTCGATGAGCAGGCGCCGGTCTTCCGGCGTCATGGCGACGAAGCGGTCACGGGCCGCCGCCGCTTCGCCGCCGTGCCAGAGAATGGCCTCGGTCAGGCTGCGGGCGCGGCCGTCATGCAGGAACTCGGTACGACCGGAGACCTCTTGCGTCAAGCCGATGCCCCAGAGCGGCGGCGTCCGCCATTCGCTGCCCCCCGCCCGGGCTTCCGGGCGATTGTCGGCGAGATCCGGCCCCATGTCGTGCAGTAGAAGATCCGTGTAGGGATAGATGCGCTGGCCGGCCAGCTCCGGGTCGGCCGCATCCGCCGCCGTGACGAAGGACGGGCGGTGACAGGCGGCACAGCCCGCGTCCCCAAACCGCGCCTTGCCGGCGAGAACATCCGCCTCCCCCGCCCCGGTTCGGGCGGGCACGGCCAGATGGCGGGCGTAGAAGGTCAGCATGTCGAAGACCGGCGCCGTCACCTCGACCCCGGCCACGGGATCATCGCCGGTCGGGGCGGCCAGGCAAGGCTCTTGCGCCGCCGTGCAATCGCCGTGGGAGAAGGGCAGCGAAGGACTGGACAGGCCGATATCCCCGGCGAGGGCATGGGCGCTTTGCGCCGCGACATCGGGCTGCCCGGCCTTCCAGCCGAAACGGCCGAGGCGCCGCTCCCCCCCCAGAAGATTGGGCCGGCCGGAAATACCGTCGCCATCCGCGTCCTCCGGATCGGCACCGGCCAGGATATCGGCATCAGGGATAGTTTCGAGCAGGCCGAGGCCGATCATCGGCGGCGCCAGCCGGGGCGAGACCATCACGTCCGCCGCCAGGGGGCCATAAGCGAGATCGGCGACGGCATAGGCCGGCCGGCGCAGGGAGACGCTCTCGCCGCCGGACAGTTCCACGGTCTGTTCCTCATAGGTCAGGACCATGCGCCCCTCGCCGTCGAGGCCATGGACGGCGGCATTCTGCAACTGGGTGCCATAGGTCGGCTCGGGCAGGACCGGGACCTCGCCCGAATCGAGCCGGGCCTGGTCCCCGGCATCGCGGGCCGGCACGCTGAGACGCAGGAAGAGCGACACCGCCGTCTCGCCCGGCAGCGGCACTCGGCCCCGTCCGTCGCGCAGGTGGCAGCTCTGGCAGGAGCGGGCGTTGTAGAGCGGGCCGAGCCCGTCCGACGCCGTGGTCGAGGACGGGGAAGAAGCCCAGAGCTTGCGGAAGATCGCATCGCCCAGGCGAAACTCCATCCGCCGCTCGAGGCTGAGGTTGGCCGACGGATGGGTGAAGGCCCGCGCATCGCGGGCGACACGGGCGGTCGCCGCGCCGCCCGGGCTGTCTTCCCCGGGCTCCAGCCCGGTGATGCCGGCCAGGGCGGCGCCGGCCAGCACCGCCACCCCGAGGGTGGCGGCGACAAAGCGATACGCAAACGAAGGATGCTTCAATTCGACCGGCGTTACTTCGCGACGGCGGACGGATTGTCGAGACTGTCCGAACCCTCGAATTCGACCGGCTGCAGCTTCAGCGCGGTGATGATGCGCTCGAAGGAACGGGTCTGGTCGGTCAGGCCGTCCACCAGCTTCTGGATGGTGGCGTTACCCTCGGGGTTGTCGGCGCCGATCATCTGGTCGTAATGCTCGGTCTTCTCGGCCCGGGCCTTGACCGCGCCCGCCGCGGCGAGGGTCGCGGCCAGCTTGCCGTCGACCTCGGCGCCGAGGGCGGCATCCGCCTCGGTCACCAGCGCGGACAACGACGGCCCCGTCACCTTGGTGCCGTCCAGTTTGGTGTAGCTGCCCTTGTAGACATTCACCATGCCGACGACGTCGTAATAGTGCGAGTTGTGGGTATTGTCCGAGAAGCAGTCATGCTCTTCCTCGGGGTCGTGAAGGATCAGGCCGAGCTTGGTGCGCTCGCCCGCCAGCTCGCCATAGGAGAGGCTGCCGAGGCCGGTCAGGATGGTGACGATGCCGCCGTCCGGGCCCTTCTCGTCGAGCTGCTTGCGCGCGTCGCCGCCGACCTTCCACTGATCGGCCATCCACGACAGATCCTCGACCAGCAGCGCGGTCGCCGAGGTCAGATAGGCGGCGCGGCGGTCGCAATGACCGTTGGTGCAGGCGCTGCCCTTGGCATAGTCGGTCCAGGGCCGGTTGCCGGCGCCCGGGCCGGTCCCGTTCAGGTCCTGGCCCCAGAGCAGGAATTCGATGGCGTGATAGCCGATGGCGACATTGGATTCGACACCGCCCGCTTCCTGCAGCTTCTGCAACAGCTCGGTATTGATCACCGTGGCGTCGATGGTCTCGCCGCCCGCCTTCAGCTGCTTGTTGGCGATGACATTGGCGGCATAGAAGGGATTCTCGTCCGACTCGGTGCCATAGCCTTCGGCGACATAGTCGATCAGGCCTTCATCCAGCGGCCAGGCGTTCACCTTGCCTTCCCAGTCGTCGACGATGGCATTGCCGAAACGATAGACTTCCGACTGCTGATAGGGGTTACGCGCGGCGGCCCACGCCTTGCGCGCCGCGGCCAGATTGGCTTCCGACGGCTCGGCCACCAGCTTGTCGATCGCCGCCTGCAACGCCTTGGCCGTGGTCAGGCTGTCGCCGAAAGTGGCCTCGGCGATATCGGCATAGGTCTTGACCACCGCCGCCTTGTCCGCCCCGGCCAAAGCCGGAACACCGTGAAGCGCGATCACGCCGGCCGCCGTCGCCGCCGCCCAATTCCTGCCGATCATCAATGCCTCCATTCCCGGGACCCTGCCCGCCCATAATCTTGCGACGCATTATTAATAGCAGATGCCGCAAGGCGCAAGAGCTGGCGACGGAAGTTTTGTCGCGGCCGGGAAAGGGTGGAAAATCGGCGCTCAGGGCACCGCGCGGCGGGCGTCGCCGATGAAGGCGGCGATCTCGTCGAAGATATCGTCGCCGGGCACCTCGTGGGCGAGCCCCCGGATGGTGACGCTGCGCGAACCCGCCCGCCCGGCCAGAACCCGCTGGCAGGTGCCGCCGGTGCGACCGCTGCTCACGGCGGGGTCGAGATCGCCGATGGCGGCATAGACCGGCTTGCCCGCGGGCACCCGCAGACCATCGAAATCGGTGTTGTTGCGATCGGTACAGGTCCAGCCGAGGATGACCAGGGCGGCCACAGCATCCGGCGCGTCGGCGAACCGGGCGACGGCCAGCCCCCCTTCCGAAGCGCCGACGACGGCGATGCCATGGCCGTCGACCCAGGGCAGGCCCGACAGGCGATGGATCGTCCAGCGCGCCTCTTCCTGACGCCAGCGGATCGTTTCGGGACCGATATCACCGCAGCTGACCGGGCGATCCGGCCGGGCGAAGGACAGCGGCGCGGCGACGATGAAACCCCGCTTCATGAATTTCTCGGGAATGCCGGCGAGGTCGCCCGAACAGCCGTGCAGGAAGACGATGACGGGCAGACGGGCATCGGGGCGCAGCAGGCCGGCCAGGGGATCGGTCCCGCCGCCCCCCTTCGCCGCAAGCTCGGCGACCGTGCCTTCAAGGGGCTTGCCGTCGAGGGCGGCGGTCCAGGGGACATAGAGCCGGGTCCGCTGCCAGACGATATCCTCGTCCGAAAACAGTCCGCAGCCGGTCAACAGTCCGGGCAAAAGCAAGATCAGCAGGCGCGCGAGGCGTAAGGTCCGGTGCACCGTGTCAGCCTAGGCGACACCCCACGCAATGGCGATGAAATTTTGCCGCGCCCCCCTTGCATGGCCGCCGGGCGGCATTATGTGCGCTGCAACAGGTTCCGGGCCCCTCTGGAAGATGCGTCGGCATTGCGCGCTTCGATGTCGGAACCTTGTCGTCACATCAGGGGGGAAAGGCGTGCCGGCCGCTCCCGCCGCCGGGGGGCCACGTGGCAACTTCTGTTTGGGCTTGGGCGGGTTTCGCCCTTTTCGTGCTTTTGCTGATCGCGCTCGATCTCGGGGTCGTGCACAAGAAGCCGCGCGCCGTCAAGGTCTCGGAAGCGCTGCTGTCCAGCCTGTTCTACATCGGGCTGGCGATGATCTTCGCCGTGGGCGTGTTCTATTTCCGGGGCGATACGGACGGCTGGGCCTTCCTGACCGGCTTCCTGATCGAGAAAAGCCTGTCGATCGACAATATCTTCGTCTTCGTGCTGATCTTCAGCCATTTCGCCGTGCCGGCCGAACTCCAGCACCGGGTGCTGCTGTGGGGCATTCTCGGCGCGCTCGTCATGCGGGCCGTGCTGATTTTCGCCGGGGTCGAGCTGATCGCCAATTTCCACTGGCTGATCTATGTCTTCGGCGCCTTCCTGGTGATCACCGGCGTCAAGATGCTGCTGGCCGCCGACGCCGAGCCGGACATGGAGAACAACCGCATCATCAACTTCATCAAGCGGCGCTTCCGCGTGACCGAGGATTTCGACGGCGCGCATTTCTTCGTCCGGCGGAACGGCCTTCTTTATGCGACGCCGCTGTTCCTGACCCTCGTCGTCGTCGAGGCGTCGGACCTCGTGTTCGCCGTCGATTCGATCCCGGCGGTGCTGGCGGTCTCGCAGGATGCCTTCATCGTCTTCACCGCCAATGTCTTCGCCATCCTCGGTCTGCGCGCGCTTTATTTCGCGCTGGCGGGTGTCGTGCACCGCTTCCACCTGCTGAAATACGCGCTCTCGCTCGTTCTCGTGCTGGTCGGGGTAAAGATGCTGGTGAACGGCTGGTTCGGCGCCAAGACAATCCCGACCGAATATGCCCTGATCGCGACGGCGGTCCTGGTCTTCGGCTCGATCGGCCTGTCCCTGCTGCGCAAACCCGCCCCGGGCGAGACCGCCGCCCTGCCGCGCGGCTGGGTCGTCGGCTCGCCGGCGAAGGGTGAAGAGCGTGGCGAGCCCTGATCCCGACAACATTCGCCGCCGCTTGCGGCGGCTGGAGCGGCTGGCGCGTCTCATGGAGACGCGCTGGCGCCTGCCCATTGTGCGGGTGCCGGTCGGGCTCGATGCCCTGATCGGCCTCGTGCCCGCGGCCGGCGATCTCGTCTCGGCGCTGATTTCGGCGGGCATCGTGGTCGAGGGCGCCCGGCTGGGTGTCCGAAGGGGCACGGTGCTGCGCATGGCCGGCAACATCGGTCTCGACTTCGCCATTGGCCTTGTCCCGGTCGTCGGCGACTATGCCGATGTGCTGTTCCGGGCCAATACCCGCAATCTCGCCCTGATCAGGCGCGATCTCGCGAAAAGACATCCCGCTCTCGGTGAAGATTGACCTTCGCCCGTCATCGCCGCCTGCCTATAGTGGCGCCGTCCGAAGCGGGCAGACCGAAGCAACCGTCAGAGAAGAACCGTGAGCCAACAGACCCAGCCGGCGCCGGCCGCCGCCCTGCCCCTGTTCTACAGCAAGCCCGAAGTGCTGAACGCGGCGCCTCATGCCCATTTGCGCGTGAAGCCGCCCGAGAACCTGAAATTCGCCGCCAAGGCCAATTCCGTGCCGCTGGTCGCCGAGGAATTCCTCGACTGCGCCGGGGCCTATCCGATCGTCTTCACGCAAGGGCCCTCGCCCGCCGCGGTCGCCATCGTCGGCCTTCGCGACAACGAGAATCTGTTCCTCGACCTCAAGAGCCGCTGGCTGCCAGGCTTTCCCGTGCCGGCCTATGTCCGGCGCTACCCGTTCATCTTCCTCGAGTTGCCCGAGCAGGACCGCCTGACCCTGTGCATCGACCGCGCCGCGGCCAATGTGGTCGAAGGCGGCAGCGAGGGTCAGCTTCTGTTCGAGAACGGCGAGCCGACCGAATTCGCCAAGGCGTCCCTCGCCTTCTGCGAAGCCTACCAGAAACAGCTGATCGCGACCCGCGCCTTCACCGAGATCCTGGCCCAGCACGACCTGCTGGTGCCCCGCAATGTCGAGCTGAAGGACCGCAAGGGCCGCGCCTACACGATGGGCGGCTTCCAGGTGGTGAACGAGGAAAAGTTCCGCGCCCTGCCGGACGATGTGGTGCTGGACTGGACCAAGCGCGGCTTCATGACCGCGATCGTCGCCCATTTCATCTCGCTGCGTCGCTGGCCCCTGCTGGTCGAGCGGATCCAGACCCGCCTCGGCTGATCGCGACAGGGTATTCCGGCGCTACAGCCGGAATACCCGCCGCGCGTTACCGCCAAGGAAGAGCGCCCGCGCCTCGTCATCCAGCGGCAGAGCCTCCAGTCCTTCGAGCGCCTTTTGCGGAGTGATCATGGGGTAATTGGTGCCGAACAGCACCTTGCCCCGGCCATGCCCCGCCATGAACTCGACCAGGGCGGGCGGATAGCGCCTGACCGTATAGGCCGAAGTGTCGATGAAGACATTCTCGTGCTTGGTCGCGACCGCGATGGCCTCGTCGGTCCAGGGATAGCCGATATGGCCGGCGACGATCTTCAATTCGGGAAAATCGAGCGCCACCCGGTCGAGATAGATCGGCCGGCCGACCTCCGACGACATGAGCGGCCCGGTATGGCCGATCTGGGTGCAGAACGGCACGTCGAGATCGCAGCAGGCGGCGTAGACGGGATAGAAGCGCCGATCGGTCGGCGGCACGTCCCACAGCCAGGGCAATATCCTGATCGCCCGGAAGCCAAGCTCGGCGACGCAGCGCCGGATTTCCGCGACCGCCGCCATGGGTCGGGAGATATCGGCGGAGCCGACACCGACCAGCCGGCCGGGAGCCGCCGCCACGAACGCCGCCACTTCGTCGTTGGAAATCATCGCCCGGCCCGGCGCGTACCAGGCGCTGATCAGGCTTTTGTCCACGCCGCCGCGATCCATCAGGGCGACGGTGGTCGCGACCGGAAGTTCCTCCGTCGGCACGGGAGTCCTGGTCCAGCGCCTCAGCGATTCGAACATGGGGTCGGCGGCATGGCGCAGGGTCGGATGCTGCGCCCAGGCATCGATGATCATGGCGATTTTCCCTCAATCCTCAGGCAAGCAGGGCGCGCCGGGCGCCCGCGATGAGATCGTCGGCGGCCTGGCGCGGGTCTTCCGCCGAGGTGCCGGCGAGAAAGGCGCGGCACAACATCTGCGCCGGCCCGGCCAGCAGGGCGAAAAACACCATCGGTGACAGATCCCGAAGCCGTCCGGCCACGACATGCGGCCGGCGCCAGTCTTCGATGGCGGCGGCGAAACGGGCATTCTCCGCCTCGCGTTCGGCGCGGATCAGGGCCAGCCATTCGGCCCGGACCTGTTCGAACAGGAAACGGGCGCGTGGCCGCGCGGAAACCACCCAGTCGAGATGGGCGCGAATCAACCTCTCGATCCCCTCTTCCGCGCCGGGTCCGCCCGCGACGGCCCCGGCCATGGCGCGATGATAGTCGACCACGCAATCGAGATAGAGCGCCGCC
>JAOZVS010000032.1 GCA_025869435.1 Zavarzinia sp.
GAGATGACGAGGCAGGGCACGCGCGGGCCGGGGCCATAGGGGCGGCCGTCCGGCGTCGGCTGGGTGTCCAGGTTCTCGGGCGCCCCATGGTCGAAATATTCGCTGGCAAGCAGCTCGGCCTTCATGGTCGAGCCGCCGGCCGGCGTGCCGTCCGCGTTGCGCGAGAACACGGCATGGGGCGGGGCATGGTCGAAGAAGCCGTCGTTCTCGTCGAAATTGATGATGAGGACGGTCTTGCTCCAGACCTCGGGATCGGCGGTCAGGATCTCGAGGACACGCTGCATGTACCAGGCGCCCTGCACCGGGCTCGAGACCGAGGGATGCTCGCAGTAGATCGAGGGCGGCACGATCCAGGATACCTGCGGCAGCTTGCCGTTCTTGATGTCGAGTTCGAGGGTGCCGAGCATGCCGCCGAGCGGCATGGTGTTGCCCGCGCCCTTGTAGAGCGGCTGGCTCTTGTCCATCGCCTCGATGTAGGGCCACCAGGGCAGGCCATCGATGATGGAATTGCCGACGCCCTGGCTCGCCTTGCGATACTGGCGGAAGCCGACCAGCGGGTTGAGGCCGCCGTTGTCGGGCATGTTCTGATAGACCTTCCAGGTCACGCCGGACTGTTGCAGCCGCTCGGGATAGGTCGTCCAGTTGTAGCCGCGCGAGGCGGGGCCGATCAGCGCGAAACGGTCGTCGTTGACGACCACGGCGGTCCCGGTCGCGGTCGGGCCATTGGTCCCCGTCCAGTGGTAGATGCGGTTGGGGTGGGTGCCGGTCTGCGTCGCGCAATGGTAGTTGTCGCAGATGGTGAAGGCATCGGCGAGGGCGCGCTGGAACTCGACCTCGGTCTCCCGGTAATAGCCCATCGACTGGTCTTCCTTGGTCTTCGGCCAGTCGGTGATGCGGCCGTGGTCCCACACGGCGTGGCAGTTGGACCAGGAATGCGGCGTGCCGCTGACACGCTGGGCGTTGCCCTTGCTCTGGTCGAGGTGATAGGGCAGGACGACGCGCTCGCCGTTCGATTGATGGAACACCGAAAGCCCGCTCTGCTGCGGGATCGTGAAGCGATCGCTGTAGCCGCGGACACCCGACATGGTGCCGAAGTAATGGTCGAAGGCCCGGTTTTCCTGCATCAGGATGACGACATGCTCGACATCGCGGATCGATCGGGTCGCATTGTTGGCCTCGATCGCCAGCGCCTTGCGGATCGAGTCCGGGAAGATGGTCGCTGCCGCGGCGACGCCCCCGAGGGCGGCGCCGGATTTCAGGAAATCGCGTCTGTTCGTGTCGGTCATGATAAGCCCCCGTCACATGTCGGCCGGGCGCTGCTGCGCTCCCGACTGGTCACCTCCCCCGCGTCAGGAACCGGATTTCAGGCTGCGGGGGGCGCCTGCCCGGGATGATCGGCCGTGCTCATCCTTGCGCGGCGAGCTGCTCGAAAACGGCGGCCGGATCCGAGATGCCGTCGCGGCCTGTCTCCATGCGGCCGGCGAAGCGGCGGGCGAAGCCGGCGTGGCCGCTCACGGTCACGGTGTAATCGTACCAATTGCCCTGATCGGCGATGTCGATGCGCAGCACCTTCCGGCTGCTGGCGGCCAGCTTCTGGCTGATCTCGCGCTTCTCATAGGCATTGGCCGTTACCAGCACGGTGCAGCCGCGGGCGCCGTCGTTTGTCAGCGTCAGGTTCAGGCGGTGATGCGCGGGATCGTAGGACAGGGCCGCTTCCGGCCGGAATTTCGCCGCCGCGGTCACGACCGCATTGCCGGTGACGTGCCGGTGGAAGCCGTTCGGCCCCAGCACCCAGAGATCATAACGCCCGGCGTCCCGCGCCGTCGGCCAGCTCGCCGCGAGCTGCTTGCCGGCTTCCACCATGTAGCGGCGCGGGATGCGGTCGAGGTGCAGCCGGTCGTAGACGTGAAACACGGCGCCGACCTTGCCGGTATTGCGCAGGCGCAGGCGGATGCAGCCGTCCTCCACCACGGCGTCGGCGGCAAGTTCGTAGGGCAGGGCGCGTGATGGCTTGATGCCGACGTCCTGCTTCGGCAGCGTCTGGCTCGCCTCGTCCGGGATCGGGATCTGGGCGCGCATCTCCTGGGCGACGCGCATGGCGTCGGCGGCGATCTGGCTGCGGCGGGGCAGGGCGGGCACGGCCGTGTTGGGATTGACGAAATCGAAGCAGGAGGTGAGGTCGCCGCAGATTGCCCGCCGATAGGGGCTGATGTTGGTTTCGGCGACACCGAAGCGGGCTTCGAGGAAACGCAGGACCGAAGTGTGGTCGAACACCTGGGAATTCACCCAGCCGCCCCGGCTCCAGGGCGAGACGACGAAACAGGGCACGCGGGCGCCGGGGCCATAGACCTTGCCGTCCGGCGCCTGCTGGCCGGCGCTGCCTTCGGCGGCGGGGTGGGTGAAATATTCGCTGGTCAGCAGATCGGCCTTCATGGTCGCGCCACCCGCGGCCGAGCCGTCCGCGTCGCGGGAGTAAACCGCGGGCGGTGGCACGTGATCGAAGA
Source organism: Zavarzinia sp. (assembly GCA_025869435.1). Lineage (GTDB taxonomy): Bacteria > Pseudomonadota > Alphaproteobacteria > Zavarziniales > Zavarziniaceae > Zavarzinia. The sequence continues at coordinate 2,505 of JAOZVS010000032.1, forward strand.
AGCCGTCGTTCTCGTCATAATTCACGATGAGGGCCGTCTTGCTCCAGAGCTCGGGATTGGCGGTCAGCGCGTTCAGCGTCTCCTGCACATACCAGGCCCCCTGCACCGGGCAGGACGAATCCGGGTGTTCGGCATATTGCTCGGGCGCGATGATCCAGGAGACCTGCGGCAGCTTGCCGGCCTTCACATCCGCCTTGAACTCGAGCAGGAGGCCCAGCAAGGGCATGGTGTTGCTCGTGCCCTTGTAGAGCGGCGCCTTCGCGTCGTGAGCATCGCAATAGGGAATCCAGGGAAAGCCGCTCGACGTGTTGCCGATCTTCTCGCTCGCCGCGCGATACTGGCGGAAACCCTCGAGCGGGTTATCGGTGAAATTCCACGGCAGGTTCTGATAGACCTTCCAGGTCACGCCCGCGTCCTGCAGACGTTCAGGGTAGGTCTTCCAGGTGAAGCCTTCGCTCGATGGTCCGAGATTGGCCCATTCGTTGTTGATCGAGGCGACACCGGCGCCGGTCGGGCCATTGGTGCCTGTCCAGTGGAACAGCCGGTTCGGGTTGGTCGAAGACTGGATCGAGCAATGATAGGCGTCGCACAGGGTGAAGGCATTGGCCAGCGCCCATTGGAACTCGATTTCCGCCGGCCGGTAATAGCCCATCGACCAGTCGCGCTTGTAGAGCGGCCATTGGGTCATGCGGCCGTCATCCCAGGCGCCATGGGCATCATTCCAGCCATGGGGCGTGCCCGTGACGCGCTGGGCATTGCCCGCGGTCTCGTCGAGGTGGTAGGGCGCGATGATCCGGCTGCCGTTGGACTGCTGGAACACGTTGCGACCACCCGGCAGCGGAATGGTGAAGCGGTCGCCGAAACCCCGGACGCCCGCCATGGTACCGAAGTAATGATCGAAGGCCCGGTTTTCCTGCATCAGGATGACGATATGCTCGACGTCCCGGATCGATTTCGTCGCATTGTTGGCCTCGACCGCCAGCGCCTTGCGGATCGAGTCCGGAAAGCCCGTCGCGACCGCGGCGGCGCCCGAAAGGGCGACAGTCGATTTCAGGAAGTCGCGGCGGCTGGTGTCGGTCATCGAAGGGGCGTCCGTTTGCATAAGGGACCACGGCCCGCCCGGCGTTGGCGCCGGGCGGTTCGGTATTGTCAGGGGCCGGATCAGCCGGCCGAGGCGATCTGCTCGAAGACCGAGTAGGGGTCGGAAATGCCGGGCTTGCCCGTTTCCATCCGGCCGGCGAAGCGGCGGCTGAAACCGGCGAGGCCGTTCACAGTCGCCGTGTAATCGTACCAGTTGCCCTGATCCGAAATGTCGAGACGCAGCACCTGGCGCGCCCCGGCCTCGACCCGCACATCCTTCGAGAATTTCTCGTAGGCGTTGGCGGTGATGGTGAAACGGCAGGGACGGGCGCCGGTATTGGCCAGCGCGACATTGAGGCGCGACAGATCGGGATCGTAGGATACCGCGATTTCCGGCAGCATCCTGGTGGCGCCGACCAGATCGCTGTCACCGATGAAGTGGCGATGGAAGCTGTTCGGCCCGAGCACCCACAGGTCGTATTGACCGGCGTCGCCGGCGCTGTCCCAGGTCGCGGCCAGCTGCTTGCCCGCCTCGATCATGAAGCGGCGCGGAATGCGGTCGAGGTGCAGCTTGTCGTAGACATGGAACACCGCGGCGGATTTGCCGCTGTTGCGGAAGCGGAGGCGCACCGAGGAGCCCTCGACCGTGGCATCGACCGACAGTTCGTAGGGCAGGGCGCGGGACGGACGGACGCCAGCCTGCTGACGGGGCAGGGACTGGGCGTCGACCGCCGGCACCGGCACCTGATCCTTCAGGTCCTGGGAGACCCGGAGGGCATCGGCCGACGTCTTGCTGCGCTTGGGCAGGGTCGGCACCGCGGCGTTCGGATTGACGAAGTCGAAGCAGGAGGTGAGGTCGCCGCTGACCGCCCGGCGATAGGGGCTGATGTTGCTCTCGGCGACACCGAAGCGGGCTTCGATGAAGCGCAGGACCGAGGTGTGGTCGAAGGTCTCGGACGCGACCCAGCCGCCCCGGCTCCAGGGCGAGACGACATAGCAGGGCACGCGCGGGCCGGGGCCATAGGGGCGACCGTCCGGCGCGGGCTGGCCGGTGGTGCCTTCGGGCGCCGGATGGGTGAAATATTCCCCGGCAAGCTGTTCGGTCTTCATCGTGGAGGCGCCGGCGGCGGCGCCGTCCGCATTGCGCGAGAACACGGCGGGCGAGGGGACGTGATCGAAGAAGCCGTCGTTCTCGTCGAAATTCACGATCAGAACGGTCTTGGACCAGACGTCCGGCACGGCGGTCAGGGCCTTCAGGGTTTCCTGGATGTACCAGGCGCCCTGCACGGGGCTCGACGGGCCGGGGTGTTCGCTATAGGTGTCGGGCGCGACGATCCACGACACCTGCGGCAGGATGCCCATCTTCACGTCGGTCGCGAATTCGGCCAGCAGGCCGCCGAAGGGCATGGTGTTGGAAATGCCCTTGTAGAGCGGGGCCTTGTCGTTCAGCACCTTGGTGTAGGGCAGCCAGGGGAAGCCCGACGAGGTGTTGTAGACCTCGTTCGCCTTGCGGTACTGGCGGAAACCGGCCAGCGGGTTGTCGGTGAAATTGTTCGGCAGGTTCTGATAGACCTTCCAGTCGACGCCGGCTTCTTCCAGCCGCTCGGGATAGGTCTTCCAGGTGTAACCCTTCTCGGACGTGTCGAGGCTGTCCCATTCGTTGGTCACGGAGGCGACGCCGGCAGCGGTCGCGCCGCTGCAGCCGGTCCAGTGATACAGCCGGTTCGGGTTGGTGCCGGCATGAATGCCGCAGTGATAATTGTCGCAAAGCGTGAAGGCGTTGGCGAGGGCCCACTGGAATTCCAGCTCGGCCTTCTCGTAATGGCCCATCGACTGGTCCTGCTTGTGGGCCGGCCAGTTCGCCATGCGGCCATGGTCCCAGGCGGCCTGCGCGTTGTCCCAGGAATGCGGCGTGCCGCTGACACGCTGGGCATTACCCGCCGACTGGTCGAGGTGATAGGGGGTGATGATGCGGGTGCCGTTCGACTGTTCCCACACGCTGCGCCCGCCCGGCAGCGGAATGCTGAAGCGGTCGCCAAAGCCGCGCACGCCGGGGAAGGTGCCGAAGTAATGATCGAAGGCCCGGTTTTCCTGCATCAGGATGACGATATGCTCGACATCCTTGATCGACTTGGTGGCGTTGTTGGCGTCGATCGCCAGTGCCTGCTGGATCGCCGAGGGAAACACCGTCGCCGCGGCGCCGGCCCCCGCCAGCGTCGCCGTCGTCTTGAGGAATTTGCGCCTGCTCTCGTCGATCATGACCTGCCCCTATGTAATCTTGAACTGCGGTCGCCGTCGGCCTCGCCCCGCACGGGGCGGTGGACCCGGCACTTCTCGCGTGGGGCGGAGCATTGCTGACTTTCATGTCAGCAAGGTTTCAGTCTAGCGACAGCGGGCGGTTTAATAGCGCCAGAAATGTCCCGTTTTCCGGGGTAATCCGCCGATGGTGGGAACATTCCGGGGCGAATGGCCCGGGATTTCGCTCAGCCCAGGATAGGGAGGGACGGCACGGCGCCGGCCAGGATGGGCAGGGCGGCAAGGGCGAAGCCCGGCCCGAGGGGAACGCCGCGCGGTGCATCCCCGTCGTCGTCCATGTGAAAGCGGGCGAGCACGGGCGAGAGCAGGAGCGCCGTGACCGATCCCAGCAGCAGAAGCTGGAACACGGCATGGACCCCGCCCCAGGCGCCGATGGCGGCGACCAGCTTCCAGTCGCCCCGCGCGAGCCCTTCGCGTCCCAGTCGCAGGCGGGCGATGGCGCCGACCAGGGCCATGACCAGCCAGCCGATGGCCGCCCCGACGATGGCGTCGCCGGCATCGATCGCATCGAGGCCGCAGGGCGCGAGCCCCGCCGCCAGCAGCCCGGCCCACAGCAGGCCGAGGGTCAAGGCATCGGGCAGATAGCCCGCGCGGGCATCGACGACGGCCAGGAGGTAAAGCGCGCTGGCGACGAGCACGGTCATGACGACACGGTCGAGCGGTGGCGGCGCCAGCAGGAAGGCGATCAGGATGAAGGCCATCCCGCCCAATTCGACCAGCGGATAGCGCGCCGGCACCGACTGCCGCCCGCAGGGGCAGCGCCCGCGCAACAGGAGCCAGCCGATCAGGGGCATCGCCTGCAGCCAGCTCAAGGGCCGGCCGCAGGGCGGGCAACGCGATCCCGGATACCATAGCGCGCCGGCCGGCAACCGGCCTTCGATGAGGGCCGGCCAGCGTTCCATGGCGACGGTGGCGAAACTGCCGATGAGAAGGCCCCAGAGCGCCGCCGCCAGCCAGCCGGCGAGCGGCGGCAATCCGGCGGCAAGAAGGCGGAAATTCAACAGAATGTCATCGAAACCGTCACAGATCCCGGGCATCATGGCCCCCGATCGGATCATGGAACTCTCGTCTCTCATCCTCGCCTGCGCGATCAAGGCCGCGACCGCCTACGGGCTGCCGCCGACGGGCGTCATCGCCATCCTCGAGGCCGAGGGTGGCCGCACCGGCGAGGTCAGCGAGAATAGCAACGGCACCCGCGACATCGGCCTGATGCAGGTGAACAGCCTGTGGCTGGAGCCCCTGGCGAAGACCTGGGGCGTTTCCCGCGACGAGGCGGAGGCGGCGCTGCGCGACCGGCCCTGCACCAATATCGCCGTCGGCAGCTTCATCCTGGCCGACTGTATCCACAAGCGCGGCGGCGACTTCTGGCAGGGCGTCGGCTGTTATCACGCGCCCTCCGATGCCGAGCGGGCGCGGGCCTATGCCGGGCGCGTCGCCGGCAAGGCGGCGGAGCGTTTCGGCTCGAGGGTCTTCCGCGAGCGCTAGGGGCCTGCCGGTCAGGGGCGCAGCCCTTCCGTGTCGGCGACGGGCAGCGGCACGACCGAGCGGATCTTCTCGCGCAATTCGTCGGTGATGCGGCGGGCGTCGACCGAATTCCGCACCACCCGGGGGGTGAGCAGGATCAGCAGCTCCGTCCGGTCCTTGGAGTCGGAAGTGGTGCCGAACAGCGGCCCGACGAAGGGCAGGTTGCGCAGGTAGGGAATGCCCGAATTGTCCGACTGGTTGGTCTCGGTGATCAGACCGCCGAGGGCGATGGTCTGGCCATCCTCGACCGCGACGGAACTGGCGATCCGGCGCTGCTGGATCGTCGGCGAGTCGAGATCCGACGTCGTCGTGGTCACGACATTGCTGACTTCCTGCGAAATATCGAGCAGGACGATGCCGCTGTCGTTCACCCGGGGCGTGATGCGCAGGATGACGCCGGTGTCGCGGTATTCGATCGAATTCACGATCCGCGCCGTCGACGTGTCGGTGCTTTCCGCCGACTGGGTGGCGACCGGGACCTGATCGCCGACCTGCAGCGAGGCGGTCTGGTTGTTGAGCACCAGGAGCTTGGGCGCCGAGACGACATTGATGTTGGTGATGCCGGCCAGGGCATTCAGCACGCTGGTGATCGAATCGCCGTTGGAGACCAGATAGGAAAAGCCGGGAAAGACCTGGCCGATCGCGCCCGAGGCGAATTCGCTCAGGGAAAACTCGCTGTTGCCGGTCTGGAAGAACCACTGCACGCCATAGCGCAGCTCGTTGTTCAGCGTGACCTCGGTCACCGCGGATTCGATCATCACCTGCAAGGGCAGGACGTCGAGCCGGCGCAGGGCATCGGCGACGATCTCATATTGCTGGGGCTTGGCGTGGACGACGATCGAATTGGAAATCTCGTCGGCGCTGATGCTCACCGCGCCTTCCGCTTCGCCGAGGTCGACGCTCATGCCGGCGGCGCCGCTGCCGCCCTGGCCGTCGATACCGGGCATGGTGGGCGCGGGCAGGCTGGCGTCGGTCGAATTCTGGCCGAAACCGCCGGACGATTCCGAGCCCGACGTGCCGGCGCCGGACAGGCTGGCGCTGCCCGCGCTCGATGACGGGGCGGCGCTCGAGGTGCCGCCGCTTCCGCCCTTGGCGCCCCCGAAGGCGGCGGACAGGACCCGGGCGAGATCGCTCGCCCGCCCGTTCTGCACCCGGTAGACGAAGAGCCGCCGGCGCGAGCCCTGGGCTTCCTGATCCAGCATCTCGACGAGGCCGCGCACCCGGTCGAGGTAATCGGCGCGGCTGGAAATCGCCAGGATGCCGTTGACCTGCTGCACCGGCACGAAGCGGATGGTGCCGGCGGTCGGCACGCCTTCGGCGTTCAGCAATTGGGTCAGCTGTTCGACAAGGTTCCGGCTGTCGGTCCATTGCGGCACGATGAGGGCGAAGGAAACGCCGCGCAGCCAGTCGACGTCGAACTGCCGCACGAGGTCGCGCAGGCTGCGCCGGCTGACCGAATTGCCGCTGATGAACAGGATGTTGCGCGCGCCATCGGCTTCCATCCGGGCATTGTTCGGCACCATCTGGGCCAGCAGGTCCTTCAGCGCCGTCGCCGAGACGAAGCGCAAGGGTATGGCCTCAGTGCCCGAACCGGGATCGTCCGGCGACAACAGGCCGATCGAGCGCTGGTCGTTGCCCGCCGGCAGGATGGTGAACAGATTGCCTTCCCGCACCAGGACGAGCTGGGCCGCCTGCAGGCCGGCTTCCAGTGTCGGCAGGACCTGGTCGCGGCGGATCGGCTGCGCCGTCTCGATGGTGATCTGGCCTTGCGCCTCGGGATCGACGGCATAGGTCAGGCCGAGGATATCGCCCAAGACCGCCTTGGCGACATCGCGCACCTCGGCATTGGTGAAATTCAGGCTGACATCGCCGCCGGTGGCTTCTCCGCCGGGGGCCGGCGCCGCGCCGAGGACCTGTCCCGTGCCGCGAATGACGCGGGTGCGCGTGCCGGCGGGTTGCGCGCCGCTTTCGGTCCGGCCGGGTGCGATGCCGGGCAGGGGGCGCGGCGGCGCGAGAGGCGTCGCGGTGCCAATCACCGTCGCCCCGCCGACCTGGGTCTGCGGCGTCTCCGTCGTGTTGCAGCCGGCAAGGGCCAGCGCCAGGGCCATGATGCCGCCCAGGGCCTTGCGACCAATCATTTCTCGATGAACCTCTCGATGCCGGGCATGGATTGCATGGCCGGCGGCAACCAGGACTTGTCGGGATGCGGCGCGGCGCCGGGGCGCGGCGGCGGCGCCTTGGCCGCATCGTCTGGAAAATCTTCGGGCGCCGTGTCGGGCCTGTCTTCCGGCATGGCGGCAGGCGTGGGCGCCCGCGCTTCGGGGACCCGCGTTTCGGGGACCTGCGCTTCGGGGGCGGCCGCGCCGCCAAGGGCGAGGCGCAGGCTCTCCCCGTCCCGCGTCAGGGTGACGGCGCCCGGCTCGATGCCCGTGACGGTCCAGCCGTTCACCGTGTCGCCGGGGCGGATGCGGCGGACCTCGCGCTCGCCGACGCGCAGCAGGGCGGTCGCGGCTTCGGCCGTGGTGCCGATGCCGATCACGGCGAAAGCGTCGCCTTGCGCCGTGTCGGTGTCGCCGGCTGCCGGGCGGCGATCGGGCGAAAACAGGGGCCGGGCCAGGATCGCGGGATAGTCCTCGGCCGGCGGAACATCGATCAGCGCCGGCCGTCGCGGCGCGAGGCCATCCTCCGCCGCCGGCAGATCATCGGTCGGCAGCGCGATCTGGAGCGCGGCAAGGCCGGCCAGCAGCAGGGAAGCCAGGGCGGCGGGCAGCAGGCGAAGCATCAGCAGGCCCCGCCGCCAGCCCGGGGCTGGCGGCGGCTGGCCACGGCTCGCGGCCCTGCGCTTCGCTTTGTCATCACCCTGCCATCTCCGGCCTACGCCACATGAGGATATCCGGCCCGCCAACGGTATTCCGTTCGCAAGGCCGGGCTTGCAGGCATCTAATCGAAATCGGCTGCGGGCGCCAAAGTCTTCGTGCGGGGTTATGAAAAATTCACATTCGAAATGGGCAATCGTTCACGCCGCCTCGCCCGCCGCATGGCCGCTCGACCAGGCCCATTGGAAGTTATAGCCGCCTAGCCAGCCGGTGACATCGACCGACTCGCCGATGAAGTGGAGGCCCGGCACGGCATTCGCCGCCATGGTGCGGGACGACAGATCGCGGGTGTCGACGCCGCCGGCCGTCACCTCGGCCTTGGCGAAGCCTTCCGTGCCGGCGGGTATCACGCGCCAGCCGTTGATGCGGGCGGCGAGGCCGGCCAGCGCCTTGTCCCCGGTCTCGCCGATCGGCCGGGGCTGGTCGCCGGCCAGGGCCTGGGCGAAGCGCGCCGGTAGCACCTCGGCGAGGATGGTCTTCACCTCGGCGCGCGGCCGCCCGGCCTTGCGCGCCTTCAGGAAGGCGGCGATATCGGTATCCGGGGCGAGATCGAAGCTGATCGCCTGCCCTTCCCGCCAGTATGACGAGATCTGCAGGACGGCGGGACCCGACAGGCCGCGATGGGTGAACAGCAGATTCTCCCGGAAGCTGGCCTTGCCGAGGCGGGCGACAGCCTCCACCGAGACGCCGGACAGCGGCGCTGCCAGCGCGAGGTCCTCGGCGCCGAGGGTCAGGGGCACCAGGGCGGGGCGGGGCGGGATGACGCGGAGGCCGAACTGCCGGGCCACGTCATAGGCGAAGCCGGTCGCGCCCATTTTCGGAATGGATGGACCGCCCGTGGCGACGACCAGGCTTTCGGCGGCGATATCGCCCTTGTCGGTGGTCACCCGGAAGCGGCTGCCGTCATGCGCGATGGCGGTCACGGCGCGGCCCAGCTCCAGACCGACCCCCGCCGCGTCGCATTCCGCCAGCAGCATGGCGAGGATCTGCCGGGCCGAGCCGTCGCAGAACAACTGGCCGAGGGTCTTTTCATGAAAGGCGATGCCGTGACGGTTCACCAGATCGATGAAGTCGTGTTGCGTATAGCGGCTGAGCGCGGATTTGCAGAAATGCGGATTGTCGGACAGGAAGCGCTCGGGCTTCGCGTCCAGATTGGTGAAATTGCAGCGGCCGCCACCCGAGATCAGGATCTTGGCCCCCGGCTGGTCGCCATGTTCAATGACGACGACCCGCCGCCGCCGGCCAGCCGTCATGGCGCAGAATAACCCGGCGGCCCCGGCCCCGATGACAATGACGTCGACTTCCATGATTACTGTTCAGCGTCTTTCTGCGATCTGTATACAATCGAGATCTATTCGGGCATTGGGAACCCTGGATTGACCCAAAGCAATGCGCGCCCTATGCTCAAGGCGGAGCATGTTCCGGTCGGGGGCTTCCCAGCAGCCGATTCCAGGGGAATCGGCAGGCGGGGAGTGGCCGTGCACACGTTTCGCTCTTTGTAATTCAGGACTTACCGGGGGGTAAGATGATGTCCAGAATAAATGGTGCCAAGCATAGCCTGGCTGTATCCGCTATCGCCCTGACCATCGCGGCCGGCTTCGGCATGGGCTCCGCATGGGCGCAGGCCGCCATCATCGACAACGGCACCGTCGCCATCGGCGTCAATCCCGAAGGCAATCTGATCACCGGTGGCGTGGGGCTGACCTTCCTCGATCTGCCCGCCGGTGGGCAGGACGCCCTGGCGCCGGGCTGCGCCTGCGAGGCCTGGGGTGTCGCCGACTTCTCGACCCGGGACGATGTGACGCCGTTCTTCGGCAATGCCGGCGAAGCGACCGGCGATCGCAATCTCTTCGATGCGACGCTGACCGTGTCGGGCACCGGCACCGATCCGCGCTCGACCGGCGACAGCGCGATCTCGACCGTCAACGTCGGCGCCGCCGGCTCGGACCGTCGTCTCTCGGTCACCCATGAATACAGCCCGAGCGTGGATTCCCGCCTCTACGAGGTCGACGTCTCGATCACCAACATCGGCACCACCGACATCACGGAACTGCGCTATCGCCGGGCGATGGACTGGGATATTCCGCCGACCGAATTCAGCGAATTCGTGACCATCGCCGGCCTGCCGGCGGGCAATATCGTCGCGACCAGCGACAACGGCTTCGCCAATGGCAACCCGCTGGAGGCGACGGGCAGCATCTCGGCGCCCGAGAACGAGAATTTCGAGGATAACGGCCCGGCCGATCACGGCGCCACCTTCGATTTCCATTTCGGCAATCTCGCGGTCGGCGATACGCGCGAATTCGTGATCTTCTACGGCGCCGCCGCCAACGAGGCGGAGGCGCTGGACGCTCTGCGCGCCGTCGGGGCGGAAGTCTATTCGCTCGGCCAGTCCTCGGGCGTCGGCGGTGCGGAAGACGGTACGCCCGCCACCTTCATCTTTGCCTTCGCGGGTGTCGGCGGCACGCCGATTGGCGGCCAGCGGGCGGACTTCACGCCGCTCTATGTCGATATCCCGATGCTGGTGTCGCAGAGCCATTTCCGCAACGTCGGCCTGCGCCTGTCGGGCAAGATCGGCGGCGGCGAGACCAGCACCCTGTCGACCGTCGCCTCGATGATGGATGGCGCGCCGGCTGAAATGGGCGCCGCGGCGGGCGACACGATGGCCAATAATGTCTTCGGCGTCGAAGGCCTGCGCGCCTTCCTCACCGGGTCCTACAACGGCTCCTCGCTCAGCAGCCAGCCCGGCTTCTCGGGCAGCGACACCGATGGTTTCTCGATCACCACCGGCATCGACTATGAACTGATGAAGGGCGAGGGCGTCGTCGACAGCATGATCGCCGGTATCGGCTTCGGCTGGTCGGGCTTCTCGTCCGATATCCATGACGCGGGTTCCGATGTCGATGGCACCGGCCTCACGCTGCTCGCCTATGGCTCGACCACGATCGCCAAGGATCTGAACATCGATCTGACGGTCGGCTATAGCTGGATCGGCTACGACAGCACCCGCGATACCGGGCTTGGCTCCGCCGATGGCGACATCGATGCCCGCGACCTCAGCGCACGCCTCGGCATCGGCTATGATATCGCGCTGCCCAACGACGTGCCGAAGACCTCGCTGATCGTCACGCCTTACCTCGATGTCGGCTATTCCTATGCCGAGGTCGACAGCTACACCGAGACGGGCAGCCTCGCGGTTTCGGTCGAGGGGTTCAGCACGGACTCGCTGACCACCGAGGTCGGCCTGCGCGGCTCCTTCACCGTGCCGTCGCCGATCTTCTCGGATACCGTGATCCTGCGCGTCTCGGGCGGCTGGGTGCATGAATTCCTGGACGACGGCTACACGATCCAGCAGCAGCTGGGCACCACGACCCTGACCGCCCGCACCGGCGATCCGGACCGCGACTATGCCCGCATCACCGGCGGCCTCGCCTTCCCGGTGGCGCCGGACTTCGCCATGGGCATCGATTACGACGGCACCTATGGCAACAGCGACTCCAGCAGCCAGATGATCTCGCTGCGCAGCCGCGTCGCCTTCTGATCGTCGTCGGTCCCGCCGACAAAAGGAAACGCCCGGGTTTAGGCCCGGGCGTTTTTCTTTGGGCGATGCGCGCAGTCTCAGGGCGCCGTCTTGCTGCCCAGCAGATGGGCGGTCAGATTGGCGTCCGGGATCTGGTGCACGCGCTCGAACAGGCGGGAATAGGTCGCCTTGCGGATCAGCCAGCGGCCGTCCTGCTTCACATAATTGTCGACATAGAACGAACTGCCCTCGACCACCGTGTTGCCGAAGGCGAGGCTCATGGTCCAGTCGATCAGGGTCCAGTGACCATCGGCGGTGTCGTCGTCATGCACCTCGATGATCGGGTGGTGGACGGTGTGGCTGCTCACCAGCTGCGGGTTGAAGGCCTCGCGGATCGCCTGGATCACATTGTCCCGCCCGACATAGTGGAAGCGGTAGATGCCGCCCTGGTAATCGACCTCGGCATCCGGGGTCAGCAGGGATTCGAGCAGGGCGAGGTCGCAGGTGTCGATCGCCCGGCAATATTTGTACTTCAGCTGCTTGATCAGTTCGATGTCTTCGAGGCGCAGGGCCATTTTCTCTCTCCTCCCGGTCAGGCGGGCATGTATTCGCCGCCGTTGACGTCCAGCGTCGCACCCGTCACCTGGACGGCGTAATCGGACAGCAGCATCAGCGCGGCGCGGCCGCATTCCTCGTCCGGCGGAATCCGGCCGAGCGCGATGCGCGCGGCGGCCTCGGCCACGGCTTCTTCCTTGGTCTTGCCCATGGTCATGGCGCGCCATTCGAAGAACATGTCGGTGGCGGGGCCGCCCAGCCAGCCCATGGTGGTCATGTTCACGCGGACGCCCTTGGGGCCGAGTTCCAGCGCCAGCTGGCGCGTCAGCGAGGCGAGGGCGCCCTTGGCCAGGACGTAACCGCCTTCGCCCGCCATGGGCTTGCGATCGGCCATGGTGCCGATGTTGACGACGGCACCCTTGCCCCTGGCATCGAACGTGGGCAGCACGGCGCGGATCATGTTGAGGGCACCGCCCACGATCACGTCGAAGGCCATGCGCAGGTCGTCCGCGTCATTGTCGAGCAGCGGCACCATGGGCGGGTGGTAATAGGCGGAATTGATCAGCCCGTCGATCGTGCCGAAAGCCTCGAGCGCGGTGGCGGCGACGCGGGCGCAATCCTCGGGCTTGGTCACATCGCCCAGCACCGAGACGGCCTTGCCGCCATTGGCCAGGATATCCTTCAGGACATCGCCCATCACGAAATCGGAACGCGACATCATGACGACGCTGGCCCCCGCGATGGCGGCATCGCGCGCCATCTTGGCGCCCATGCCCGGGCCGATGCCGGTGACGATGACCACCTTGTCCTTGAGCAGCATGAGGTCCCCCCTGGTTTCAGTTCTTCAGGAACGTGTCGATATAGAAGGCGAAATCCGCCTCAAGCCCGGATTTGGTCAGGCCGAAGTCCTCGGCCGTGTAGTGATGCGCCGGGTGGCGGTCGCGGGCGTTCTGGTCCAGCCATTCCCGCATCGCCGCCTGTTCCGTCTCGCCGAAGGCAAGACCGAGGGCGGCATAGACCCGCCGCGCCTCGCCCATGGGGTCGCGCTGGACATCCTCGTAGCGGGCGTCGATGAAACGCGCCGGATGCTTTTCGCGAAGGGCGATCACCTCGGCCAGCGAACGGCGGAAACGCTTCACCCAGAAGGGGCCGATGGCCTTGGTGTCGAGCCTGTCGGTATTCGGCCTGGTCAGGGCGGCGGCCATGCTGGCGTAGGACGGCACGGTTTGCACCGGCGTCCGGTGGGTCATCACCACCCGGCATTCCGGGAATACGGTGAAAAGGGCGGGCAGGGCGGTTAGGTGATGCGGCGACTTCAGCAGCCACTTCCTGCCCCGGCGCTCCGGCGCCTGCCACTGCAGGAGTTTCAGCCAGGTCTTCAGCTCGCGGTAGGCCGGTGTCTGGTCGAAGTCGAGCAGGAAGGCGTCGTAACCCGGCACCTTCAGCATGGTGGCATAGCCCGTCGAGATGAACGAGCGGTCGAGGAGGAGGACATCTTCCTCGTAACCCACCGGGTCGATGGGGTGGATCGCCGCGATCTCGGGCATGGTGGCGAGATAGATCGCCGTCATCTGTTCCGCCGCCTCGACGCGGGGACTGGTGCCGCCCGGTGTCTCCCCCGGGAAGGGAATGGGGTTCAGCAGCTCCCACGAGAAGGTCGAGGTGAGTTCCGACGAACAGGCCAGCAGGCGGTGCAGCATGGTGCTGCCGGTACGCGGGAGGCCGACGATCTCGGCCATGACCTCGACCTTTTCCTCGGCGATCTCGGGATGGTCCTTCAGCAGCTGGATGAAGCGCAATCGCTCGGACAGGGATTTCAGCAGGCTGCCACCCTGGATGAAGGTGCCCATCTCGGACAGGTCCGCTTCCTCGTTGAGGGAGCGCACGAGGGCGTTCAGCGGCGCGAGAAACCAGGGATCGCCGAAATCGGCGAGGCCCGTCTCGGCCTTCGCCTGGGCCATCAGTTTCTCGACCGAAAATGCCTCGGCCATGGGTGTTCCTCCTGTAACTTTTATCGTCTTCTGATCGTCATCCCGGCGCCGGCCGGGATCGGGTG
>JAOZVS010000033.1 GCA_025869435.1 Zavarzinia sp.
AAATGCCGGTGGTCACCCCTTCCCGCGCCTCGATCGAGACGGTGAAGGCGGTCTGATGGCGCGAGAGATTGTCCCGGCTCATCAGGGTAAGGCCAAGCTGTTCCACCCGCTGGCGGGTCATCGACAGGCAGATCAGGCCACGGCCATAGCGCGCCATGAAGTTGATCGCCTCGGGCGTCGCCATCTGGGACGGGATGACGAGATCACCCTCGTTCTCGCGGTCCTCATGGTCGACGAGGATGAACATCCGGCCGTTGCGGGCATCCTCGATGATGTCCTCGATCGGGGACAGGTAATTGGTCCATTCGCTCATGCACGCCACTCCTGCAGTCGGGCCACGTAACGCGCCAGGACATCGATTTCGAAGTTCAGGCGCGCTCCGGGCACGATCAGCTCGCGCCGGAAAGTCGTCATCGTCTGTGTGTGGGGGATGACGTTGATGGTGAACAGGGCGCCGTCGACCGAATTCACGGTCAGGGAGGCGCCATCGAGCGCGACCGAGCCCTTGGCCGCGACATAACGGGCGAAGCCCTCGGGCGCCTCGATCGTGATCTTCAGGGAATCGCCCTCGGGCTCGACCGAAACGACGGTGGCGAGCCCGTCGACATGGCCGGTGACGATATGGCCGCCCATCTCGTCGCCCACCTTCAGCGAGCGCTCGAGATTGACGAGACTACCCGGGCGCCAGTCGCCCAACCTGGTCTTGCGCAGGGTCTCGGCCGAGGCATCGACCTCGAACCAGGCCGGTGCACCGCCCTTCGACGGCGCCTTGTCGACCACGGTCAGGCAGACGCCGGAACAGGCGATGGACGCGCCGATCGCGACACCGCCCATGTCGAAGGCGGTCTCGATGCGGAAACGGGTGTCGCCGCGCTGCTCTACGGCCGCGATTCGGCCAACGTCGGTGATGATGCCGGTGAACATGGGGGCCACTCTTAACGGGACAGACGGTAGATTTCCAAGAGGTCATCCCCGAGACGCTCGACCGCGTCCAGCGCATAGGTCGGCGCCAGCTTCAGCTTGTCGAGCCCGAGGGCGCCAACGGCGGGCCGGCCCTCGTCCCCGATGATGCTGGGGCCGCGGAACCAGTAGAGACGATCGACGAGGCGGGCATGGACGATGCTGGCGGCCACCTGACCGCCGCCCTCGACCAGGACCCTGGTGATGCCCTTCTCGGCCAGGCGCTTCATCGCCTGCGCCGGATCCGGATGGCCGCCCGGGCCACTCGGCACCTCGATCACCTCGACACCGGCCCTTGTGTAGACGCCGCGCCGCTCCGCCGGATTGCCGGCATTGGTGAAGAGAATGGTCGGCACTTCGCAGGCCGTGCGCACCAGATAATGGGTCAGCGGCAGGCGCAACCGGCCATCGGCGACGATCCGTACCGGCGAGCGGTGCGAAAGGCCCGGCAGGCGGCAGGTCAGCTGCGGATTGTCTGCGATCGCCGTGCCGACGCCGACCATCACCGCGTCATGTTCCGCCCGCAGCAGATGGGCGCGGGCGCGGGCCAGTTCGCCGGTGATCCACTGACTGTCGCCGGTTCGCGTCGCGATGCAGCCGTCGAGGCTGGTCGCCAGCTTCAGGGTGATCGTCGGCCGTCCGTCCAGCTTGCAGAAGAAGCCGGCGTTGAGGACTTGCGCCTCGCATTCCATGCAGCCGGTCTCGACCGCGATGCCGGCCGCCTTGAGCATGGCGAGGCCCCGCCCCGCGACCCGCGGGTCCGGATCGATGGTGGCGACGACGACTCGGGCGACGCCGGCCGCGACCAGGGCCTCGGCGCAGGGGCCGGTCTTGCCGTGGTGGGAACAGGGCTCCAGCGTCACATAGGCGGTGGCGCCCCGCGCCTTCGCGCCGGCCCGCGCCAGCGCCTCGGTCTCGGCATGGGGCCGGCCGCCGGGCTGGGTCCAGCCCCGGCCGACGACGATACCGTCCTTCACCAGGATGCAGCCGACCGCCGGATTGGGCGCGACATTGCCGAGACCACGCCGGGCAAGGGTCAGCGCCGCCGCCATGTGGCGGCGGTCCATGTCGGAAAAGCGGTCAGTCGTTGTCCGCACCGGCCAGCCGTCCGACGAAAGTCTCGAAATCCTTGGCCTCGCGGAAATTGCGATAGACCGAGGCATAGCGGACATAGGCCACGGAATCGATGGACGCGAGGCCCTCCATCACCATCTCGCCGACGAGATCCGAGGGGATTTCGCTCTCGCCCATGGATTCGAGCCGCCGGACGATGCCCGAGATCATCCGCTCCACCCGCTCGGGCTCGACGGGGCGCTTGCGCATGGCGATCATGATCGACCGGGCCAGCTTGTCGCGGTCGAAGGGCACGCGGCGGCCGCTCTTCTTCACGATGGTGATTTCGCGCAGTTGCACCCGCTCGAACGTGGTGAAACGGGCGCCGCAGCCGGGGCAGAAACGCCGCCGCCGGATCGCCGCGTTATCCTCGGTCGGACGGCTGTCCTTCACCTGGGTTTCTTCATGGCCGCAGAACGGGCAGCGCATCCTATTCCCCCTTAGCCCCGACGAAATGAGCGGCGCCGCGAAAACCCGGCGCGGCGCCGCCTCACTGGATTAACGATAGATCGGGAAATCGGCGCAAAGCCGCGTGACCTTCTCCGCCACCGCCTTCTCGACCGCGCCGTTACCCTCGACGCCATTTGCGGCGAGACCGTCCAGCACCTCGGCGATCAGGTCGCCGATATACTGGAATTCGGCGACGCCGAAGCCCCGCGTGGTGCCTGCGGGCGTGCCGAGACGGATGCCCGAGGTGACCATCGGCTTTTCAGGGTCGAACGGAATGCCGTTCTTGTTGCAGGTGATCTGGGCCCGGTCGAGCGCCTTCTCGGCGATGTTGCCGGTCAGCTTCTTGGGGCGCAGGTCGACCAGCATCAGATGGGTGTCGGTCCCGCCCGAGACGAGGTCGAAGCCGTGGCCCTTCAGGCGCTCGGCCAGCGCCCTGGCGTTCTCGACCACCTGGCGGGCATAGGCCTTGAATTCGGGCTGCAGCGCTTCGCCGAAGGCGACCGCCTTGGCGGCGATCACATGCATCAGCGGGCCGCCCTGAAGGCCGGGGAAGACCGCCGAATTGATCTTCTTGCCGAGGTCGGCGTCGCGCGACAGGATCATGCCGCCGCGCGGACCGCGCAGGGTCTTGTGGGTGGTGGTGGTCACGACATGGGCGTGATCCAGCGGGTTCGGATGGGCGCCGCCCGCGACGAGACCGGCGAAATGCGCCATGTCGACCATGAACCAGGCGCCCACCTTGTCGGCGATCTCGCGGAATTTCGCGAAATCGATCTGGCGCGGATAGGCCGAGCCCCCGGCGATGATCAGCTTCGGCTTATGCTCGAGCGCGAGCGCCTCGACCTCGGCGAAGTCGATCTGATGTGTATCCGGCTTCACCGAATAGGGCACCGGCTTGAACCACTTGCCCGACTGGTTGGCGGGCGCGCCATGGGTCAGGTGACCGCCGGCGGCGAGGTTGAGGCCGAGGAACGTGTCGCCCGGCGACAGCAGGGCGAAGAACACCGCCTGATTGGCCTGGGCGCCCGAATGGGGCTGGACGTTGGCATAGGTCGCGCCGAACAGCTGGCAGGCGCGGGAAATCGCCGCGGCTTCCGCCTTGTCGACCTCTTCGCAGCCGCCGTAGTAGCGCTTGCCCGGATAGCCTTCGGCATATTTGTTGGTCAGGACCGAGCCCTGGGCTTCCAGCACCGCCTTGGAGACGATGTTCTCGGACGCGATCAGCTCGATGAAATTCTGCTGGCGGTGCAGCTCGAGGTCGATCGCATGGGCGAGTTCGGGATCCCGGTCGGCAAGGCTGCCGCCGAAGAAGGGCGAGAGATTGGAAAGGGCGGCGGGAGTCGCGGTCATGGGCGGACCTCGCAGATCGGGGGACGAAACGGGTTCAGCAGGACGAGGCGCCGGGGCCGCCCGAACTCGGCGGGCATCCCAGCTTGGCGACACGGCCGGCATGGCGGCCCCCTTCATAGGGGGTCTCGATGAAGGCGACAAGGCAATCGCGCGCAACCTCTAGGCCGATCATGCGCGCGCCCAGCACCAGCACATTGGAGTCGTTGTGCTGGCGCGACAGGCGCGCGGTCAGGCCGTTGTGGCAGAGCGCGGCGCGGATCAGGGGGTCGCGGTTCAGCGCGATCGAAATACCGATGCCCGAGCCGCAGATGGCGATGCCCTTCTCGGCCTTGCCGGTGGTCACGGCCTGCGCCAGGGCATAACCGAAATCGGGATAGTCGACCGACGCCGGCCCGTTGGTGCCGAGATCCAGCACCTCGAAACCACGGGCCTTGAGTTCATCGGCGAGGAAGGATTTCAGTTCGACGCCGGCGTGATCGGACGCCAAGGCAATGACGGACACGGCAGCGCGCCCTCCAGATGATGATGGCAGGGGGCGGACGTTACCAGATGTCGGCGACCATTGCCATGCCGCACACCATGGGTGCGGCATGACGACGGTGCAGCTCTCTCAGCCGCCGAACATGGCCTTTTCCGCCGTCAGCGCCTCGATGAAGGCGGGGCGGGCCAGGATGGTGGCGGCATAGGCGGCCAGCTTGGGATAGGTCGCGGCGTCGATCTCGTAGCCCGCGTGCATCAGATTGACGATCTGGGCGGCCACGGCGATATCGGCCAGGGTCAGCCGGTCGCCGACCAGGAAGTTGCTGGCCGGGATCTGGCCCTCGAGATAGGCGAGGAGCGGCGGGAGGCCTTCCGTCTCGGCCTTGGCCGCGGCGGCCTCGTCACCAGCCTGACCCATCATGCGGGGCAGGACCACGCGGTTCCAGAAGATCGGCGCGACCTGCGCCGACAGGACGGTATCGGCGAATTCCTCGAACCAGATGGTGCGGGCGCGCTGCGCGGGATCGGCCGGCAGCACCGGCTTTTCGGGGAATTTCGCCTCGACATAGGTGATGATCGCGGTCGAGTCGCAGATCTTGAAATCGCCGTCGGCGAAGCCGGGAATCTTGCCGAGCGGGCTCGCGCAGCGGAATTCGTCGCTCTTGTCGCCCGGCATCACCGGACGCTGCTCGAAGACGAGGCCCTTTTCCTTGAAGGTGACCAGCGTCTTGCGGACGAACGGGGACAGGCCCACACCATAGAGAATCATCGTTACCTCCCTTGCCCCTTATTCCCAGGGCAGGGCTGGACAATGACTCGTTCCCGTTGCCGAAACCAGCCCCCCGGAGGGGCGGGAGAGGCCCCCTCCCGCCCTTTCGTCATTCCGGCGAAGGCCGGAATCTCGGCAAGGATGGGGCGCCTTCTCGTCGCGAGATTCCGGCCTTCGCCGGAATGACGAATAATGGCCGGAATGACGAATGTCGGAGGCTGAGCTTACTTCTTCTCCGGCACGGCCAGCCGGATCGAGAGTTCGCGGAGCTGCTTGGGCGTCACCTCGGCGGGGGCGCCCATCATCAGGTCCTCGGCCTTCTGGTTCATCGGGAAGACGATGACTTCGCGGATGTTCGGCTCGTCCGCCAGCAGCATGACGATGCGGTCGACACCCGGGGCGATGCCGCCGTGGGGCGGGGCGCCATAGCGGAAGGCGTTCAGCATGCCGCCAAAGCGCCGCTCGACCTCGTCCGCCGGATAGCCGGCGATGTCGAAGGCTTTCAGCATGATGTCCGGGCGATGGTTCCGGATCGCGCCCGACGACAGTTCGATGCCGTTGCAGACGATGTCGTACTGATAGGCGTTGATGGTCAGCGGGTCCCGGGTTTCCAGCGCTTCCATGCCGCCCTGGGGCATCGAGAACGGGTTGTGCGAGAAGATGATCTTCTTCTCGTCCTCGTCATATTCGAACATCGGGAAGTCGACGATCCAGCAGAAGCGGAAGGTGTCCTTCTCGATCAGGTCGAGTTCGTTGCCGATGCGGGTGCGGGCGAAACCGGCCAGCTTGGCGGCCGACAATTCCTTGTCGCAGGCGAAGAAGATGGCGTCGCCATCCTTGCAGCCCGAGATTTCCTTGAGCTGGGCGACCCGCTCCGGCCCGATGTTCTTGGCGACGGGGCCCTTGCCCGCCTCGCCCTCGAAGATGACGTAGCCAAGGCCGGCGGCGCCTTCGCCTCGTGCCCAGTCGTTCATCTTGTCGAAGAAGCTGCGGGGCTGGCTGCCGGCGCCCGGCGCCGGAATGCCACGCACCACGGCGCCCTGCTCGACCGCCTTGGCGAAAATGCCGAAGCCCGAGCCGCGGAAGATTTCCGAGACGTCGACGATCTTGATCGGGTTGCGCAGGTCCGGCTTGTCGTTGCCATACCACAGCATCGAGTCGCGATAGGCGATATGGGGGAAGGCGCCATCGGCGATCCGCTTCGTCGAGAATTCGCGGAACACGCCGGCGACGACCGGCTCCACCGCCGCGAAGACATCGTCCTGGGTCACGAAGCTCATCTCGAGATCGAGCTGGTAGAATTCGCCCGGGCTGCGGTCGGCGCGGGCATCCTCGTCGCGGAAACAGGGCGCGATCTGGAAATAGCGGTCGAAGCCCGCGACCATCAGGAGCTGCTTGAACTGCTGGGGCGCCTGGGGCAGGGCATAGAACTTGCCCGGATGCATCCGGCTGGGCACCAGGAAGTCGCGCGCGCCCTCGGGGCTGGACGCCGTCAGGATCGGCGTCTGGAATTCCATGAAGCCCTGGTCGATCATGCGCCGGCGCAAGCTGGAGATCACCTTCGAGCGCAGGATGATGTTCTGGTGCAGCTTTTCGCGGCGAAGATCGAGGAAGCGGTACTTCAGGCGGATCTCTTCCGGGTACTCCTGATCGCCGAAGACCGGCATCGGCAGTTCTTCCGCCGCCGACTGGACCGCGATCTCGCCGATGCGGATCTCGATCGCGCCGGTGGCGAGATTGGCGTTCTCGGTGCCTTCGGCGCGCTTCACCACACGGCCGGTGACGGTGATGACCGATTCCGACCGCAGGGACTCGACCGTCGCGAAGGCGGCTTCATCGGTTTCGACCACGCATTGCGTGATGCCGTAATGGTCGCGCAGATCGACGAACAGCAGGTTGCCGTGGTCGCGCTTGCGATGGACCCAGCCGGACAGGCGAACGGTCGAACCGATGTCGGCGGCGGTCAGCTGGCCGCAGGTATGGGTGCGATAGGCGTGCATGGTTTCGAACAACTCCGATGCGATGGCCGGGTTTTACGGGGGCGGGCGCGCCTTAGCAAGCCCGGCCCGCAAGCCTTGCAACAGCCATGCGTCATCTGGAGGGGGGCATTTCCCGTGGAAATTTGCTAACAAGCGGGATCATGACCGATACCGCCGCCACGACACCCCCGGAATCCGCCGAAATTCGACCCGCCCGCGGCGTCGACGCGCCCGTCTGGCTGCGCGACCTGTGGTATCTCGCCCTGCCCGCGCGGGAACTGAAGCCGGGCGCCATGCTGGCGAAAAGCCTGCTGGGCGAGCCCGTGCTGCTGGCCCGGGAAACCGACGGCACGGCCTTCGCCCTTCGCGATATCTGCCCGCACCGGGGCATTCCGCTGTCCTGCGGCCGGTTCGACGGGCGGGACGTCGAATGCTGCTATCACGGCTGGCGCTTCGACAGGACGGGAACCTGCACCGACATTCCCGCCCTGACCGCCGACCAGGACATCAAGATCGATCGCATCAAGGTGCGGCGCTATCCCTTGGTCGAGAAACACGGCCTGATCTGGATCTTCATCGGCGATCCGGCGGCGGCCGAGACGGTGCCGGTGCCGGACGTGCCCGGCTTCGAGCCGGGCGCCCGCCCGTCCCATGTCGAGAAGATGATCTTCCCCTGCCCGCTCGACGATGCGGTGGTGGGGCTGATGGACCCGGCCCATGGGCCCTATGTCCATCGCTCGTGGTGGTGGCGGACCAAGGCGTCGATGCACGAGAAGGCGAAGCAGTTCGCCCCCTCCTTCCTCGGCTTCACCATGGTGCGCCATGCGCCGTCGAAGAATTCCTTCGCCTATCGCCTGCTCGGCGGTAAGCCCGAGACCGAGATCGCCTTCCGCCTGCCCGGTATCCGCACCGAGGAAATCTCGGTCGGCAAGCATCGCTTCGCCGGCCTGACGGCGATCACGCCCCTGACCGCCAATTCCTGCGAGATCACCCAGGTCATGTATTGGACCATGCCCTGGGTGACGGTGATGAAACCCATCCTGCGCCATTTCGCCCGCACCTTCCTGAAACAGGATGGCGACATCGTCACCATGCAGCAGGCGGGGCTTGCCCATAATCCGTCGCTGATGCTGCTCGAAGACGCGGATACCCAGGCCAAATGGTACTATCTTCTCAAGAAGGAATTCGCCCGGGCCAAGGCCGAAGGGCGCGAATTCCAGAATCCGGTCAAGGCGCGTGTCTTGCGCTGGCGGTCCTGACGGATCCGCTGCCGGTCGCCGAGTGCTGAAAGGACGAATGATTTTCCGATGCCTAAGGGTTACCTCCACATCAAGGACACGGAAGAGCTGACGGCGCTGGTCGAGCGCCTGAAACAAGCCGAATATGTCACCGTCGACACGGAATTCCTGCGCGACAACACCTATTGGCCGAAGCTCTGCCTCGTGCAGGTCGCGGGGCCGGATGTCGCCGCCATCATCGATCCCGTCGCCCCGCTGATCGACCTGCAGCCCCTGTTCGACCTGATGGTCGACCCCAAGGTGCTGAAAGTCTTCCATGCCGCCCGACAGGACATCGAGATTTTCCTGAAACTGTCGGGCCGCATCCCCGAGCCGCTGTTCGATACCCAGGTCGCGGCCATGGTCTGCGGCTATGGCGACAGCGTGTCCTACGAAACCCTGGTGGCCAAGATCGCCAAGGCCGGTCTCGACAAATCGTCGCGTTTCACCGACTGGAGCCGCCGCCCCCTGACCGACCGCCAGCTGACCTATGCCATCGGCGACGTCACCCATTTGCGCAAGGTCTATGAGGTGCTGTGGGCCGAGCTGGAGCGCAGCGGCCGCACCGAATGGCTGGACACCGAGATGGCGGTCCTGATGGACCCCGGCACCTATATCGTCGAGCCGGAAGATGCCTGGCAGCGGATCAAGACGAGGACCAGCAACCGCCGCTTCCTCGCCGTCCTGCGCGAAGTCGCCGCCTGGCGCGAGACCGAGGCCCGCGCCCGCGACCTGCCGCGCGGCCGGATGCTGAAGGACGACGCCCTCCTCGAGATCGCGGCCCATCCGCCGACTTCGATCGACGACATGAAGCAGTCGCGCGGCGTGCCCAAGGGTTTCGCCGACGGCCGCCTCGGCCCGTCGCTGCTCGAAGCGGTGCAGCGCGGCCTCGACTGCCCGGAAGACCTGTTGCCTGAATCCGAGAAGGTGGCCGAAGCCCCGCGCGGCATTGGCCCGCTGGTCGAATTGCTGAAGGTGATGCTGAAACTCCAATGCGAGGATCATGGCGTCGCCCAGAAGCTGGTGGCCAATACCGCCGACCTCGAGGCGATCGCCGGTGACGACGAGGCCAATGTCCCCGCCCTTCAGGGCTGGCGACGCAAGGTCTTCGGCGAAGCCGCCCTCGACCTGAAGCACGGGCGCCTCGCGCTTGCCGCCGAGGGAAGGCGGATCAAGCTGATCAAGCTCGGCCAGAACGCCGGCTGAGCCTGAACGACCGGACGGGGGGAGCCGCATGGCGCCGCTGATCATGATCGGGGCCGCGCTGCTGCCCGCCCTCGTCCTGCTGGTCTATTTCGTCACCAGCGACCGTTTCCCGGAGCCGAAGAGGGCCATTCTCGGCACTTTCTTTCTGGGCCTCGCGACGGCCCTGCCGATCCTCGCCATCGTGCTGCCCCTCGGCGCGGCGATCGAGCCCCTGATCGCGGACCCTTTCGCGCTGGCCGCGGCCCGGGCCTTCCTGCTGGCGGCGATCCCCGAGGAAGCCTTCAAGCTGGCGGTGCTCCTCCTCTATTGCCGGCGCCACAAGGCCTTCGACGAGCCGATGGACGGCCTTGTCTATGGCGTCGCCGCCTCGCTCGGCTTCGCCGCCCTCGAGAATCTGCTCTATGTCATCGGCGGCGGCGACGGCTGGCTGGGCATCGCCCTGATCCGCGCGCTGTCCGCCGTGCCGGGTCATGCCATGCTGGGGGCGATCATGGGCTTCTACGTCGCCCGCGCCCATTTCGAGCCCCAGAGGGCGGGCCAACTGATCGCGGCGGCCCTTCTGGTGCCGATCGCCCTGCACGGATTTTATGATTTCGGCCTGATCGCCTCGACCCTGACCGGCAATGCCGCCTGGGTCCTGCTGGGCCTCGCCATGCTGATGGTCGAACTCGTCTTCGCCCTCCGCCTGCACCGCCGCCTGCGCCGCGATCAGGCGACACTGCCGAGCGCGGCTTAAGCGCCATTCAATTGTCGTCGTTCCGGCGAAGGCCGGAACCTCGTGACGAAAAGGCGCCCTGTCCTGATCAAGATTCCGGCCTTCGCCGGAGTGACGAGGAGGTGAGAGCCGGCCTTACGCCGTCGCCTCGACCGTGACCGGGCAACCGAGCAGGCGGCCAACGGCGGCGAGGCGGCGGCGGACGACTTCGCCGTCGAGATGCATGTGGCGCCTGGGCAGGCGCAGCACCAGATTGCCGCCCGCGACTTCCAGCGAGCAATCGTGCAGCACGCCGGGCGTCGCCCCCGACAGACAGTGGCCGAGACGGAATGCGCAGCCCATGACCTTGGCCTGCAGGATCTGCTTCTCGTCGAGCACGGCGGAAGCCTGGCGGCAGGCGCCCGCCTCGGGGTCGCCGTCATAGCGGGCATAGATCGCGAGGGCAAGCTGGGCCCGTCCCTGATGATCGATGCCGACGAAGGGGCCGCGCAGGATCTCGAACAGGCTTTGCTGGGCGCGGTAGTCGGGATGGCCGCGCCAGCCGATGTCGGACAGATGGCAGGCGGCGCGGCGCAGGCGCCGGTCTTCCGGGTTCTCGTCGGCGAAGAGCCGGGCGGTCCAGGCGAACATTTCATCGCCGTGCTCGGCGAAACGGCCCATGCGCGCGCCCATCTCGCAGGCGGTCTCGATCAGCGGGTCGAGGCCGCGCTCCCGTGCCGGCAGGCGGCTGTAGAGCAGGCCCTCGCGCAGGCCATAGGCCGAGAACACGACATCGCGCGGCCGCGCCGCCTTCAGCACCCGATCGAGCAGCAGCGCGGCGAAGGGCAGCGTGTCGAGCCGGCGGCGGGACAGGCCCGAAATCCGCTCCAGACTGTCACGCGACAGATTGGCGATGACGCGCGAGAGGTCGCGCACGTCGCCGCGCTGGATGCGGTAATGATGCAGCACCCGCAAGGGGTAGGAAACCTGCGCCATGTGGATCTTGGCCAGCGCCCGCCAGGCGCCGCCGACCGCGAAGAAACTACGGCCGCGCAACTGGTCGAGCCAAGGCAACTCCGCCAGGGTCTGGTCGATGATCTGGGTCGCCCTGGCCTTGTCGCCGCCCGCGACTTCCATCAGGCGCAGGGGGCCGAGCGGGGTCGTCGCCTGGGTGCCGACGCCGCCGTCGCCCACCATGACGAGTTCGAGACTGCCGCCGCCGAGGTCGCCCACCAGCCCATCGGCATCGGGAATGGCGGACAGCACGCCTTCGGCCGAGAAATAGGCTTCCTCCTGGCCCGACAGCACCCGGATCGGCAGGCCGGAGATTTCACCGGCCCGGGCGACGAATTCGGCGCCGTCGCTGGCATCGCGCACCGCCGCCGTCGCCACGATGTCGAGGTGGCGCACCGCCATCACCCGGGACAGGGCGACGAATCGCTCCAGCGCGGCATAGGCGGACGCGAGGCCTTCAGGGTCCAGCCGGCCGGTCGAAGCCAGCTTGCGGCCAAGGCCGCACAGGACCTTTTCGTTGAACATCGTCGCCGGATTGCGGCCGCTGCCTTCGTAGACCACGAGGCGGACCGAATTGGAGCCGATGTCGACGACCCCGACCCGCCCGATCTGCTTGCCCTTCGTTCGATGCGCTGGAGCCTCGGCAATACTCATCACGTTCCAGGTCACTGTTCGTCCAGCACCAGGCGCGGTGCCTGGCCGGTCTTAAGCGCCTTGCCGCGACCCGACAAGCTCGGATTCGTCATGAAATAGTTGTGCGCTGAAAAGCCGCCATCCTTGGCATGGACCCGGACGAAACTGCCGTCGGGACGCAGATCCCACGACTGCGCCTCGTCCTTGAGATTGGCGATCATGATCTGGTCCAGCACCTGGGCGTGAACCGTGGCGTTCAGGATCGGCACCAGGGTCTCGACCCTTCGGTCGAGGTTGCGCGGCATCCAGTCGGCCGAGGACATGAAGACCTTGGTGTGATTCGACGGGATCTCGTGACCGGCGCCGAAGCAGACGATGCGCGAATGCTCGAGGAAGCGGCCGACGATCGACTTCACCCGGATATTCTCGGACAGGCCCGGCACGCCCGGGCGCAGGCAGCAGATGCCGCGCACCACGAGTTCGATCTGCACCCCGGCCTGCGAGGCGCGGTAAAGCGCGTCGATGATCTCGGGATCGACCACGCTGTTCATCTTCGACCAGATCTCGGCCGGGCGACCGGCCTTGGCGTGTTCGATTTCGTCCTCGATCAGGCGCAGCAGGGTCGGGCGCAGCGTGTCGGGCGAAGCCGCCAGCTTCACGAGATGTTCCGGCCGGGCATAACCCGTCAGGAAGTTGAACAGATAGGCGGCATCGCGGCCCAGCACGGGGTCGGCGGTGAAATAGGACAGGTCGGTATAGATGCGGGCGGTGATCGGGTGATAATTGCCCGTGCCGAAATGGGTATAGGTCACCAGCTGGCCGCTCGGCTCGCGCCGGACGACGAGGCTGATCTTGGCGTGGGTCTTCAGCTCGAGGAAGCCATAGACCACCTGCACGCCCGCGCGTTCGAGATCGCGCGCCCACTTGATGTTGGCGGCTTCGTCGAAACGGGCCTTCAACTCGACGAGGGCGGTGACGACCTTGCCCGCCTCCGCCGCCTCGACCAGCGCCTTGACGATCGGGCTGTCGTTCGAAGTGCGGTAGAGCGTCTGCTTTATCGCGACGACCGCGGGATCCTGCGCAGCCTGACGCAGAAACTGGACCACCACGTCGAAGGATTCGTAAGGATGGTGGACGATGATGTCCTTGGAACGGATGGCGGCGAAGCAATCGCCGCCGAAATCGCGGATCCGTTCGGGAAATCGCGGATTATAGGGCGGAAACTTCAGGTCCGGCCGATCGTCGGTGATCAGCTGCTTGGTATCGGCGAGGCCGAGGATGCCGTCGACGACGACGACATCCGAGGCCGAGGCTTCCATTTCCTCGACGACGAAACGGCGCAGGTCCTCGGGCATGGCGCTGTCGATCTTCAGGCGGATGACGACACCCTTCCTGCGGCGCTTCAGCGCCGATTCGAACAGGCGGACCAGATCTTCCGCCTCTTCCTCGATTTCCATGTCGCTGTCGCGGATCAGGCGGAACAGGCCCTTGCCGGTCAGTTCGTAATTCGGGAACAGCCGGTCGAAGAACAGGCCGACCACGTTCTCGAGGCTGATGAAGCGGATATCGTCGCCCGGCAGGCGGATGAAACGCTCGATCTGGCTGGGCAGCGGCAGCAGCGCCTTCATCTGCTGGCCGTCGGACTTGCGCTTCAGCTGCAGGACGCTGGCGAAGCCGAGGTTGGGCAGGAAGGGGAAGGGGTGCGCCGGATCGATGGCGAGCGGCGTCAGCACCGGGAAGATATAGTCGAGGAAGCGGCCGGACAGCCAGGTCAGCTCGTCCGCGGTCAATTCCTCGGGCTGCAACACGAAAACACCGGCGGTGCGCATTTCGTGATTGAGGTCGATCCAGCAGCGCTGCTGGTCGGCCATCAGCTTGCTGGCCATGGCGTTGATCGCGGCCAGCTGCTGGGCCGGGGTCAGACCGTCATAGCTCAGGGTCTCGACCCCGGCGCGGACCTGACCGCGCAGGCCGGCGACCCGGACCATGTAGAATTCGTCGAGGTTGTTGGCCGAGATCGACAGGAAGCGCAGCCGCTCGAGCAGCGGGTGCTTCACGTTCCAGGCTTCGTCCAGCACCCGGTAATTGAAGGCCAGCCACGATAGTTCGCGATTGATGAAACGGTCCGGGCTGGTCAGCGCGACCTGGGGCGCCACGGTCGGGGCAGTTTCATACTCGTCTGCGCTGGCCGCCGCCAGGTTCGGGGCGCTGTCGGTCACGGGCCACTCCTTCAACAAAGATCGTCGATTATGGCGCGAAAACTACAACAGCAAAATGACAGTGTCATGGCGGCGGTGCCGCTTCCTCCCCCGTGGCGAAGCCGGCGACCACCCGGCGCACCAGCGCGGGGCCAAGGCGCCCGCCGACACTGAGCGATTCCCGGTCGAGGGCGGCGACGACGGCGCGCGCGGCGGCGGGCGTCCGGTCGATCCGCGTCACCAGCCAGTCGAGCAGCCGGGCCTCGAGGCTCAGCTGCCGGTCGGCCAGCAGCTTGGCGACGAGGGCGGCCAGGGTCGCCTCGTCCGGCAGGCCAAGGTTCGCGACCGGCACCGCCCCGAGGCGGGAGCGCAGATCCGGCAGGCTGACCGGCCAGCGCGCCGGGGCGGCGCGCGCCGTCATCAGCAGGCTGCCGCCTTCTTCCCGCAGGAGGTTGATCAGGTGGAACAGCGCCGTCTCGTCCGCGATCTCGTCCGCCCCTTCAATCAGCAGGGGGCCGGCGGCGATTTCGGGCACCAGGGCCGAGGTCAGGTCGGCCGGCGCGATCCGGTGGGCGCCGGCAGCCTCGGCCCAGACTTCGGCCAGATGGGTCTTGCCCGAGGCGGCCGGCCCGGCAAGCGCGAGGATCCGCCCCGGCCAGTCGGGCCAGCGGGCGATGAAATTCACCGCCGCCTCGTTGCCGGCGTGGACGATCAGGTCGTCGCGGCCAAGGGCGCTGCGAAAGGGCAGATCCAGCGGGATCTGGACCGGGGCATGGTCAGCCGACACTGTCCGCCTCGCCCTTGTAGAAACGGCTGGCGAGATAGCGCTGCAGGCCGAAACGGACCAGCACGCCGATCGCCGCCGCCGCCGGCACCGCCAGCAGGACGCCCAGGAAGCCGAAGAGGGCACCGCCCGCGAGGATGGCGAAGACGATCCACAGATCATGCAGGCCGACACTGCGGCCGACGAGGCGCGGCTGGATGAAGGTGCCCTCCAGCCCCTGAACGATGAGATAGACCCCGAGGATGGAGCCGAGCCGCACCCAGTCGAGGCCGACCTCGCCAAGGCCGACGATCATCGCCAGCAGCAGGCCGACAAGGCCGCCAACATAGGGAATGAAGGCCAGGAAACCGGCGACGAGGCCGATGATCAGGCCGAAATTCAGCCCGGCGATGGTCCAGCCCAGGGCATAGAGCGTGCCCGAGATCAGGCAGACGCCGAGCTGCCCGCGCACGAAGCCGGCCAGCGCCCGGTCGATCAGCCGTGCCTGCTCGCGGATCGTGGGGGCGTAGGGCCGGGGCAGCCAGCTGTCGATGGCGACGATGATCCTTTCCCAGTCGCGCAGCAGATAGAAGGCGACGACCGGGGTGATCAGCATGATCGAGATGAAATCGACGACGACGAGCCCACCCGACCACAGGCGCGAGACGAGATCCCCCAGCATGGTGACCGCGCTCTTGCCCACTTCGTTGAGGCCCGAGGAAACCGCCGTGCGCTGCTGACGGGTCAATTCCGCCATGATGCTGTCGATCAGCCCGCGCCCGGCGCCCTGAGCGCGGTCGATCAGGTCCGGCAGGGCCTGACCGAAGGCGATGACCTGGTCACGCAGCATGGGGAACAGG
>JAOZVS010000034.1 GCA_025869435.1 Zavarzinia sp.
GCGGCACCATGGCGCTGGCCGCGACCGTGGCGACGACCCGCGTGTTCGACGCCTTCTGGGACGACCGGGCTTCCGCCGCGCTGATGCACGGGCCGACCTATATGGGCAATGCCCTGGCCTGCGCGGTCGCCAATGCTTCCCTCGACCTGTTCGAGAGCGAACCTCGCCTCGACCAGGTGCGGGCGATCGAGGGCTGGCTGCGGGCGCGGCTGCCCGAATGCCGGGACCTGCCCGGCGTCGTCGATGTCCGGGTCAAGGGCGCCATCGGCGTCGTCCAGCTGGACAGGATCGGCGATCTCAACGCCCTGAAACGCGCCTTCGTCGAGGCCGGCGTCTGGGTGCGGCCCTTCGGCGATATCGTCTATCTGACCCCCGCTTTCACCGTGACCGAGGATGAGGTGGATATCCTCGCCGGGGCGATCCGCAAGGTGCTGGCGGCGCGCTGAAATCCGAGTGAAGCCCCTGTCCGGCCCCCCGGGAAAATGCGAGCCGACGCGCGATTCACTTTATCTTTCAGCGTGTTGCACAGGGTCCGCCGGCCCGCCCGGAACCGGAGTTTTCGTCATATTCCGGCTTTGCCATGCTGAACCCGGTTGAAAACGGGGAAAAGCATCATGGGTATGGGCGAATTTCTGGCGTCGTCGCTGGCGCGCCTGCCGATCCACGGGCCACTGCGCCGTTCCCTCGATCTTGTCTATGCGCCGGTCGATCCGGCCTTTCGCGTCGATTACCTGGCCGGGCCGGGCGATCCGGGCGACATCGGTCCGGACAGCGTGACCTGGCGGGTCATGGCCAACCCGATGGTCTTCGCCATCGGCGCCATTCCGGCGGTCATTCTCCAATTGGCGGAGGAGGGCATCGGCAAGGGGGTCGATACCTATTCGACTTACAAGACCGACACGCTGGGCCGCACCCAGCGCACCCTGTCGGCCGCGCTCGCCAGCACCTATGCCTCGAAAAGCGCGAAGGCGGCGCTGATGGCCGAGGTCGCGCGGCGCCACGCCCGGGTGCGGGGACCGCTCGATGACGGCGGCCGCTATTCCGCCTTCGATCCCGAGCGCATGGCCTTCGTCCATCTGACCGCCGGTTACGGTTTCGCCGAGGCTTACCATCGGCTGGTCGCGCCACTCTCCCCGGCGGAGCGGGAGGCGCTGATCACCGAATCCCTGCCGGTCGCCGCCGACTACGGCCGTTTCGAGCTGCCCCGGACCCCGGCGGCGGTCGACGCCTTCCTGCGGGGCTGGGCGCCCCGGCTTCAGCGCCGGCCCGAGCTGGAGAATTTCCTCGCGGTCGCCCGGCGCGGCTCCGCCGTCAGCCTGCTGCCCCGCGCTGGCCAGGGCCTGCTGCTGCGGGCGGGGATCGATCTCCTGCCCGACTGGGCCAAGGAGCGGCTGGGCTTTCAGCGCGCGCCCGCGGCGCAAGCGGCAACCGTGGCCCTGCTGCGGCCGCTGGTGCGCTTCGTGCCGAGGGTCATGCGGGATACGCCGCCGCAGCTGGCCTGCCGGCGCCTCGGCCTGCCGGACGATCATCTGTTCCGGCCCCGGGCCACGCCTGTTCTCGCCGGGGTCAGCCCCAGATCAGCAGCTTGAGGGCGAGGCCGAGCGACATCACGACGAGGATCGGCCGCACGATACGGGCGCCGACATTGATCACCAGATGGGCGCCGACGCGCGCCCCGATCAGCTGGCCCAGCGCCATCGCCCCGCCGATCACCCAGACGACATGGCCGCCGCCGATGAAGACCGCGAGGGAGGCGATGTTCGAGGTGAAGTTCAGGACCTTGGCATGGGCCGTCGCCCGGCGCAGCGAATAGCCCAGCAGGGCGACGAAGGCGATGGCGAAGAAGGAGCCGGTGCCGGGGCCGAAGAAACCGTCATAGGCGCCGATGGCGCTGGCGACGACGGCGATGAAGAAGGCGTCCGAGACCCGGCGGTGCGCCTCGATATCGCCCGCCCGGGGCGACAGCAGGACATAGAGCGCGACGCCGATCAGCAGGGCCGGGATCACCTCGGCGAGGGCCGAGGCATCGATCAGGCGGACGCCGATGGTCCCGATGACGGCGCCGAGGAATGTCGCCGCGATAAAGGGCCAGAAACGGCGCAGGTCGATCTCGCCCCGGCGGATGAAGGTGATGCTGGCGATCAGGGTGCCGAAACTGCCCTGCAGCTTGTTGGTCGCCAGGGCCTCGGCCGGCGGAACGCCAACGGCAAGCAGCGCGGGCACGGTCAGCAGGCCGCCGCCGCCCGCGATGGCGTCGATGCAGCCGGCGACCAGGGCGACGGCGAAGAGAAGGGCCAGGATTTCCGGGCCGGCGATGAAATCCATGATCGGATCAGAGCCTGAGCAGGCGGGCACGCGCCGCCGCGAAGAGGGCGAGGGGCGTCAGGGTGAAATGCAGCAGGTCGGGCAGGGCGCCCCGGGCCGACTGGCGCAGGAACACGACATCGGCGACCTCGAGCGCCAGCCCGATCAGGATGACGATGCCGATCCCCGCCAGATGGCCGAAGCCCCGGCGCAGCGCCGCCAGCACCAGGATATAGACGATCAGCCCCAGATAGATCTGCGATGCCTCGGATCCGCCGGGCAGGGCCTCGAACAGGGCCATCCTCACGTCGCGGTACATGCATCACTCGTCATTATCATTAATCTTTCGCTAGGGCCGACGCTCTATGGTGGCGGAAGAATGCCACAAACCGAGCGCCGCCGCCCATGGCCGACAAGATCCCCGCCCTGCGCCTGAACACGATCGGTCAACTGGTCGAGAACGGCTATGCCCTGCGGCTCGACTGTTCGCCCTGCGCGGAGGGCGCGGATGTCGATCTCGAAGCCCTGATCCGCCAGCTCGGCGCCGATTTCACCCTGCCGGAGCTGCGCCGCCACGCCGCCTGCCCGCGCTGCGGCGGCGCCGTCACCCTGTCCATGCGCCTCGCCGCCGCCGGCCCCAGGCCCGCCGGCCACCCGATGGCCATGCGCATCCGCCCGCAGAGGCCCGGCAAGCGCTGATGCCGCTGAGCCGGGGCGCGTTTCGCCCATGGCCGCCCTGCGCGGACGAGATTGCAATATTCGGGCGTAGTCCTTACCTTGCGGCGAGATTTTCGACCCCAGGGGCCCATTTTCATGTCTGATACGTTCGACGCCATCGCCGACATCATCGCCGAGACCTGCAACATCGAGCGCGACACCATCACGCCGGAGAGCCATTCGATCGACGACCTCGGCATCGACAGCCTCGATTTCCTCGACGTCACCTTCGCCATCGACAAGAAATTCGGCATCAAGATGCCGGTCGAGGCCTGGATGAAGGAAGTGAACGAGGGCCGCGCCTCGACCGAGGATTATTTCATCATGGCCAATCTCGCCGCCAAGATCGACGAGCTGCGCGCCGCCAAGGCCTGATCGGCCAACCGGCCATGCGGCTCGAATATTTCCAGCTCATCGACCGCATCGAGACGATGGACGCCCAGGGCGGCACCATCGTCTGCCGGGCGACGATCCCGACCGAATCGACGGTCTTCGAGGGGCATTTCCCCGGCCATCCCCTGATGCCGGGCGTCTTGCTCCTCGAATGCATGGCGCAGACGGGCGGTCACATGATCCTCGCGCGCAACAATTACGACAAGATGGCCTTCCTCGCCCAGGCCGACCGGGCGAAATTCCGCAGCTTCATCGTGCCGGGCGACGTGCTCGACGTGCACAGCAAGCTGACCCACGAGGGTTCGGGCTATGCGGTCTGCGAGGCCCGCATCCTGAAAGACGGCAAGACGGTCGCCGACGCGGAAATCCGCTATCGCGTCCTGCCCTTCCCCTCCCCGGAACTCCGGGAAAAAATGCTGGAGTTCGTGCGCTCCGTCGGCCACACCGGTGTCGCCTGAGCCGAGATTCGTTAAGGTTAGGACCATCATGACGCGCGAGGTTTGGATCACCGGCCAGGGGCTTCTGTCGCCGCTGGGCCAGGATCTGGAAACCACCTGGGCGGGCCTGCACGACCCGGCGGCCATCGCCGCCGCCGCCGATACCGGCTTCCTGCCCCCCTTCACCATCTTCCCGGCGAGCCTGCCGCCGCTCGACAAATTCGTGCCCAAGCGCGGCGATCAGCGCGCCATGGGGCCCCTGATGCTGTCGGGCTGCGTCGCCGCCGCCATGGCCATGGAGCAGGCGGGGCTTGCGGGCGCCGCGCCCGAGGTCCTGAAGCAGATCAACCTGATGGTCGGTGTTGGCGGGGGCGAGCGCGACGAGAAGGTGGACGAGACCATTCTCGCCGCCCTGAACGGGCGGGACGACGGCAACCTGCTGGCCGAACAGCTGCAGACCGAACTGCGCCCGACCCTGTTCCTGGCGCAGCTGCCCAATCTCTTCGCCGGCAATATCTCGATCGTGCTCGGCGTTTCCGGCTCCAGCCGCACCTTCATGGGCGAGGAAGCGGCGGGCGTCGATGCCGTCCGCGTCGCTTTCGAGCGGATCCAGGGCGGCCAGGCCGATCTTTTCCTGGTCGGCAGCGCCTTCAATGCCTCGCGCCAGGATATTCCGCTGCTCTATCAGGCCGGCGGCTATCTGCTGGAAGATCCGAAGCGCCCGTTCTGGCAGCGCCCGAAGGCGGGCATGTGCCTTGGCTCCGCCGGTGCCTTCCTCGTCATCGAATCGCGCGAAAGCGCCGAGGCCCGGGGCGCGAAGCCGCTCGCCCGGCTGAAAGCCGTGGTGAACGACCGCTGCCGCCGCGATCCCGGCCAGGCCACCGCCAATGCCGCCCGCGAATGGGCGCAGGTCGCGCCGAAGCCGGGTTGCGCCGTCCTGTCGGCGGCGACCGGCGTCGGCCCGGTGACCGCCGAGGAACATGATTTCCTGCTGGCCAAGGTCAACGGCCCGGACCAGGTCCAGGTCCGTGCGACCGCGGCCGCGCTCGGCCATTCGATGGAATGCGCCTTCGTCACCAACCTCGTGCTCGCCATCAAGGCGGCGCGGACGGGCAAGCTGTTCCCGGCCCTGACCGATGATCCGGTCGAGGCGGCACCGGCGCGGGATTTCGACCAGGTTGTCGTCTCCACCTGGGGCCACCGCCGCGGCGAGGGGCTCGCCCTCGTCGAGCGCATCTGAGCGGAAGGACAGGATCATGGCTTCTCGCGCCGTCGCGGTCACCGGTATCGGCATCGTCACCTCCCTCGGCCAGGGCGCCGAGGAGAACTGGCAGAAGCTGGTCGCCGGCGAATCCGGTATCCACCGCATCACCCGCTTCCCGACCGACAATCTGCGGACGACGATCGGCGGCTCGGTCGATTTCCTGCTGGAACAGCCCTTCTCGGCGACCCAGCTGTCCTTCGCCCTCGCCCGGACGGCGGCGGAGGAGGCGATCGCCCAGGCCAAGATCGGCGCGCCCGGCGATTTCCCGGGCGACCTGTTCCTGGCCTCGCCCCCGGTCGAGCACGAATGGCCGCAGCGCGTCCGCCTCGACCGCCAGGCCCCGGGCCAGCCCCATACCTATGCCGGCATGATGGGGGCCGCCGCCCAGGCCGGCGAAGACCTCTATGTCGATTTCCTGAACGGCACCATCGCCGACAAGCTGGCCGACGAATTCGGCACCAAGGGCAGCCCGATCACCCTGACCACCGCCTGCGCCTCGGGCGCGACGGCGATCCAGCTCGGCGTCGAGGCGATCCGCCGGGGCCAGACCAAGGCGGCCCTCGCCATCGGCACCGACGGCTCCATCCACATGGAAGCCCTGATCCGCTTCACGCTTCTCTCGGCGCTCTCGACCAACAACGAGGACCCGACCAAGGCCGCCCGTCCCTTCGGCAAGGGCCGCGACGGCTTCGTCATGGCGGAAGGCGCCGGTGCCCTGGTGCTCGAGGACGCGGAAGCGGCCAGGGCGCGCGGCGCCACCATCCTCGGCTACATCAGGGGCGTGGGCGAGGCGGCGGATACCTTCCACCGCACCCGGTCGAACCCCAGCGGCGAGGCGATCATCCGCGCCATCAACAACGCGCTGGGCGATGCCGGCATCACCCCGGACGATGTCGACTACATCAACGCCCATGGCACCTCGACGCCCGAGAACGACAAGATGGAAGCCTTCGGCATCCAGGCGGTGTTCGGCGACAAGGCGGGCGACGTGCCGGTCTCGTCCAACAAGTCGATGATCGGCCATGCCCTGACCGCGGCCGGCGCCGTCGAGGCGGTGATCTCGATCCTGACCCTGCAGCATCAGGTGCTGCCGCCGACGATCAATCACGACGGCCCGCAGGACATTCCGCTCGATTTCGTGCCGAACGAGGCGCGGCCGGCCCATGTCGACCTGATCCTGTCGAATTCCTTCGGCTTCGGCGGGCAGAACGTCTGCCTCGTCATCGGGCGTAACCCGGACTGATGGCCGACGCGGTCCTCGTCACCGGCGGCACCGGGGGTATCGGCGGCGCCATCGTGCGGCGCCTCGCCGCCGATGGCTGCAAGGTGGTCTTCACCTGGCGCAGCGACGAGGCCGCCGCCCGGGTCCTGGCCGAGGAGACGGGGGCCGAGGCACTGCGCCTCGACCTCGCCGACCGCGCCGCCGTCGCCGCCTTCGCCGAGGCGATGCAGGCACGGGACGAGGCCTTCCATGGCTTCGTCCACAACGCGGGCGCGGTCCACGACGCGCTGGCCGCCACGATCGATATCGAGCGCGCAGCCGAGGTCATGCAGGTCAATCTCTTCGCCTTCATGGCGCTGGTAAAGGGCGTGGTGCGGGGCATGACCGCGTCGCGCCGGGGCCGCATCATCGCCATCGGCGCGCTGGCGGCCTCGCGCGGGGTGGCCGGCAACGGCGCCTATGCGGCGTCCAAGGCCGCGCTGGAGGCTTATGTCCGCACCCTGATGACCGAGGTCGCGCGGCGCGGCGTCACCGCCAATGTGATCGCGCCCGGCTGGATCGACACCGCCATGGCGGGCGAGGTTCCGCCCGCGCTGGCCAAATCCATTCCGGCGCAGCGGCTTGGAAAAGCCACCGAGATCGCCGCCACCGTCGCCTTTCTGTTGCGCGACGAGGCGGCATATGTCAATGGCACCACCCTGACGGTGGATGGCGGTCTCGGCGGGCTGCTGGCCGCGACCAAGTGAGAGAAGACAGGGGATGACGATGCTGGCGCTGCGCCTGATCCAGGAAGGCCGGACCGAACTCGTGGAGATGGCGGCGCCGCCCGCCCCGCCGCCGGGCCAAATCCAGGTCCGCATGAAGACGGTGGCGCTGAACCACATCGACGTCTGGGGCCTGCGCGGCATGGCTTTCGCCAAGCGGAAACTGCCGCTGACCGTCGCGGTCGAAGGCGCGGCCGAGGTGGTGGCGCTGGGCGACGGCGTGACCAGCCACAAGATCGGCGACCGGGTCGCGATTTATGCCGGCGTCACCTGCGGCCATTGCAAGCGCTGCCTGAAGGGCCAGGAAAACCTGTGCGAGAATATCGCCGGGATCATGGGCTTTCATATCGACGGCCTCGCCGCCCAGCTCATCAATCTCGACCCCCGCCAGGCGATCCCTATCCCTGACGGCGTCAACGACGTCGACGCCGCCTGCGCCACCACGACCTTCGGCACGGTCGAGCACATGCTGTTCGAGAACGCGAAGCTGGAAGCCGGCGAGACCGTGCTGATCCAGGCCGGCGGCTCCGGCATCGGCACCACGGCGATCCGCATGGCCAAGCAGGCCGGCGCCTATGTCTTCACCACCGTCGGCTCGGACGAGAAGATCCAGAAGGTCCTCGACCTCGGCGCCGATGTCGCCATCAACTACAACAAGGACCGTTTCGAATCGATCGTGCGCCGCGCGACCGACAAGAAGGGCGTCGATATCGTCTTCGAGCATGTCGGGCCGGACACCTGGGCCAAGTCCCTGTTCTGCCTGAAGCGCGGCGGCCGGCTGGTCACCTGCGGCTCCACGACCGGCGTCTCGGCCGAGACCAACCTGTTCCAGCTGTTCCAGATGCAGCTGCGCATCTTCGGCTCCTTCGGTGCCAATTTCGCCAATATCCGTTCGGGGCTCCAGAAGATGGCCGGGGGCCTCCGCCCGGTGATCGACAGCGAGATCGAGCTGGGCGACATCGGCACCGCCCTTCGCCGGATGCAGAGCCGTGACCTCTTCGGCAAGATCGTCGCCCATGTTCCGAAATGAATTTATCGTGAGACGATATTTTTTTATCGCGAATCGATAATTTTCTGCCATTCTCCCGTCGTCATCGCGGCGGGAGAAAGCTCATGACCGATCAGGACATCGCCGATTTCGTGCGCTTGCGCCGCCGCTCGGCCGCGCTCGCGGCTCTGACGAGGGTAGTCATGGTGCTGCTGCCGGTCGCCGTCGTGCTCTATGGCGAACTGGCGCCGGCGAGGGATATCCTGACCCTCGCCCGGGTGCCGGGGACGGCGGTCGCGGCCTTCGATCCGGCGACCCTCGCGCCCTGGCAGCGTCATGCCGGGGTCGGGATCGCGCTGGTGTCCGTCCTTCTTCTCGTCATGGGGCTGCACCATCTTCACCGCTGTTTCGCCAATTTCGCGAAGGGCCAGGCCCTCACGCGCGAGAACGCCCGTCATTTCAGCCGTTTCGGGGCCTGGATCGCCGGTGCGGTGATCGCGTCCTTCGTGGCGACGCCGGTGCTTTCCGTGCTGTTCACCCTGGGGATGCCGGCGGGGCAGCGGCAGCTCGCCATCGGCATCGACAGCGATCAGCTCGTCGCGTTGCTGGTGGCGGGTGGGGCCTGGATCGTCGGCGCCATCATGGCCGAAGGCGCGCGGGCGGCGGAAGAGAACGCCCAATTCGTCTGATGCCGATCGTCGTCACCCTCGACCGCGTGATGGCGGAGAAAAAGGTCAGGTCCAAGGACCTCGCCGCCGCCATCGGCATCACCGAGGCCAATCTGTCCCTGCTGAAGCAGGGCAAGGTGAAGGGCATCCGTTTCGAGACGCTGGAGGCGATCTGCCGTCATCTCGGCTGCGCACCGGGGGACCTGCTTCAGGTCGTGTCGGAGGAAGAGATATGAAAATGCGTTGGATGGCGAGGCTGGCGTGCCTGACGGCGCTGTGCGGCGCCCTGTCGGCCTGCGAGAGCTACGACTGGCGCGCGGCCGGCCGGGCCAGTCTCGAGAGCCTGTGCCGGAGTGACGTCGGCTGCGACCGCAGCTGCGAGACGGGCACGGGTGCGCGTACCGCCGGGGACTGCCGGATCAGCCACGGTCAGCCGTGAGGAATCAGCCGAGGAAAATGCGCAGGTCGCGGCGAAGGGCGGCCATGGCGCGGCCATCGAACTGGTTGATCAACTCGCGCGAGATGGCATAGAGCGCCTGACGGCGTTCGGTGAAGCTCACGTCCTTGGCCATGGTGGCGGAATATTCGGCGGTAACCGTCGTCTCGGCCCGGCGCCAGGCTTCGCCCTCGCGCAGTTCGGCGGCGAAGCGCGCCGACAGGCGGGTCGAGACCTTGCGGCCCTGTTCGCTGCGGAAGGCGCCTTCGATGCCGGTCGTCACCGGCAGATAGGTCTCGACCGCCGAAGCGTCGAGCAGGGTCACGGTCATATGGCCGTTGGTGCCGGCGGCCTGGACCCGGTCGCCCATCCAGTTCTCGAAGGCGACCTGCGGCGAGACGTCGAAATCCGCCTCGACATGGCCGGACCCGAGCGGGTTGAAGACATTTTCCGTCGCGATGTCGCCGAGGTTGAACAGCAGCGGCCCGCCCGCGAAGCTGAAGGCGGGGAAGCTCGGCGCCGGGTCCTTGCCGGCGCAGGCCCCGACGAGCCCGACCAGGGGCAGGGCGATCAGCAGATCTCGGCGCGACAGCATGACATGCTCCTTACGGCTCGATCGCTTCGGGATCGAAATCATAGGTCGTGTTGCAGAATTCGCAGGTGACGCCGATGCGGCCGTCGACCGCCATATGCGCACGGTCATCGGGCGAAAATCGGGCGAGCATGGTCGATATCCGCTCGCGCGAGCAGCGGCAGCCGAAACCGACATGCAGCGTCGGATAAACCCGGACCTCGTCCTCGTGATAGAGGCGCCAGGCCAGTTCCTCGAGCCGGAGGGCGGGATCGGTCAATTCCTCGGCCCGGGCGGTCACCGCCTTGGCACGGGCATTGGCCCAGTGATCGTCGTCCCTCTCGTCGGGCAGATGGCCGGTGCCATCGCTGCGCGGACCGGCGCTGCCCTGGGGCAGATGCTGGATCATCAAACCGCCGGCATACCAGTTCGCGCCGTCTTTTCGCGCGGCCAGGCGGACGGCGGTCGGGATCTGTTCGGAATCGCGGAAATAGCTCTCGGCGCAGGCGGCGAGATCCGGGCCGTCGAGGGCGACGATGCCCTGATAGCGGTCGGTGTCCGGCCCCTGATCGATGGTCATGGCGAGATAGCCGGCGCCGACCAGGGCGCCAAAAGCGGGATCATCGCCCAGCGCCTCGACGGCGGCCCGGTCGAACTGGGCGAAGCCGCGCACGGTGCCGGGCGTGACGAAATCGGCGACCATCATCGACAGCGGCCCGTCGCTCTTGGTCTGGACCGTGAAGGTGCCGTCGAATTTCACCGAATTGCCCAGCAGGGCGGCGACCAGGATCATCTGCGCCAGCTGCGCCGAGACGGCGGGCGGGTAGTCGTGTTTGTCCAGGATCGTGTCGAGCACCGGGCCGAGGCGCAGCAGGCGCCCCCGCGCGTCGAGCGAATCGATCTGGAACGGCAGGACGATGTCCTGCGCCTTGGCTTCGTTACTCATGACGTGCGGTTCCAGTCGCGGGGCGCCAGGCGGTTGCTCGGGCCCCGCGCCTCCATCAGGCGAGGCACCAGGCGAGAATGCCCTTCTGTGCGTGCAGGCGGTTTTCGGCTTCGTCCCAGACGATCGACTGCGGCCCGTCGATGACTTCCGATGTCACTTCCTCGCCGCGGTGGGCGGGCAGGCAGTGCATGAACACGGCATCGCGGGCGGCGAGGCCCATGCGCCTTGTGTCGACCCGGTAAGGCGCCAGCAGATTGTGCCGGCGCTCCGCCTCGGTATCGCCCATCGACACCCAGGTGTCGGTGATGATGGCGTCGGCGCCTTCGGCCGCGGCGTCGGCATCGGTCGTCAGTTCGATCTTCGCGCCTTCGGCCTTGGCCCAGTCGAGGATTTCCTTCGGCGGGGCCAGTTCGTCGGGGCAGGCGAGGCGCAGGGCGAAATCGAAGCGCGCGGCGGCATGGATGAAGCTGCGCGCCACATTGTTGCCATCGCCCAGCCAGGTGAAGGTGCGTCCGGCCACCGGGCCGCGATGCTCTTCATAGGTCATGATGTCGGCCATGATCTGGCACGGGTGCGACCAGCGGGTCAGGCCGTTGATCACCGGCACCGTCGCCGCCTCGGCCATCTCGGTCAGGTTCGAATGGGCCGAGGTGCGCAGCATGATGGCGTCGACGAAACGCGACAGCACGCGGGCGGTGTCGGCGATCGTCTCTTCCCGGTTCAGCTGTAGCTCGGTGCCGAGCAGCAGCAGGGTCTGGCCGCCGAGCTGACGCATCCCGACATCGAAGGAGACGCGGGTGCGGGTCGACTGTTTCTCGAAGATCATCGCCAGGATGCGGCCGTCGAGCGGCTTGCCGGCGTCGGGCACGCCCTTGGGCAGGCCATGACGCGCGGTCTTCAGCGCCTTGGCGCGGTCGAGAATGGCCCGCAGCGTCGCCCGGTCGAGGACGTCGAGGTCGAGGAAATGCCGGGGCGACGGATTGAAATCGATGACAGTCATGACGCAGCTTTCTTCTCTGCGGCGACCTGGGCCGAGACGGCGGCGCAGGCGGCATCGAGGCGCCGGGCGGCTTCCGCCACGTCTTCCTCGGTAATGTTCAGGGGCGGCAGCAGCCGGATCGTGTTCTCGCCGCCACCGACGCCGATCAGACCGGCGTCGCGCATGGCGCCGAGCAGGCGCTTGTTCTCGATCTTGTCGTTGACCTTGAGGCCGATCATCAGGCCGCGGCCGCGGATGCCCTCGATCAGGTCGGGATGGCTGTCGACGATCATGGCGAGGGACTGTTTCAGCCGGTTCGCCGTGTCGTTCACCTGGTCGAGGAAGCCGGGGGCCAGCATCAGGTCCATCACGGCATTGCCGACCGCCATGGCCAGCGGATTGCCGCCATAGGTCGAGCCATGGGTGCCGGCGACCATGCCGACCGCGGCCTTTTCGGTTGCGAGGCAGGCACCGAGCGGGAAACCGCCGCCGATCGCCTTGGCCGTCGCCATGATGTCCGGGGTGACCCCGGCCCATTCATGGGCGAAGAGCTTGCCGGTCCGGCCCATGCCGCATTGCACCTCGTCGAGGACGAGGAGGATGCCGTGCTGGTCGCAGAGCTGGCGGATCGCCCGCATGGTCTCGTCGGCGATCGGGTTGATGCCGCCCTCGCCCTGAATGGGCTCGAACAGGATGCCCGCGGTCTCGGGACCGATCGCGGCCTTGACCGCGGCGAGATCGCCGAAGGGGACGTGGTCGAACCCCTCCATCATCGGGCCGAAGCCTTCGACCAGCTTCTTCTGGCCGGCGGCGGCGATGGTCGCCAGGGTGCGGCCGTGGAAGGCGCCCTCGAAGGTGATCAGGCGGTAGCGCTGCGGATTGCCGGTGGCGGAATGATATTTCCGCGCCGTCTTGATCGCGCATTCGACCGCTTCCGCGCCCGAGTTGGTGAAGAAGGCATAGTCGGCGAACGTCGCGTCGACGAGGCGACGCGCCAGCAATTCCTGCCCCGGAATGCGGAACATGTTCGAGGTGTGCCAGACCTTGCCCGCCTGATCGGTCAGGGCCTTGACCAGATAGGGATGGGCATGGCCGAAGGCGCAGACCGCGATGCCGGCGGCGAAATCGAGGAATCGTCGGCCATCCGTCGCCACCAGCCATGCGCCTTCGCCCCGCTCGAAAGCAAGGTCGGCGCGCGCGTAGGTCGGAAGAACGGCGGACGTGGTCACGAGTCCAGCTCCTGAAAATAGAAAACCCTGCCGGCCGCCCGCCTTCCCCCATGGAAAACGCGGCCGCCAGCAGAACCCGGCACAGAAGAGCGCGAGAGTAAATAGCTGCCCCCCGGATCTGTCAATATTTCTGCCTGATTTTCGTGCGAAACGCGGGGGTCGGCGGCATCGTATCGGGCATCAATCGATGCTATATTCGTGCCGACCATGAAAGGCGTGCATTTTTGTCGATGCTCGCGACAGGAGAGCGGATCTTGCGCACGACGATCGCCCTTGACGATGAATTGCTGGCGAAGGCGACGGCTTTCACCGGCCTGAAGGAAAAATCGGCGCTGGTGCGGGAAGCGCTGAGCGCGCTGATCGAGCGGGAGAGCAGCCGCCGGCTCGCCCGTCTCGGCGGCACCGAGCCGCAGATCGGCGATATTCCCCGGCGCCGGCCCGATCCGCTGTGATCCTCGCCGATACATCGGTCTGGGTCGATCACCTGCGCGTCGGCGACGGGGGCCTCGCCGCGCTGCTGGACCACGGCGGGATCGCGATGCATCCCTTCGTGATCGGCGAACTGGCCTTGGGAAACCTGCGCCAGCGCCGGCAGATCCTGTCGCTTCTTCAGGGCCTGCCGGGGGTGGTGATGGCGAGGGACGAGGAAGTTCTGGCCTTCATCGACGGCGCGGGCCTCGCCGGGCAGGGCATCGGCTATATCGATTGCCACCTTCTCGCCTCGGCGCGGCTGACGCCCGATACCCGTCTGTGGACAAGGGATCGCCGCCTTGCCCGGGTCGCCCAGGATCTTGGCCTCGGCGCCGACCCGGCATAGGCGGCTACCACACCTCGGCGAAGGGCCGCAGTTCCAGTTCGTGGGTCCAGGCGCAGCGGGGCTGGAGGTGCAGTTGCCAATAGGTCTCGGCGATGTCGGGCGGGGCCAGGGCCGCGTCCTCGCCCTTGCCCTCGATGAAGCCGGGCAGCAGGCTGCGGACGCGCTCGCCGGCGACGACGCCGTCGATCACCACATGGGCGACATGGATACCCTGCGGCCCGAATTCCCGCGCCATGCTCTGGGCGATGGCGCGAAGCCCGGCCTTGGCCGAGGCGAAGGCGGCGAACATCGGCTTGCCCCGCAGGGAGGCCGAGGCGCCGGTGAAGATGATGGTACCGCCCGCCGGCAGCAGGGCGCGCACCGCCGCCTGGCCGACCAGCAGGCCCGCCAGCGGCCCCTGGCGCCACATGCCCTCGAGGAATTCGGGCGTGATGTCGAGGAAGTTCATCGGCCAGTTGCCGCCGACGTTGAAGATCACAAAGCGCGGCTGGCGGCCGTCGGCGGCGACGGCGGCGAAGACGGCATCGACATCGGCCTTCACGGTCGCATCGCAGGGAATCGCGCGGGCGATGCCGCCGCTGCCCTCGATCGCGGCGGTGACGCCGGCCATCTTGTCCTCGTGGCGGCCGGCGACATAGACCGGCAGGCCGCCGGTCGCGGCGCGCAGGGCGACGGCACCGCCCACCCCCTCGACCGGGCCGACACCGAAGATGACGGCTGCGGGCGCCGCGCTCACGACAGCGCCTCCTCGACGAAGTCCAGCCGGTCCTGGCCGAAGAACATCTCGCCCTCGACGAAGAAGGTCGGGGCACCGAAGGCGCCGCGCGCCGCCGCTTCCTCGGTATTGGCCTTCAGCTTCTCCTTCACGGCGGGATCGGCGACCAGCGCCTCGAAAGCCGCAGGATCGAGACCGGCCGCGGTCAGGACCCCGGCGACCACGGCGGGATCGCCCATGTCGCGGTCGTCGCGCCAGATCGCGTCGTAGACGG
The DNA here is from genome assembly GCA_025869435.1 of Zavarzinia sp. GTDB lineage: Bacteria > Pseudomonadota > Alphaproteobacteria > Zavarziniales > Zavarziniaceae > Zavarzinia. The sequence goes on from JAOZVS010000034.1 coordinate 14,725, forward strand.
CGTCGCAATAGGTATGGAACTTGTCGGTGCCGTGATAACCGGCGGCGCCGCGCATCAGGGTGACGGTATTGATCGGGAAGGCGCTGTTCATGTTCAGCGGCACGCCGAATTTCTTCGCGAAACGCGACAGATCGACGAAGAGATAGGCGCCCTTGGCCGGCACGGTCAGGGGTGCGCTGTTGCCGGTGGCCTTGAACAACCCGCCCAGCAGCATGGGAATGGGCTTCACGGTCGCGCCGCTACGCTCGGCGACGGCGCCGATGCGGCGCCAGGCGAGATAGGCGGCCGGGCTGCCGAAGTCGAAATAAAAGTCGACGGTCTTGGACATCTTGTCTTCCTCACCAGGGTTCCGACCAGGGACGCAGGTCGAGTTCATGGGTCCAGGCATCGCGCTTCTGGACATGCAGCGACCAATAGGCATCGGCGATATGGTCGGGGTTCAGGATGCCGTCGTGGGATTTGGTCGCGTAGACATCGGGGAAATTGTCCCGGATGAAGGCGGTGTCGATGGCGCCATCGATGATCGTATGGGCGACGTGAAGTCCCTGCGGTCCCATCTCCCGCGCCATGCTCTGGGCGAGGGCGCGCAACCCGTGCTTGGCCCCGGCGAAGGCCGAAAACCCGGCCCGGCCGCGCAACGAGGCGGTCGCGCCGGTGAAGATGATGGTGCCGCGCCCCCGGGTCAGCATCGCCTTCGCCGTCTCGCGGCCCGCCAGGAAACCGGCGAAACAGGCCATTTCCCAGACCTTGTAGAACACCCGCGCCGTCGTCTCGGTGACGGGGAAGCGGACATTGGCGCCGATGTTGAACACCATCGCCTCGATGGGGCCGACGCCGGCCTCGATCCCGGCGATCAGGGCGATCACGTCTTCCTCTCGCCGGGCGTCGACGCCGAAGGGCAGGGCGGTGCCGCCCGCCGCCTCGATCTCGGCGACGAGGGGGGCCAGCTTGTCGGCATTGCGGCGGACCACGGCGGCGGTGAAGCCTTCGCGGGCGAAGC
>JAOZVS010000035.1 GCA_025869435.1 Zavarzinia sp.
TGTTTGTTTCTTCCTTTTTAAATGCTTTTTTTCAATATCAACCCGCCGCCCCCCCCGGCGGGGGGGGGCGGCGCCATGATAACCGGGGCCGATGAACGCGCCGTCGCCCCCTCTCCCGTCGCCCCCTCTTCAGGTCTCCCCCGCTTCGCGGATCGACCGGCGGGAGGCCGTGGCGCTGACCCGGCTGGCCCTGCCCATCATCATGGCGCGCATCGGCCTGACCCTGATGCTGGTCGCCGACAACATGATCGTCGGCCATTTCGGCGCCGGGCCGCTGGCCGCTTTCGCCCTTGGCCTCATGCTGGTGCAGACGGGCCAGATGCTGGGCCTCGGCCTTCTGATGGGCAGCGCGGTCGAGATGGCGGCGGCCTTCGGACGCGACGCCCTCGACGAGGTTGGCCGCATCTGGCGCCGCGCCATCGCCTATGCCGTGGTCATCGGTCTTGCCGGCGTCGCCCTTTCCCATGCCGCGCCCGCGATTTTCATCGCGCTCGGCCAGGAACCCGGCCTTGCCGCCTCGGCCGGGGAAATCGCCGCGCTGTTCGGCTGGTCGCTGCCGCCGGTGCTGATCTATATCGCCAGCATCGGCCTCCTTGAAGCGACCGGGCGACCCTATGTCGGCGTCGTCCTGCTGCTCGTCGCCAATCTCGTCAATCTCGGTCTTGGCCTGCTGCTGGGCCAGGGCGGGCTGGGCCTGCCGGCCCTTGGCGCCTTCGGCGTCACCATGGCGACCCTGGCGGCGCGCCTGCTGCTGGCCGGCGGCGCCCTTGCCTATATCCTTCTGCTGATGCCGGGGCGGCGCTCCCTCGGGCGGCCGCGCTGGTCGGATCATCGCTGGGCCGACGGCCGGCGCCAGCGCCGCATCGGCTATGCCGAGGGGCTCAGTCTCGGCATCGAAAGCGGCGCCTTCGCCGCGATGACCCTGTTCGCCGGCTGGGCCGGGGCGGTGCAGCTCGCCGCCTATACGATCGCGATCAACCTGAACATGCTGATGTTCATGGTCGCCGTCGGCATCGGCGGCGCGGCGGCGGTCCAGGTGTCGCGGGCGCGGGGACGCGGCGATCGGGCGGCCATGGCCCGTTCGGCGGCCACCGCGCTTCTGATCTATACCGGGGTGATGCTGCTGGTCGGTCTGGCCTTCGTGGCGCTGCCCGAGCGCTTCGCCGGCTTCTATACCGGCGATGCCGCCCTGCTGGCGGTGACGATCCCGGTGGTCGCCGGCATCGGTTTCCTGTCGCTGATCGACGGCGCCCAGCGCGTCGTCGCCAATATCCTGCGCGGCTATGGCGACACCTGGCTGCCGACCGCCAGCCATCTGTTCGCCTATGTCGTCGTCATGGTGCCGGCCGGCCATCTGCTGGCCCTCCGCCTGGGGCTTGGCGCCGGCGGCCTTGTCCTCGCGATCGCCCTCGCCTCGGTGGTGGCGACGGGGCTTCTGCTGGCGCGGCTGGCGCGCCTCAAGAGGCGCCCGCGCTGACCCTCACGCGGGCCTGGCCAGCCGCAGGCGCGCCGCCGTCCGGTGCTCGCGCGGGGTGACACCAAAATGGCGGCGGAAATGGCGGCTGAACTGCGCCTGATCGCCAAAGCCCCAGCGATAGGCGATATCGGCGATGGCATCGCCGCGCGCCGGCTCCTCCAGCTGGGCGCGGGCGGCTTCCAGCCGGCGCTCCCGGATCCACTGGAACAGGCTGGGGCCGCCATCCTCGGCGAAGAGATCATGCAGATAGCGCACGGAAATGCCGCAGGCCCCGGCGATCCCGCCCGCGCTCAGGGCCGGATCCGACAGATGGCGCCGGATGTAGGCCTCGATCCGGGCCAGATGCGCCTGCCGCACCGAGGATTGCCGGTGATCGAACAGCCGCACCTGATCCTCGAGCGCGACCACGAGAAGATCGATCAGGGTCCGTCCGATCGCGCCGCGCACATTGTCCCGGGCATTGGCGACCCGATGCGGGGCCAGCCGGGTCATGTCATGCAGCAGACCGCCCGCGCCCTGACCGGCGTCGATCACCAGGGCGGGAATGAGATCGATGGCGCGCAGGCGCGGCTTGATCGCCCGCAGGGGCACCCGCATCACCCACATTTCGTTGACGGCGTCGGCCTGGGTGAAGAGCGAAGGCCGGTGGCTGCGCTCCACGAGGCACTGGTTGCGTCGGCAGACGAGATCGAGCCCGTCCTGCGAATAGAGAAATTCCGACCGCGTGGCGAAGGAGAGCAGCAGGATCTCCTCCTCGTCGGCGGCGACATGATGTTGCTCGCGTCGGTAGGCCACCGGCCCCGACGTCATATAGGCGACGGAGACATCGCCGAAATCCCAGTTGCGCATCCGGCCGCTGAAATCCGACGGCTGCGCGCTGGCGGTGTCGACGGGAAACAGCACGCTGCTGACCGCGTCCTGCCACGGCTCCAGCTGGCCGCGTGCCGCATAGTCCTGGAACATGACGTCCTCGCCGCGAATGCAATGCAGCATTACTATGAACGGCTTGCGGCGGCGCACAACAGACTTGTCGCTTCCCGCATCAGGAATAGCGGCTTCCGGCACTCCGGTTGGCGCCGAGCGGCCGGACTGACAGGCTCTCCTTCGACCAATTCGCATCCGCGCCCGGTTTCAAGGAGTGTCCCATGGCAAAGCGTTTCCACCTCGGCTGGTTCACCAATTTCGCCACCGACGAATGGAATGGCCCGTTTTCCAATGGCGGCGATCCCTGGAACGGCAAATTCTATGTCGAAATGGCCCAGGCGCTGGAGCGCGCCTGTTTCGACTACATCATGTTCGAGGACAAGCTGGCGATTTCCGAAATCTACGGCGGCTCGTCGGAAGCGGTGCTGAAGCATGGCCTCGGCATGGTGCCCAAGGGCGATCCGGCCCCGCTCTGCGCCATGATCGCCGGCGCGACCTCGAAGATCGGCATCGTCGCCACCCTGTCGACCCTGGGCTATCCGCCCTATCTGCTGGCCCGTCTGTGCTCGACCATCGACAGTCTGGCGGAGGGACGCTTCGGCTGGAACATCGTCACCAGCGCCGAGAATGCCGCCGCGCAGAATTTCGGCCTCGACGAATTGCCCCCGCGCGAACTGCGCTATGACATGGCCTATGAATATCTCGATCTGGTGATCAAGCTGTTCAATTCGTGGGAGCCGGACGCGGTGATGCGCGACCGCGAAAACGGCGTCTATGCCGATTTCCGCAAGGTCCACACGGTCAATCACGAAGGCCGTTTCTTCAAGAGTCGGGGCCCCCTGAACTGCGTCCGCTCGCCCCAGGGCGTGCCAGCGCTGATCCAGGCCGGGGCCTCGCCCAAGGGCCGGGCCTTCGCCGCGCAATATGCCGATGCTGTGGTCGCCGTGAATCAGGGCACCAGGGCGATGAAGGAATTCCGCGACGATATCCGCGCGAGGGCCGCCGCCGCCGGCCGCGACCCGGACGACGTGAAGATCCTCTATCTCATCGCCCCGACCCTGGCCGAGACGGTGGAGGAAGCGCAGGCGAAATATGCCCGCATGGCCTCGGCCCCCAGCTTCATCGAAATGAACCTGTGCCTGATCTCGTCGATCACCGACATCGACTTCAAGGCCTTCGATCTCGACAAGCCCCTGCCCGGCAAGCTGACCACCAATGGCGAACAGGGCTCGCTCGACAGTTTCCAGCAGTGGGGATCGGGCAAGACCCTGCGCCAGCTGGTCACCGAAGCCTCGGGCGGTCTCGTCTCCTCGGTCGAACTGATCGGCACGCCCGAGACCGTGGCGGATCGCATGGGCGAAGTGATGGAAGAAGTGGGCGGCGACGGCTTCCTGATCACCACCCCGCATCTCGGCGTCAACCGCCGCGTCATCCACGAGGTGACGGATGGCCTCGTCCCCGCCCTGCAGCGCCGCGGCCTGATGCGCACCGAATATGGCGAGAAGACCCTGCGCGGCAACCTGAAAGCCTTCTGATCGCGCCCCCACTCGTCACGCCGGTGAAGGCCGGCAACTGTGTCGAATGTGGTCAGGCGATGAAGTCTTTCTGGTCCCTGATGCATGCGTTTGCGGTGACGATGAGTTTTCTGGCGATGGCGATGATGGCGAGCTTGAAGGGTTTGCCGCGAGCTCTGAGGTCTTCGTAGAAGGCCCTGAAGCGTGGAGTGCAGCGGATGGCGGCGATGGCGGCCATATAGAGGGCGTCGCGGACGCGTTTTCGGCCGCCCCGGATGATGCGTGCGCCACGCTTCTGTCCGCTGTCGGCGTTGATGGGGGCGAGGCCCGCAAGGGCGGCGACGGTTTTCGGGGAGCGCGTGCCGAGTTCGGGCACGAGGCCGAGGAGGACGGTTGCGGCGACGGGTCCGATACCGGGGATGGAGCGCAGCCGTCTGGCGAGGGGGCGGAGTTCGTCGCTTTTGGCGAGGAGGCTGTCGATGAGCTGGTCGAGGTCTTCGATGGCGCGGTCGAGCCAGGCGATGTGATGGGCGATGCTTGTGTCGACCTCGCCGCAGACGGTGTCCTTGGCGCGGATCTTCTCGCCTTTGCGGGTCTCGACGAGCTGGTCGCGGCGGCGATGCAAGGCGTTCAGGCGTTCGCGGTCTGGGGACAGGCTGGGCGTTGGAGCCGGGCGCAGGGACATGGCCATGGCGGCGAGCATTCGGGCGTCGACGGCGTCGGTCTTGGCGAGGAAGCCGGCGGCGCGGGCGAAGTTGCGGGCCCGTGCGGGGTTGACCCGTGCGAAGGGGATGCCGGCCTCGGCGAGGGCTCGGGCGAGGGCGTGGTCGTAGCGGCCGGTCGCCTCGAAGAGGACGAAGATCTCGGCCTCACGCCATGGGGCGATGCGGGCGGCGAGGGCTTCGGGCGAATTGTCGATGCGCTCGGGTTTGCCGATACGGGCATCGAAGATATCGAGATGATGCTTGGAGACGTCGATTCCGACGAAGCCAGGGGTTATGATCATGGCGCCTGTCCCTGTGCTGCGAGGTCTGCGGGAAACAGCCTCGATCAACTGTTCAGGATGGGTGGGTGACACCCGCGGGCGGTGATCAAGCCGGCCTTCGGTCTACCTGTGGACCGGGAGTCTCACGATCTACCGCCCGCACACCAATCTCGCATATCTTCGACACACAGGAGTCTCACGACAACAGGGGCGCCCCGCCTTGCACAAGGTCCCGGCCTTCGCCGGGACGACGATGGGGGGGGCAGATCACCGTGCGCGGCCCCTCATCCTCGTCGCGCCGAGGGTGAATCACCACGCGCGGCCCCCTCATCCTCGTCACTCCGGCGAAGGCCGGAGTCTCGCGACGACAGGGGCGCCTCCCCTGCACGAGGTCCCGGCCTTCGCCGGGACGACGGGAGTGGGATTACCGTCCGGGGAAGGGCGATTCCTGCGGGGTCGTGTACCAGTCGGGCCGGGGGATGGTCCATTGGTCGCCCCAGATCTGGTTGCCGCCGTCGACATGGACGACTTCGCCGGTGATGAAATTGCCGCTGGGGCCGGCCAGATGCACGACCAGTTCGGCGACGTCGAGGGCGGTGCCGAAGCGGCGCATCAGGTTGGTGTCGGGCATCGCGCGGCGGGCTTCGTCGGGATAGACGTTCATGCCCTCGGTCGCGATGATACCCGGCGCGACGCAATTGATGCGGATGCCGAGGGGCGCCCATTCGGTGGCGACGGTCTTCGACAGGGCGATGACCCCGGCGCGGGCGGCGCAGGTATGGGCGACCCCGGGCATGCCCCGGCCGACCACGGCGACGATATTGACGATGGCGCCCGGCGCGCCCCGGTCGCGCCACTGGCGCGCCGCCGCCTGCATCATGTACCAGGTGCCGGACAGATTGGTGTCGACGACGGCGTTGAAGCCCTTGGGCGAGAAATCGATGGCGGCCTGCGGGAACTGGCCGCCGGCGTTGTTCACCAGCATGTCGATGCCGCCGAAGCGCGCCCTGGCCGCGTCGAGAAGCCCCGCGACCGCCTCCGGGTCGCGGATCGACAGGGCGTGTGGCAGAACCTCCGCCCCGGCGCGCTTCAGCAGGTCTTCGGTCGCTTCCAGTTTCTCGGGCTTGCGGCCGCAGATCACCAGCCGCGCGCCGAGGCGGCCCAGGGTGACGGCGATCGCCTTGCCGATGCCGGTGCCGGCGCCCGACACAAGGGCGGTCTTGCCCGCCAGCAGGCCTTCGCGGTAGCTGAGCGGCAGGCTCAGCAGTTCATCGTCGCTGTAACCGAAACGCTCCATCACGCCTGCTCCCCCACGCGGCCCGGCACGAGGCCGGCCGGCACCGCCACCGGCATGTCCATCAGCATCTGCGCCAGGGCCTTGCCCTGCGGGTCGATCCGGATCGAGGCGACACCGCCGCCGCCCAGCGCGTCATGCAGCAGGAAATTCAGGGCATCGAAGCCCGGCAGGTCGAAACGCTCCACCCGGCTCGGCCGCAGGTGGCGGAACCAGTGGCCGACCGCCGCCGGGGTCAGGGCCGCCCTGATATAGGGCAGGTAATCGGGCCGGCGGGCGATGACGCCGATATTGGCGATATCGCCCTTGTCGCCCGAACGGCCGACCGCGAGGGCGATCAACGGCACCGCCACCGCGCCCCCCGAAGCCGCCGCGACGGCGGGCACTTCGGCGGCGGGGATGGCCGGCGCGGGCGGCGGATTGGCGACCTCGATCACCGTCTCGCCCAATGTCACCGTCGCGGGCACTTCCACCGCCGGCCACAGGAAGGAGAAATTGCGGAACACCGGCTGCACCGCCGGCCGCCCGGCATAGAGCCCGGTCAGGCCCTGCGCCGTCGCGGTCGCCGCCGGCGCGACTTCCCGCGCCAGGATGTCGAGACTTTCCGCCTTCGCCGCGCGGGCGCCGAGCTTCAGCACGACCTCGCGCACCGATTTGGCCGCGACGCTGGCGTGGGGACCATAGGTCGCCTCGCTGCCCAGCACTTCGATCGAAGTTTCGAGCAGGGGCGGCAGACCGGCCTCGGCGATCAGGCGGGCGGCCCGCGCGATGATGGCGGCACCCGTCCGCTCGGCCTTGGCGACGGCATCGCGACCGCCGATGGTCACGGTGCCGATGGTGCGGAAACCGTCGGCATGGGTCGCGCTGACCTTCAGCAGCCCGCTGGCGGGCCGGCCCCGCGCGCCCGACACGCGCACCCGGTCGGGTCCGTCGGCCACCAGCCGCACATCGCGAAAATCGCAGGTCACGTCCGGCAGGAGATAGGCCGCCGGATCGCCGATTTCATATAGCAGCTGTTCCGCCGCCGAAAGCGGCGCGATCAGCCCGCCGGTCCCGTCCGGCTTGGTCAGCACGAAACTGCCGTCGGCCGAAACCTCGACGATGGGAAAGCCCATGTCGTCCCAGCCCGGCACCGATTGCCAGTCGGTGAACAGTCCACCCGTCCCTTGCGCGCCGCATTCGATCAGATGGCCGGCCAGCGAGCCCTGCGCCAGACGGTCGCCATCCCGCCAGTCCCAGCCGAAATGATGGACGAGGGGACCGAGGGTGACCGCCGAATCGACGCAGCGTCCGGTGATGACGATCTCCGCCCCGGCATCGAGAGCGGCGGCGATGCCGCGCGCGCCGATATAGGCATTGGCGGTGACCAGCTTTTCCGGCAGGGCGGCGCCGGTGAACATTTCCCGGACACCCGCGGCGCGAAACTCGTCTTCCCGCGGCTTCAGGTCGTCGCCGGTGACGACGGCGATGCGGAAATCGAGGCCGGCGGCCTTGGCCCGTGCCGCCAGCGCGGCGGCGCAGCCCGCCGGATTCATGCCGCCGCCGTTGGAGACGACGCGAATGCCGCGTTGCTTGATCTCGGCCAGATGGGGGGCGATCGCCTCGATGAAATCGGGCACGAAGCCGGCGTCCGGCTTTTTCGCCTTCACCCGGGCGAGCAGCGACAGGGTGATTTCCGCCAGCCAGTCGAACACGAGGACATCCAGCCCGCCCCGCGCGACCAATTGCCCGGTCCCCGCCAGCGAATCGCCCCAGAACCCCGATGCACAGCCGATCCTGAGCGGCTTTGCCGCCTGAACATCCGCCACGCCGTCCTCCTCAAATTGAATTATATTCATTTTGTAGGCACGATAACCGAGAGCGCCGCCTTCGGCAAGACATGACCCGGGCTCCGCCGATTCCCGCCATGGGAGCTTCGGGGCCTTTACCTCGTACCGATGACACGCGATCATCATGGCCATAAAATCTTGCCGTCGGTTGCGTCCCCGAATTTTCCGGCGATATGCGCGATTCCGATGGGTGACGGCGACGATGAAGGCTTTTCGGCGAAAGTGGTCCAACCTCGCGATCAGGCCCGTCTACGTCCTGATTTTCGCGGCGACCATTGGCGCTCAGGCCTTTCTCTTCCATATCGACGCCTTTGACCTGCTCCACCACTGGAGCCGCGAACACGAGGATTGGGAAGTCGACGAAATCTTCACGACGCTCAGCGTGCTCTCCTTCGCCCTGATCGCCGTCCTGATCGTGCGCAACAAGGATGTCCGGCAAGCCGAATCCCGGCGCCGGGCGGCCGAAGCCAGGGCCAGCGCCTTTGCCCGCTTTGATGCCCTGACGGGCCTCGCCAACCGGCAGGGCTTCAAGGAAGACGTCGCCGCGTGGCTGTCGGTCACGGGTCCGGCGAAGCTGAAATTCGCGGTACTGCTGATCGACATCGATCACTTCAAGATCGTGAACGATCGTCTGGGCCATGCCGGTGGCGACGAGATCCTGCGGCAGTCGGCAGCGCGCCTGCGCGGCCTGATGGGAACCGACGATCGGACGGCGGCTCGTATCGGCGGCAACGAATTCGCCATCCTGACCGGGGCCTTGCCCGGGGAAGAGGATGCCATCCGCCTCGCCCGGCGCGTGCTGGCCGTGCTCGGATTGCCGATCCAGCGTGAAGGCCCCTCCACCAGGGTGACGGTCAGCATCGGCATCGCCCTGTTCCCCAGCGACGGCGAGACCGGGGAGCTACTGCTTCAGCAGGCGGAAAGCGCGCTCTATCAGGCGAAGGCGACGGGGCGAAACACCTATACCCTCTATGACGCCCGTCACCACGCGGCGCTTCACACGCAAAGGGAAACCGAACGGGCCCTGCGCGACGGCCTCGTCCGGGGCGAGATCATGACGCACTACCAGCCGATCTTCGATCTTCGAACCGGACAGCCCGTCTCGGTCGAGGCCCTGGCGCGCTGGGACAAGCCGGGCCACGGACTGGTGGCACCGGGTCTGTTCATTCCGATGGCCGAGGACCTCGGCCTGATCGGCGATGTCTTCAGCCAGGTCCTGCGCGCGGCGGCGGATGAGGCGAAACACTGGCCGCCCGGCATTCCGGTCGCGGTCAATCTCTCGCCGCTGCAGCTTCGCAAGGCCGGCACCGCCGAACTCATCCTGGCCCTGCTCGAGTCGACCGGATTGAGCCCGGCCCGGCTGGAACTCGAAATCACCGAAAGCGCCCTGCTGGCGGATTTCGAGCCGGCGCGGCACTGCATCTTGCAGCTGCGGTCGGCGGGCATCCACTTCGGGCTCGATGATTTCGGCACGGGTTACGCGAACCTGCACCAGCTGCGCGAGCTGCCCTTCGACAAGGTGAAGATCGACCGCTCCTTCATCCAGCGGCTGAGCAATGAAGACAACGCGACCCTGGCGAAGCTGATCATCGACCTTGCCCATGCCCTGCGCATGACCGTGGTGGCGGAAGGCATCGAGACCGAGCTCGAGGCGGACTGGGCGCGCACCCATGGCTGCGATCACGGCCAGGGCTATGGGCTGGCCCGCCCGATGCCGGCCGCGGAGATCCGCCGCCTTCTTGCCCCCGGCCCCCGCAAGCGGACCCGGCCCTGATCTTCAGGCGTCGCCGCGCCGCGCCTTCATCAGCCGCTCTTCAATTTCCAGCACCTGCTTCGGATCGGCGGCGGAACTCGCCTGTTCCCGGGACAGCGCCGCCTCGACCTCGCGGGCCAGTCCGTCGAGCAGATCGCGGGTGCGCAGCGTCAGCCCGATGTCCCCGCGCAGGGCTGCCAGCGCCCGCTCGGCACTGTCGCGGGCGCGGCGCGCGGCCGCCAGGGTCGCCGCGTTGTCCGACTGCCCGGCCCGGCCCAGGGCCACCTCCAGCCGGTCGCGGGAGGGCGCGACCAGGGCCGGCACGGCGGCGCCATCGCCACTGAGCAACCCGGGGGAGACGCCGGCCGGCAGGCCGCCGGCAATGTTCCGGCCAAGGGCACGGCGGCGGATTTCCGTCATTTCGCGTAAAGTGCCGGGCACCTGCGCCGCCAGATCCCGGGCATGGGCGCGATCGCTGTCGGTGCCGAGATGCTGCAGCGCGGCGAGCACGCCCGCCAGACGATCGAAACGGCTCTCCAGCCGGCGCCGCTCGTCGGTCTCGAAATTCAGGCGATCCATGTCGGTCACCAGGGCCTGGATCACCGGCAATTGGGGCTCGAAAGCATCCCGCGCCGGGGTCCGCCGCGGACCGAGCAGGTTCAGCGCCGAGCGCCGCGCCAGCCATTTCCGGGACAGCATCAGGCCGCCGGTCAGCAGCATCGCCGGCATCAACCCGACCAGAAGCCCGGCCGCGCCCAGAAAGGCACCGACCCCCGTGCTGGCATCGACGGTCAGCACGACGCCGAAACCGTAAAGCAGCCACAGCCCCCCCACCACGGCGGCCGTGACGCGGCGGTGCCAGGCTTCCCGCCGGTTCATGGCGGTCAGCAATGCACGCCAGCGCTCGATGCCTTCGAGCGAATCGCGGTCAGTCAGGGTCATGGGGCGGGGCAAGGTCACGCAACATAGCGCGGATTAGCTTGCCCCGCCGGCAAGGAATTTCAAGGGGCGACCGTCGCTATTCGGCCGCGACCCGGGCCGCCGCCTCGCGCCGGGCGGCGAGAGCCGTCACCGGTGTCGCCTCATAGTCGGCCGGATTCAGCTTCGCCGTGGCCTGGCCGAAACGGAAGGTGAAGTCCGGCCACAGGGTGACATTGCGGCCCTGCTCGTCGCGATACCACGACAGGCAGCCGCCATTGTTCCACACCGTGCCATCCAGCTTGCCCGTCAGGGTCTTGTTGAAGGCGGCCTGAACCTCGGGCTTCACGTCGAGGTGATTGTAACCCCTGGCCTTCATCAGCTTCAGCGCCTCCATCACATAATGGATCTGGCTTTCGATCATGTAGACCATCGAGGAATGGCCGAGGCCGGTGTTCGGCCCCATCAGGAAATAGAGATTGGGGAAGCCCGCCACCGTGGTGCCGAGATAGGCCTGCGCCCCCGTCTCCTTCCAGCGCTTGTTCAGGTCCTCGCCCTCGAGGCCGGTGATCGAGAAGCCCGAGAGCATGTCGGTCGCCTTGAAGCCGGTGCCATAGATGATGGCGTCGACCTCGTGCAGCCGGCCATCCTCGGTCACGACGCCGGTTTCGGTGATCTCGCGGATGCCGGTCGTGATCACGTCGACATTGGGCCGGGCCAGCGCCTGATAATAGTCGTTGGACAGCAGCACGCGCTTGCAGCCGATGGTGTAATCCGGCGTCACCTTGGCGCGCAGCACCGGGTCCTTGATCTGCTTGGCGATATAGCGCCGGGCGAGGCCTTCCATCTTGGTCATCAGGCTCGGCTTCACGACGAAGCCGAAGACCCGGGCTTCGAGATACCAGTAGATCGCTTCGCGGAAGGCGCGCTGGAAGCCGGGGATATAGCGGTTGGCGGCGCGCTCCAGCGTGCCGATGGCGCGATCGGGCTTCGGCATCACCCAGGGGGCGGTACGCTGGAACAGGGAAATCTTGCCGGCATGGGGCGCGATCGCCGGCACGAACTGGATGGCGCTGGCGCCGGTGCCGATCACCGCGACCCGCTTGCCCTTCAGGTCATAGCCATGATCCCAGTTCTGCGAATGGAAGGTCTTGCCCTTGAATGTCTCGCGGCCCTTGATGTTGGGATAGGCCGGGATCGACAGGGCGCCCATGCCGGAAACCACGGCCCGCGCCGTGATCGTCTTGCCGTCCGCCGTCGTCAGGCGCCACAGCCCTGCGTCCTCGTCGAAATGGGCGCCGGTCAGGGTCACGCCATAGCGGATATGCGGCGTCACGCCGTATTTCTGCGCCGTCCGCTCGATATAGGCGCGGATTTCCGGCTGTGGCGAATACATGCGCGACCAGTCGGGATTGGGCTCGAACGAGTAGGAATAGAGGTGGCTCTGCACGTCGCAGGCGCAGCCCGGATAGTGATTGTCGCGCCAGGTGCCGCCGACCTTGTCCGCCTTCTCGAGGACGACGAAATCCGACATGCCCGCCTTCTTCATCGCGATGGCCATGCCGATGCCGGAAAAACCGGTGCCGATGATGGCGACGTCATGGTCGGGCTTGGTTTCCAGCGGGTGGCGCAGGGCTGCGGTCATCGTGTTCTCCTCCGGCGGGCGCGTATCTGACAACGCCTCATGTCAAGATCGACATTGCATCTGACAATGACCGATGTCAATATCCATTTCATGGATGCGATCACGGACCGGCGCCGCACCTACAAGGGCGCGAGCAACGAGGAACGACGGGCCGAGCGGCGGCAGAAGCTGCTCGATGCCGCGATGAAGGTTTACGGCGCCATCGGCTATCACGGCGCGACGGTGAAGGCGATCTGCGCCGAAGCCGGCCTGACCGAGCGTTATTTCTACGAGAGTTTCGAGAATGGCGAGGCCTTGCTAGCCGCCGCCTATCTCGCGGTGATGGAGCGGCTGACCGGCGAGATCACCGCCGCGATCACGGCCCTGCCGAGCCACGACATGGGCACCGTCGCCCGCACGACGCTGACGACCTATTACGCCCTGCTGCGCGACAATCCGAACGAGGCGCGGGTCTTCCTCGTGGAAATCCTCGGCGTCAGCCCGGCGATCGACCGCATCTATTGGGACACGATCCGCGCCGCCTCCTTCGCCGTGCTGCGCTTCGCCCCCGAGGCGACGGAGAAGGCCCGAAACCTCGGCCTCGACCTCGAACTTTTCGCCGACGGCCTGGTCGGCGCCGTCGTCCAGATCGCGCTGGGCTGGGTCCGCTCCGGCTATGCCGCGCCGGTCGAGACGGCGGTCGAAACCGCCATGGCCATCCTCGGCGCCGTGAACCGGCAGTTCACCGCGGGCTGAGGGGGCGAGCAATCACCCCCCCCCTCGTCACTCCGGCGAAGGCCGGCAACTGTGTCGAATGTGGTCAGGCGATGAAGTCTTTCTGGTCCCTGATGCATGCGTTTGCGGTGACGATGAGTTTTCTGGCGATGGCGATGATGGCGAGCTTGAAGGGTTTGCCGCGAGCTCTGAGGTCTTCGTAGAAGGCCCTGAAGCGTGGAGTGCAGCGGATGGCGGCGATGGCGGCCATATAGAGGGCGTCGCGGACGCGTTTTCGGCCGCCCCGGATGATGCGTGCGCCACGCTTCTGTCCGCTGTCGGCGTTGATGGGGGCGAGGCCCGCAAGGGCGGCGACGGTTTTCGGGGAGCGCGTGCCGAGTTCGGGCACGAGGCCGAGGAGGACGGTTGCGGCGACGGGTCCGATACCGGGGATGGAGCGCAGCCGTCTGGCGAGGGGGCGGAGTTCGTCGCTTTTGGCGAGGAGGCTGTCGATGAGCTGGTCGAGGTCTTCGATGGCGCGGTCGAGCCAGGCGATGTGATGGGCGATGCTTGTGTCGACCTCGCCGCAGACGGTGTCCTTGGCGCGGATCTTCTCGCCTTTGCGGGTCTCGACGAGCTGGTCGCGGCGGCGATGCAAGGCGTTCAGGCGTTCGCGGTCTGGGGACAGGCTGGGCGTTGGAGCCGGGCGCAGGGACATGGCCATGGCGGCGAGCATTCGGGCGTCGACGGCGTCGGTCTTGGCGAGGAAGCCGGCGGCGCGGGCGAAGTTGCGGGCCCGTGCGGGGTTGACCCGTGCGAAGGGGATGCCGGCCTCGGCGAGGGCTCGGGCGAGGGCGTGGTCGTAGCGGCCGGTCGCCTCGAAGAGGACGAAGATCTCGGCCTCACGCCATGGGGCGATGCGGGCGGCGAGGGCTTCGGGCGAATTGTCGATGCGCTCGGGTTTGCCGATACGGGCATCGAAGATATCGAGATGATGCTTGGAGACGTCGATTCCGACGAAGCCAGGGGTTATGATCATGGCGCCTGTCCCTGTGCTGCGAGGTCTGCGGGAAACAGCCTCGATCAACTGTTCAGGATGGGTGGGTGACACCCGCGGGCGGTGATCAAGCCGGCCTTCGGTCTACCTGTGGACCGGGAGTCTCACGATCTACCGCCCGCACACCAATCTCGCATATCTTCGACACACAGGAGTCTCGTGACGAGAGGGGCGCCCTGTCCTGGTCTAGATTCCGGCCTTCGCCGGAATGACGGTCGGGATGGAAAAGGCGTTCACGCTTCCGCGTTGGCCTTGCGAAGCTCGTCGCGGAACAGGCGGACGACCGCGTTGGGCTTGCCGGCCGAGGGCATGGCCAGGGCGACGTCGGACACAAGCGCATAACGCTCGGGCGCGACCGCCTGCATCCGGCCGGCGGCGATGAAACCGGCGGCGAAATGTTCGGGCAGGAAACCGAGGTAACAGCCCGACAGGATCAGGTGGGCCTCGGCCTCCATGTTCTCGACGCTGGCCTTGTGGTTGGCGCCGCCGATGGCGTCGAGATCCCGCTCGATGCTGTAGGCCCGGCCGACGAAGCGCGCTCGTCCGACCTCCTCCGCCTCGATCCCGCCGCAGCCGAAGAAATCATGCCCGGCGCCGCAATAAAGCAGGCTGCGCTCGGTATAGAGCGTCTCGTAATCGACGCCGGTGACATGATGGGGAAAAATGCCGACGGCGAGGTTCAGCCGTCCGTCGAGCAGGGCATGGTTGAGGCCAGCCGGCCGGTCGACGGTCAGGCGCAGATGCACGTCGTTCTGCCGCGACTCGAAGCGCCGGATGGCGGCGGATATGGGCGAGCGGGGATCGGTCACCGTCGAATCGGCAAGGCCAATGGCCAGTTCGCCCATCAACATGCCGCGCAGCGCCGCCGTCTCGGCCCGGAAATCCTCGAGGGCGGCGAACATGCGCTTGGTCGCGACATGGACATGCTCGCCCTTCTCGGTCAGACGGAAGCCGCCGCGCCCGCGCTCGCACAGCACCATGCCGAGGCGCTGTTCGAGGTTCGACAGATGGATCGACAGGGTGGACGGCGTCAGGCCCAGTTCGGCCTGCGCGCCGGCGAAACCGCCGTGTTCGGCCAGGGCGTGAAAGACGCGCAGCAGACGCAGGTCGATATTGTCCACATTCATGGACGGCAAATTAGAGCATCTTCAGGCGAAGTGGAATCTGGTTCGCCGTCCGAAGATGCGTCAAATCAAAAGGTTGGAGCATCGGCGGAATGACGCTCATTCCGCCGATGCTCCAACGGATGGCGGCGCCGCCGTCATGTCCCGCGATCACCTTCGGTGATGCAATACCCGGCCGATCACATTCATCAGCAATTGGGCGGCGAGGATCGCCGTGCCGCCCGTGTGATCATAGTCGGGCGCGACCTCGACGAGATCGATGCCGACCACCTGGCCGCGCTTGGTCAGGGCCTCCAGCAGCTCCAGCACTTCGTAATAAA
>JAOZVS010000036.1 GCA_025869435.1 Zavarzinia sp.
GCGCCCCCGGCTTGTTGAACTCGTCGTTCCGGCGCAGGCCGGAACCTCGCGACGAGAAGGCAACCGATCAAAGCCCGCGCAAGGCCGCCATGCGCCGCCGCCGATTGCGTGGCGGCGGGGGCTTCGTCACTGTGGCGGCGGCGAAGCAAAGACCGAGAACAATGACCCTGGCGCCCCCCTCGACCGAAGCCCTGAAGGCGCAATCGGATGCCCGCGAGTCCATCGCCGGCATCCTGTGGATGGTCTTCGCCGTCTTCATGTTCGTCGGCATGGATGCCATGGCCAAATGGCAGTCCGAATCCTATTCCGTCGTACAGATCATCTTCTTCCGCGCGGTCTTCGGCACGCTGGTGCTGCTGCCCTTCCTGCTGCGGGGCAGGGGGATCATCGCCCAGTTGAAGACCAGGAGGCCGGGCCTGCATTTCGTGCGCAGCATGATCGGCTGCCTGTCGCTCTTCGCCTTCTTCATGTCGTACCGCTATCTCGCGCTCGCCGACGCCATCGCCATTTCCTTCGTCAGCCCGCTGTTCATGACCGCGCTGTCGGTGCCTTTCCTGCGCGAACATGTCGGCTGGCGGCGCTGGTGCGCGATCGGGGTCGGCTTCATGGGCGTCCTCGTCATCGTCCGGCCGGGCGGCGGTCTCTTCACCGTTTTCGCCCTGCTGCCGGTGCTGGGTGCCTTCACCTATGCCCTCGTCGGCGTGACCATCCGGCTGCTGTCGCGGACCGAATCCTCGGTCACTATCGTTTTCTATTTCGGGGTCTTTTCGAGCCTCGTCGCCGGCATCGCCCTGCCGTTCTTCTGGGTGACGCCGGTCTCGGCCATCGACTGGATCGGCCAGATCGGCATCGGCCTGATCGGCGGCATCGCCCAATTGGCCATGACCAATGCCTTCCGGCTGGCGCCGGTGTCGGTCGCTTCGCCCTTCGAATATACCGGTATCGTCTGGGCGGCGCTGGTTGGTTTCCTCGTCTGGGGCGACCTGCCGGCGGCATCGACCTGGGGCGGGGCCCTGCTCGTCATCGGCAGCGGTCTCTACATCCTGCACCGTCAGACCCTGATCGCCCGTGGGCGCTGACACAGAAGCTTCACCGAAACGCAAACTCCGGGTCATCGCCCACTGCTATCGACAGCCCTGTCAGAGTGACGGGGTCATGAATGGTAGCGGCGATCGAGGTGCGGGGCCTGACGAAGACATTCGGCGGCGGGCGCAAGGCGCTCGACGGCGTGGATCTCGTCGTCGCACCGGGTGAAATGGTGGCGCTGATCGGCGCGTCCGGCTCCGGCAAATCGACCCTGATGCGTCACATCGGCGGCCTTGTCGCCGGCGACCGTCACGCGACCGCCAGCGGCACCATCACCGTCAACGGCCGGGCCGTGCAGGCCAACGGCCGCGTCGATCGCGATATCCGCGCGATCCGGGCCGGCATCGGCTTCGTGTTCCAGCAGTTCGGCCTCGTCAATCGCATGAATGTGCTGACCAACACGCTGGTCGGCGCCCTGGGCCGGTTGCCGCACTGGCGGACCCTGCTCAAGTGGTTCCCGCGCGAGGATGTCGAGCTTGCCTTCGCCGCGCTGGCGCGCGTCGGCGTCGCCGACTGGGCGTTCGAGCGGGCGGGGGACCTGTCGGGTGGCCAGCAGCAGCGGGTCGCCATCGCCCGCGCCCTCGTCCAGAAGGCGCCCGTCCTGATGGCGGACGAGCCCATCGCCTCGCTCGATCCCGCTTCGTCGCGCAACGTCATGGAAATCCTGCAGCGGATCAACGCCGAGGACGGCATCACCGTCGTCGTCACCCTGCATCAGGTCGATTACGCGGTGAAATATTGCCCGCGTACCGTCGCCCTGCGGAAGGGGCGGGTCGTTTACGACGGCCCCTCCGCCGCGCTCACGCCCCAGCTCCTGTCCGAGCTTTATGCCGGCGACCGGGAAGCCGTCGCCGCGCTCTGGGGCACCTCGCTCGAAGAAGACGCCGACAGCCTCGAGGCCAAACTCGCGGCTGGACTGTCGTAACCCTCCCCCAACCACAAGGAAGCGGGACATGTTCAAGAAGACCATCGCCGCCATCGCCATGCTGGGCGCCGCGCTCGGCGTGACGGCCAAGGCGAACGCAGCCGAAGTGCTGAATTTCGGCATCATCTCGACGGAATCCTCGTCGAACCTGAAGACCATCTGGGATCCGTTCCTGGCCGACATGGCCAAGCAGACCGGCTTCGAGGTGAAGGCCTTCTTCGCTCCCGACTATGCCGGCATCATCGAGGGGATGCGCTTCAAGCAGGTCGATCTGGCCTGGTACGGCAACAAGTCGGCCATGGAAGCGGTTGATCGCGCCAATGGCGAAATCTTCGTCCAGACCGTCGCCGCCGATGGCTCGGCCGGCTACTACAGCCACCTGATCGTGCCGTCCGACAGCGGCCTGAACAGCCTCGAAGACCTGCTGAAGCATGGCGGCAAGGACCTGGTGTTCGGCAACGGTGATCCGAACTCGACCTCGGGCAACCTCGTTCCCGGCTATTATGTCTTCGCGCTGAACAACATCGACCCGAAGTCCTGGTTCAAGACCGTGCTGAACGCCGGTCACGAGGCCAATGCCCTCGCCGTCGCCAACAAGCAGGTCGATGTCGCCACCAACAATTCCGAAAATCTCGCCCGTCTGAAGGTGACGAAGCCGGAAGCCCTGGACAAGATCAAGGTCATCTGGACCTCGCCGATCATCCCGTCGGACCCGCTCGTCTGGCGCAAGGATCTGTCGGACGCCGACAAGGCCAAGCTGAAGGGCTTTTTCCTCGGCTATGGCACCGAGCGCGCGGGCTTCACCGCCGAGCAGGTCGCCGCCGAGAAAGCCGTCCTGGCCGGTCTGCAGTGGACGAACTTCCGCGCTTCGAATGACGATCAGCTGATCCCGATCCGCCAGCTCGACCTCTTCAAGAAGAAGCTCAAGATCATGGCCGACGAGTCCCTGAGCGCCGACGACAAGGCCAAGCAGGTCGCCGAGATCGAAGCGAAGCTGAAGGCCCTGGAAGCCAAGGCGAAGACCAACTGATCACGCGATCGAGGCGGTGCCGGTTCACGCCGGCATCGCCTTTTCTTTGTCGAAGGGCCGGCCATGTCCATGACCTCCAGCACCCCCTTGTCGCCGGAACTCGCCGCCCGCGCGGATGTCGAGGCACGCAAGCGGCTCTATTCGCTCGTCGGCTGGGCCGCCCTGATCGGATTGCTGGCGTTGTCCTATGGTGGGGCGGGAATAGACTTCGGCAAGCTCTGGGCGAACCGCGAGAATATCGCGACCCTTGGCGCCGATTTCGTGCCCAAGGATTTCCTGCTGTTCATGCGCCGCACCGATTGGCTGTTCTATGCCAGCGAGATGTGGGAGACGGTCCAGATCGCGATCTGGGGCACTTTCCTTGCCGTCATTTTCGCCGTGCCTTTCGGCCTCATGTGTTCCGCCAATGTCGCGCCCTGGTGGATCGTTCAGCCGACCCGGCGCCTGATGGATTCGCTGCGCGCTATCAACGAGATCGTCTTCGCCCTGCTGTTCGTCGTCGCCGTCGGCCTTGGCCCCTTCGCCGGGGTACTCGCGCTTTTCGTGCATACCACCGGCATCCTGGCCAAGCTGTTTTCCGAGGCGGTGGAGGCGATCGACCATCGCCCGGTCGAAG
Organism: Zavarzinia sp.; assembly: GCA_025869435.1. GTDB lineage: Bacteria > Pseudomonadota > Alphaproteobacteria > Zavarziniales > Zavarziniaceae > Zavarzinia. Next base: position 3,658 of record JAOZVS010000036.1, read on the forward strand.
GCATAAGGGCGACGGGGGCGACCAGCCTCGAGGAAATCGTCTATGGCATCGTGCCCCAGGTGACACCGCTCTGGGTGTCCTATGCGCTCTACCGCTTCGAATCCAACGTGCGCTCGGCCGCGGTGCTCGGCATCGTCGGGGCCGGCGGCATCGGCATGGTGCTGCACGAGGAATTGCGCAGCTTCAACTACCCGACCGCCGCCGCGATCATGGTGATCATCATCGTCGCCGTCTCGCTGCTCGACATGCTGTCGGCCCGGCTGCGCAAATTCGCAGTTTGATCTGTTGAATATCGTATTCGACATTTTATTGATGTATAGGCTTGCGTGAAGCGGGCGATGGATGCAGATTGTCTCCGGCACGGTGCAGCCCCGTGCCGGAGACCCCATCTTGTCCGATCATGACTTCCTGCCCGTGTTCCAGCCCGGTTGGGTCTGGCTCGCTGGCGCCGGCCCCGGCGATCCGTCGCTGCTGACCCTCGGCGTGCACAGCGCGCTGGGCCAGGCCGATGTCGTCGTGCATGACGCGCTGGTGGGCGGGGAGATCCTGCGCTTTGCCCGGCCGGGCGCGCTCCTTGAATATGCCGGCAAGCGGGGCGGGCGGCCGTCCTGCCGCCAGGCGGATATCACGGCGCGGCTGATCCAGCTTGCCCGGTCGGGCAAGCGGGTGCTGCGGCTCAAGGGTGGTGATCCCTTCATGTTCGGCCGCGGCGGGGAAGAGGCGCTGGCGCTGTCCCGCGCCGGTATTCCGTTCCGGGTCCTGCCGGGCGTCACCGCCGGCATCGGCGGCATTGCCTATGGCGGCGTGCCGGCGACGCATCGCGACGTGAATTCGGCCGTCACCTTCCTCACGGGCCATGACGCCGGCGGCGCGGTGCCGGATAATCTGGACTGGGACGCGATTTCACGCGGTGCCCCGGTCCTTGTCATCTACATGGGCGTTCGCCATTTCGCGTTGATCGCCGAACGGCTGATCGCCGCCGGCCGCCCGGCGGGCCAGCCCGTCGCCATCATCACCAATGCGACCTTGCCCGACCAGAAGGTGTGGGAAACCACGATCGCCGAAGCCGGCACCCTGATCGAGCGCGAAGCCATCGGCGCCCCGGCCATGATCGTCGTCGGCGAGGTGGTGCGCCTGCGTGCCGAGCTCGACTGGATCGGCCGCTTCGCGCAGCCGGACGCGGCCCTTCGCAGCGCCTGAGGGCGCCCTTACGGTCACGAGATTCCGGCCTTCGCCGGAATGACGAGTGTGTTTCTTTTGTCGTCATTCCGGCGAAGGCCGGAATCTTCAGACGGTGATGCTGCGCCCTTTACCGTCCCCGCCGCCGCGCCGGGCGCCGACCCGGCAGTTCCGCCAGCACGGCGCGTTTCTCGTCGCCATCCATGAAGCCCCAGGCGCCGATCTCCTCGATCGTGCGCCAGCAGCCGGTGCACAGCCGGCTGACCGGATCCATCTTGCAGACCTTGATGCAGGGGGAGGGGGGATCGCCGTCGGCCGGCGCGAAAAATCGCTTGGACATGATCGCTCCTCTCTATCAGAGCAGCGACGTCTTGCCGATTCCGAAGGTCGGATCGGGTGATCGGCCCGCGTTCTCGCAGCGTGCCGTAGCGTCAAGCGATGGCGCCTTGATCGCACCATTTCCGCCGCTATCATGCCCTTCAACCGGTGCCGGCTCGATAACGGCAAAGACGGGTGAGGAGAGTAAAATGGATCTTTCGTTCAGTGCGGAAGACCTGGCGTTCCAGCGCGAGGTCCGCAGTTTCATCGCCGAGAATTACCCGGCGGATATCAAGGCGCGTTTCGACGCCGGCCTCGAACCTCACAAGGAGGATTTCGTCCGCTGGCAGAAGATCCTGTTCGAGAAGGGCTGGGTCGCCCCCGCCTGGCCGAAGGAATACGGCGGCACCGGCTGGACAGCGACCCAGAAATATATCTTCCAGGAAGAGCTGGGCGCGGCCAATACCCCCGGCATCATTCCCTTCGGCCTCAGCATGGTCGGGCCGGTGATCTACACCTTCGCCACCGAGGAGCAGAAGAAGCGCTTCTTGCCCGGTATTCTCTCGTCCGATGTCTGGTGGTGCCAGGGCTATTCAGAGCCGGGCTCGGGCTCCGACCTCGCCTCGCTGAAGACCAAGGCGGTGCGTCAGGGCGACAAATATATCGTCAATGGTTCCAAGACCTGGACCACCATGGCCCAATGGGCCGATTGGATCTTCTGTCTGGTGCGCACGGATTCGACCGTGAAGCAGCAGGAAGGCATCTCGTTCCTGCTGTTCGACATGAAGTCGCCCGGCGTCACCGTCCGTCCGATCATCACCCTGGACGGCGGTCATGAAGTGAACGAATGCTTCTTCGACAATGTCGAGGTGCCGGTCGAGAATCTGATCGGCCAGGAAGGCCAGGGCTGGACCTACGCCAAGTTCCTGCTCGGTCACGAACGCTCGGGCATCGCCGCCGTGGCGCGCTCCAAGCGCGGCATCGCCAAACTGAAGCAGATCGCCAACACCGAACTCGCCGATGGCGGCCCGCTGATCGAGGATCCGGATTACCGCCGCAAGCTGGCGGAACTCGAAATCGACCTGACCGCCCTCGAATATACCGAGCTGCGCACCCTCGCCCGGGAAAGCCAGGGCAAGGGCCCCGGCCCCGAATCCTCGATCCTCAAGATCAAGGGCACGGAAATCCAGCAGGCGATCACGGAACTCGCGGTCGAGGCGGCTGGCTATTACGCCTTCGCCTTCAACCGCCGCGCCATGGACGGCGCCAACGAGCCGATCATCGGCCCGGCGGCCACGGCCTTCGCCGCGCCGAGCTATTTCAACATGCGCAAGACCTCTATCTACGGCGGGTCGAACGAAATTCAGAAGAACATCATCGCCAAGATGGTGCTGGGTCTTTAAGGGGCGGGAACGGTCATGGATTTCAATTACAGTGACGAGCAGAAGCTGCTCATCGACAGCGTCGAGCGTTTCATCCAGGACGACTACGGCTTCGACACCCGCCGCGCCATCCTGAAGTCGGAGGACGGCTTCCGCCGCGACCTGTGGCAGAAGTTCGGCGAACTCGGCTGGCTGGCCGTGCCCTTCTCGGAAGAGGATGGCGGCCTCGGCGGCACCGCGGTCGAGACCATGATCATCATGGAATGTTTCGGCCGCGGCCTCGTGGTCGAGCCCTATCTCTCGACCGTCGTGCTCGCTGGCGGGTTGCTGCGCCTTGGCGGCAACGCGGGGCAGAAGGAAACCATCCTGCCCGAGCTGATGGCCGGCACGCTGCTCGCCGCCGTCGGTTACGCCGAGCCGACCTCGCGCTTCAACCTCGCCGACGTCTCGACGACGGCGGAGAAAACTTCGGGCGGCTGGGTCCTCAAGGGCCGCAAGTCGGTCGTCCTGCATGGCCCGATGGCGGACAAGCTGATCGTCTCGGCGCGCACCTCTGGCGGCCAGCGCGATCAGGCGGGCATCACCCTGTTCGTGATCGATGCCGGTGCCGCCGGGGTCTCGCGCCAGGACTATCCGACGGTCGACGGGTTGCGCGCCTCGGAAATCATCCTCGACGGTGTCGCGGTCGGCGAAGCCGATGTCGTCGGCGCGGTGGGCGAGGGCTTCGCCCTTCTTGATCGCGTGATCGACGAGGCGACGGCGGCGATCTGCGCCGAGGCGGTCGGCGCCATGGAGACGCTGCACAAGGCGACCCTCGAATATGCCCGCACCCGCGTGCAGTTCGGCCAGCCGATCGGCCGGTTCCAGGTCATCCAGCACCGGCTGGTCGACATGTACATGGCCTATGAACAGGCCAAGTCCATGGCGATCATGGCCAACCTGAAGCTGGACGCCGCGCCCGAGGAACGCCGCCGCGCCGTCTCCGCCGCCAAGGTGCAGATCGGCAAATCGGCCCGCTTCATCGGCCAGCAGGCGGTCCAGCTCCACGGCGGCATGGGCATGACCGACGAACTCAACGTCGGCCATTACTTCAAGCGCCTGACCATGATCGAGACCCTGTTCGGTAACACCGATTTCCACCTGAAGCGCTACGCGGCGTAATCGGGCGGATCACCAGGAAGCGGCGCTCCGGGCAATCGGGGCGCCGTTTTTCTTTGGCTGACACTGACGCCGCGAGGCGGGCGCGATCTTGGCGCGCGGCGCCGCCTCTGTCTAAGCTGGCGGTCCTGATCCGCCGGAGTCTCCATGTCCACATCCTCGCCGCTGCCGCCGCCTTCGCTCGATCCGGCCGAGATCACGGCGCTGACCGATTCCTATTTCACGCGGACGCGGCGCATCGTCGAGCGTTTCGGCGATATCGACGTGACCTATGCCGTCTTCATGCGCCGGCCCGTGCTCTTCGCCTGCAAGCCGGCGATCGACTGGCTGGGCGATATCGCCAAGGCGCGCGGGGTGACTTTCGCCATCGAGCCGCGTTTCGCCGAGGGCGACCGGGTGGGGGCGGGGGAGCCGTTGTTCTATCTCACCGGCAGTTTCCGCCATCTCGTGGAGCTCGAGACCCTGTACCTGCAGAAGCTGGGCGCGGCCTGTGTCGCCGCCTTCAATGCCTATGCCATGGCCTGCGAATTGCCCTATGTCGCCTTCCTCGCCATGGAGGCGAGGCATACCACGGGGCCGGAAATGATGGCCCTGATGGCCTATGCCGCCTCGGTCGGTTCGGCCGCAGCAAAGCGCGACGTCGGGGCGAAGGGATTCATCGGCGGCGCCAATGATGCGACGGCCGGATTCTTCGGTGCGGCCGCCGGCCTCGGCACCATGCCCCATGCCCTGATCGGCTATGCCGGCTCGACCCTGCGGGCGGCGGAATATTTCGTCGAGACTTTTCCCGACACGCCGCTGACCATCCTGCCCGACTATTACGGCCGGGAGGTGACGGATACGCTGGAGGTCTGCCGGCGCTTTCCCGAGATGGCGGCGGCGGGCCGGCTCTCGGTCCGGCTCGATACCCATGGCGGGCGCTTCCTCGAAGGGCTCGACCCGCAGGTATCCTATGGGGTGCTGGAGCGTCACGCGCCCCAATCCTTCCGCCAGTACCGGACGGAGGAAGAGCTGAAATGGCTGGTCGGCACCGGGGTCTCCGCCGCCGCCATCTTCCGCCTGCGCGAGGTGCTGGACGCGGCGGGCTTCCCCGCCGTGAAGATCGTCGCGTCTTCGGGCTTCGGACCGGCGAAATGCAAGGTGATGGCCAGCGTGAAGGCACCGATCGATGTCGTCGGCACCGGCTCGTTCCTGCCGGCGGACTGGCCCGAGACCTATGCGACGGCCGACATCATCCGCTATGGCGAGCGGGATTCGGTGAAGATCGGCCGCGAGTTCCTGCTGCGGCCGAAGCTCTGAGCCGGTTTCTTTCAGCGTCGCTCCGGCGAAGGCCGGGATGACGCGACGGGAAAGGGCCTAGCGGTCGAAGTCGCGGTGCAGGTCGTGGACGATCACGCCTTCGCCCTGGTCGGGCTTCCGCAGCCAGTCGGGCCGGGACAGGGTGCGGCGGGTATCGTCATAGCCCGAGCGCCAATGTTCCAGCATCGAGGTGCGGGAGAATTCGAAATCCTTGGCGTCGCCCTCGTAGACCTTCTGCTGGTAGATCAGATGGGCGATGTTGACGGGCGGGATCTGCGAGACTTCGGCCAGGAGGGCGCGGTCTTCCTCGTCGAGGAGATGGGCCGGCACCTTGGACAGGGATTTGGCCACCCGCAGGCGGAAATCGTGGTTGCGGCGGTAGGTGTCGGTGGTGAAGCGGGTGCGGCTCGAATAGGTGATGTCCTTCTGCCGGGCCATCACGTCGCGCATGTCGCGGGGCAGGGCGCCGTTGGCGCTGAACAGGTCGACCTGGAAGGCGAGAGTCGAGAGCTGTTCCTTCTGGCTGAGCAGATAGAGGAGGGGCGTGTTCGAGACGATGCCGCCGTCCCAGTAATATTCGCCATCGACCTTCACCGCCGGAAAAGCCGGGGGCAGGGCGCCCGAGGCCATCACATGCTCGGGCAGGATGGTGTCGCGGTGATTGTCGAAATAGAGGAAGTTGCCGGTCTTCACATTGACCGCGCCGACCGAGAAGAAAATCTCATCATTGTTCAGCCGGTCGAAATCGACGAGGCGCAGCAATGTATCCCGCAAGGGGCTGGTGTCATAGAAACTGGTCGAGCCTTCGGCCCCGCGCAGCTGCAGCCAGGGATTGACCTGGCGTGGCATGAAAAAGCCCGGCTGGCCCTGCAGCGTGGTGACGACCGAGCTCCACTGGTTGCGCCAGGACCGGAAGACGTCGCCGTCGGGGGTGTAGAGCCAGATCTTGCGGTCGGAGATCAGCTCCCAGAATTCGCGCAGGCGCTCCAGCCGCAGGCCGGGGGGATTGCCGGCGATGATGGCGGCATTGACCGCGCCGATCGAGACACCCGACAGCCAGTTCGGCTCCACCCCGCGTTCGACCAGCGCTTCATAGACGCCCGCCTGATAGGCACCAAGCGCACCGCCGCCCTGAAACACGAGGGCCACGCGATCGTAGTCGGCGGCGATCCCCTCGATTTCGGTTGTCTTGGAGACGTCGAGCATTTGTGATTCCATCGATTTGAGCGGGCGGTTCGCCCCGGGCGAGAGTAGCGCCCTGTCCTCGCATCACAAGGCCGTGCTGGAGGGGCGATGCGCCGTCAGACGCCATGATGCGGCGGCGAGACATTGGCACAGGTCTATGTTGCAGTGCAATAAAGACCTTGGGCGAGCAAGGCTGCCATGAGCCAAGACGGCTTGCGCCACCGTGTCGCACCGATAACCATGCCGCCATGGAAAACAGCGCCCCTCTCGGTCACCGCGACATTCGCCGCATCATCATCGGCATCATGCTGGCCATGTTCCTCGGGGCGCTGGACCAGACCATCGTCGCCACGGCGATACCGACGATCGGCCGCGACCTTGGCGATGTCTCGGCCCTGTCCTGGGTCATCACCGCCTATCTGCTGGCCTCGACGGCGGTCACGCCGCTTTACGGCAAACTGTCGGATTCCCACGGCCGGCGGATGATGATGCGGATCGCCATCGTCATTTTCGTGGCCGGCTCCCTCGGTTGCGCGCTGGCGCCCGATATTTTCGTTCTGGTCCTCATGCGCGGCGTGCAGGGGCTGGGCGGCGGCGGCCTGATCTCCCTGTCGCAGACGATCATCGCCGATGTCGTCGCCCCTCGGGAGCGGGCGCGCTATCAGGCCTATATCGCCGGCATGTATAGTGTCGCCAGTTTCGGCGGGCCGGTGCTGGGCGGCGTTTTGTCGGAACATCTGCACTGGTCGATGATCTTCTGGATCAACCTGCCGATGGGGCTCGCCGCCCTCGTCATGACCGACCGGGTGTTGCGCCGGCTGCCCCGTCACGATCGACGCCATCGCATCGACCTGCCGGGGGCCGTGCTCATGGTGCTGGCCGCGGTCTCGCTTCTGCTGGCGCTGACCTGGGGTGGCGTCACCTTTCCCTGGGCCTCGGCGCCGATGCTTGGTCTTCTCGGGGCATCGGGGCTTTTCTGGTGCGCCTTCGCCTGGCGCATCGCGACGGCGGATCAGCCGTTTCTGCCGGTGTCGATCCTGCTCAATCCCGTGGTGCGGAACGCGATCGCCGCCGCTTTCTTCACCATGGGTTCGATGATCGGCCTGTGCATGTTCATCCCGATCTATCTCGAGGTGATGCGCGGCCATGCCGCCGGCTCGTCCGGCCTGATGCTGATCGCCTTCATGGGCACGGTGCCGATCGGCGCCATGATCGCCGGCCGGGCCATGGCGAAACTGCGGCACTACAAGCTGCCGTCGCTGATCGGCCTGCCGGTTTCGGCCCTGATGATCGCGATCCTGGCGATCTGGCCTGCCGATGTCTCGGACGAGGTCATCCTGGCCCTGATGGCGGTCGCGGGCATCGGTATCGGCTGCGTCCTGCCGGTCACCACCGTCTCGATCCAGAACGCGGTGCCGATGGGGGAGATGGGAACGGCGACGGGGGCGATGAATTTCTTCCGCTCGCTGGGCAGCGCCCTGCTGGTCGCCGGCTTCTCGGCCCTGTTTTTCGCCGGGCTTGGCGACGCGCTGCCGCTGGTGCCGGTCGAGTTGCTGGCCGGGCACCTGGGGGGCAGGGGGGCGGAACTCGCCCCCGTGTTCTCTCATGTCTTTGCCGCGGCGGCCTTCTGCCTGGTCTGCGGCTGCGGCTTCATGCTGAACATGGAGGAGCGGCCGCTGCGCGCCAGCGTGGAGTCAAGGCCGGCCGAATAGGCGGACGCTCAGCGCCGGCCCATCAGGCCCGGCGGCAGGGCGTTGCCCGTGTCGTCGTCTTCCATGGCGGGGCCGCCGCGCTCGCGCTGGGCCTGCTCGCGGATGGCCGGGTCGCGCATGATCAGCGGCGCGAGGTCGGTCAGTTCCATGAAATGATCGGCCTGGCGGCGCAATTCGTCGGCGATCATGGGCGGGCTGGAACGCACGGTCGAGACCACGGAAACCCGCACACCCCGGGCCTGCACCGCCTCGGCCAGGCGGCGGAAACCGCCATCGCCCGAGAACAGGATGGCGTGGTCGAGGCGCGGGCTGAGATCCAGCATGTCACAGGCCAGCTCGATATCCATGCTGCCCTTGATCCGCCGACGCCCCTGGGAGTCGGTGAATTCCTTGGCCGGCTTGGTGACCACGGTGTAACCGTTGTAGTCCAGCCAGTCGATCAGCGGACGGATGGGCGAATATTCCTCGCCTTCAAGGAGCGCCGTGTAGTAGTAGGCGCGGGTCAGGCGGCCACGCTTGCCGAATTCGGCGAGCAGGCGCCGGTAGTCGATGTCGAAACCGAGGTTTCGCGCCGCCGAAAACAGATTGGCGCCATCAATGAAGAGCGCGATCCGCTCGTTCGGATAAAAAGTCATATCTAAAATATCTCCACGGGTGGCCGGGACCACTGGGGAAAGCCCCGAACCTGAACTGCTAATATCTCAAGTTAGGACAGATGTCTCTCCACGGAAAGGAATAGTCGTGATCGTCATCGGTCTTGGGGCAAATCTCCCGGATTCGAAGGGCCGGCCGGCGGCGGAGACTTTGCGGGCCGCGATTTCTGTACTTCAAGCCACGACATGTTTCGAATTCGTTGCCGCTTCCCGGTTGTGGGAGACCGCGCCCGTGCCCGTATCCGACCAGCCCTGGTATGTGAATGCCGTCATGGTGGCGCGGGCCAAGGCGCCACCGGCGGAAATCCTGGCCCGGCTGCATGGCATCGAGGCCGATTTCGGCCGGGTCAGGCTGCGGCGCTGGGAGGCGCGGGTGCTCGATCTCGATCTTCTGGACGCCGATGGTCTGGTGACCGGCGCCGACCAGATGGAGGGACTGGTGCTGCCGCATCCCCGCATGGCGGACCGGGCCTTCGTGCTGCGCCCCCTGGCCGAGGTCGCGCCCGGCTGGCGGCATCCGGTCAGCGGCGAATCGATCGCCGCGCTGATCGACCGCCTCGACCCCGGCCAGATCTGCCGGCCCCTGGCGGATTGAGGGAATCCTTGCTTTCCCCTGTCGGCATTACTATGTTCACTGTTCGCTTGAAAAACTAACGGGAGTTGCCGCGTATGGCTCGCGTCACCGTTGAAGACTGTGTTCTCAAGGTTCCGAACCGCTTCGAGCTCGTGCTCCTGGCCGGTCATCGCGCGCGCGGCATCTCGGCCGGCGCGCCGCTGACCGTCACCCGCGACAACGACAAGAATCCGGTCGTCGCCCTGCGCGAGATCGCCGACGAAACCGTGCCCGTGCGCGGCCTGCGCGACAGCCTCATCGGCACGCTGCAGCATCACGTCGAGAAGGACGAGCCGGTCGAGGACGATATGCCCCGCCTGATGGCTGGCCAGGACATCGCCTTCGAGCAGATCGCCGCCGAAGACTACAGCGATTCCATGTCCGATCTCGCGGCTGAACTCGACGCTGCCCTCGGTGGCGACGACAGCGACGAATAAGGCGGCTTCTTCCGCCTCGAGGGGCCGTTTCCTTCAGGAACGGCCCCGTTTTTGCCTCGACTCCCTTCCTTTTGCCCTGACTCGGGGTGACCGCTCTTGATCCGCCAGTACGAACTCGTCGAGCGCGTGCGCGCCTACGATCCCCAGGCGGACGAGAATCTGCTGAACCGCGCCTATGTCTTCTCGATGAAGGCCCATGGCAGTCAGAAGCGGGCCTCGGGCGATCCCTATTTCTCGCATCCGCTCGAAGTCGCCGGCATCCTGACCGAGATGAAGCTGGACAGTAACACCATCGTTACCGCCCTGCTGCACGACACGATCGAGGATACGGTCGCCACCTACGAAGACATCGAGAAACTGTTCGGCTCCAAGGTCGCCCAGCTGGTCGACGGCGTGACCAAGCTCTCGAAGCTGGAGCGTCCCGCCTCGGAATCGGCGCGCCAGGCCGAGAATTTCCGCAAGCTGCTGGTCGCGATGTCGAACGACATTCGCGTGCTGCTGGTCAAGCTGGCCGACCGGCTGCACAACATGCGCACCCTTCACTTCATCAAGGATCCCGAGAAGCGCAAGCGCATCGCGGTCGAGACGATGGAGATCTACGCCCCGCTGGCCGAGCGCATCGGGATGCAGGAAATGCGCGAGGAGCTGGAAGACCTCTCCTTCGCGCAGATCAACCCCGATGCCCGCGAAGGCATCATCGCCCGGCTCGACTTCCTGCGGGCCAAGGGCGGAACCATCATTCCCAAGGTCTCGGAACAGCTGCGCCGAACGCTGGCGGCGGCGGGTATCGAGGCGTCGGTGCAGGGCCGGGAAAAGCGGCCCTATTCGATCTGGCGCAAGATGGAGAACAAGAACATCTCCTTCGAGCAACTGTCGGACATCATGGCCTTCCGCATCATCGTCTCGGACACGACGGAGTGTTACAAGACGCTGGGCGCGATCCACGCCGCCTATCCGATGGTGCACGGGCGCTTCAAGGATTACATCTCGACACCGAAGCGGAACGGCTATCGTTCCCTGCATTCGACCGTGATCGGGCCGGAGCGCCAGAAGATCGAGGTGCAGATCCGTACCCGCGAAATGCATGAGGTCGCGGAACTCGGTGTCGCCGCCCACTGGCGCTACAAGGAGACGCCGCCCGGCACGGCGCCCGCCGCCCTGCCGGCTTCCCCGACCGACGGGATGCAGTACCGCTGGCTGCGCGAGCTGCTGGAGATTCTGGAACATGCCTCCAGCCCCGAGGAATTCCTCGAGCACACCAAGCTCGAGATGTTTCAGGGCCAGGTTTTCTGCTTCACGCCGAAGGGCGATCTGATCGACCTGCCGAAGGGGGCGACGCCGCTCGACTTCGCCTATGCGGTTCATACCTCGGTCGGCCATACCTGCGTCGGGGCCAAGGTGAACGGCCGCCTGCAGCCCCTGCGTACCGAGCTGCAGAATGGCGATCAGGTCGAAATCGTCCGCTCCCGCGCCCAAACGCCCAGCGCGGACTGGGAAAACATCGTCGTCACGGGCCATGCGCGCTCGGCCATCAGGCGTTTCCTGCGTGGCCAGCAGCGCGACCAATATCTGGCCCTCGGCAAGGAAATCCTCGCCAAGGCGTTCCAGCAGGGTGGCCACGAGGCGAGCGAGAAAGCCTTCGACGCCGCCGCGAAGGCACTGCGCCACAAATCGATCGACGATCTCCAGGTCGCCGTGGGCCAGGGACTGGTGACCGGCCGCGCCGTGGTCGAGGCGATCTTCCCGGGCGAGAAGCTGAAGGATCAGGGCAAGGTCGTGCCCCTGGCAAGGGCCAAGGCGGCGCCGCGCAATGGCATCGCCAAGGGC
>JAOZVS010000037.1 GCA_025869435.1 Zavarzinia sp.
GTTCAGCCCGCCGACAGCGCCGACGTCCGGCAGGGCGAAATCGGGGGTCGGCGTCGGCTGGCGCTCGGTCAGGGGATTGAGCAGGTAATCCTCGTCGATGACCGACCGGCGGAAACCGGCCTGGGCCGCCGTCAGCTTGGCCTGGGTGGCGAGGCGCCGGCTTTCCGCCGCGTCGCCCAGCTGGGCCTGGGCCCCGGCCGCGATGCAGAGGGTGGAAATTTCCAGCCGGACCTGCCCGGTCGAGCGGACCCGGTTCAACAGGGTCGCCACCAGGCGGGACGCCCGCGCCAGGGACAGGCGCGCCTGGGTCAACTGGCGCATGTCCATCGATGCCGCGAATTCCTCGGTCGTCGGCTGGGACAGGCCCATTTCCTGATCGACCAGGAAGGCCTCCTCCAGCCGGCCGGCACGGATCAGGCAGGTCGCCATCTCGCCGCCCAGAAGATCGACGAGGCGAGGCAGCCCCGCCTGCTGGGCAAGGCCGATCGAACGTCGCAGGATGGACAGCGCCTCCTCCACCTGGCCCGAGGCCATGGCCAGCCGCGCCAACACCCGGCTGGCGCTTTCGCCCAGTTCCACCGTGACATGGCCAAGGGCCGCCTCGCCGGCCTCGTCCATCGCCTGGCGCGCCTCCTCGAGGCGGTTCGCCTCGTAATGCGCCTCGGCGAGGCAGGCCGACATCAATTCGCGCACGAAGCCGACCGGACGGAGGTCGACATCCTTGCTTTCGAGAGCGATGGTCGATTTCTCCACCACCTCGGTCAGCTTGCCCTCGAACAGGGCAAGGCGCGCCTTCACGATCGAGCTCCAGCCATAGGCGTAGGGCGCCCGGCTGCGAACGACCACATCGTCCGACTGTTCGAGAAGCCGCCGGGCTTCCCGTGGCCGGCCGAGGGCCAGGGCGGTATAGGCATTGCCGATGATGATCGAGGCCTGTTCCATGAGGCCGGTCCGCGTCCACTTGCGGTCGAAGGCGCGGAACAGCTTGCCGGCGACGGCGTAGCGATCGGCGGCCGTCGCCGCGATCGCCCGGATCATGTCGCAGGTGGACAGGGTTTCCGCCGCCTGTTCCTCGGTGATCTTGTCGAGGTTGAGGGCGGCCTGGACATCGGCCTCGACACTCGCCAACAGACGCCCGGCCTCGGCATGACGCTGTCGGAAGGTGAAGGCCCAGGCGAGGCCGATTTTCAGCGAGGGGTAACGGTCGATGATTTCGCCCGGCAGGTTGCTGATCCAGCGCTGCACCGTCGCATGTTCGCCCCGGTTCAGGGCGATGTCGGTCACCCGGTCCGAGGCAAAGGCGGCGGCCTTTTCGTGATCGTCCGCGCGCAGGGCATGTTCGACCGCCAGTTCCACCTCCCCCACCCCGTGAAACCAGGTGCTGGCCGCGGAGAGCAGGCGTTGTTTTTCCCCCGGATGGTCGACATCGAGGCGGGATTCCAGGAATTCGCGGAACAGCGCGTGATACTTGAACCAGCGCCGCTGACGATCGAGCGGGATCAGCAGCAGGTGGCGATCCTCGATCTCGGCCAGCAGGGCGCGGGCATTCTCCAGCCCGGTCAGCGCCGTGCAGAGTTCCGGCGAGAACATGTCGAGAGGCGAGGTCGCGAGCAGCAGGCGCCGCACCTCGGGCCGCTGCAGGTCGAGGGTGACCTCGCACAGATAGCGCGACACCTCGACGTCGGTGCCCGAAAATTCGTCGACGAACAGGCTCGGACTCTCGGAGGCTTCGAGGGCGAGGCCCGCCATCTGCAGCATGGCGGCCCAGCCGCCGGCGCGATGGCGCAACCGCTCCGACTGTCCGGGATCGATCTCGCGCTTGCAGATATTGCCGAGCAGACGCCGCGCCTCCGCGGCGTCAAGGGCAAGATCGGATTCGCGCAGCACCATGACCGCGCCGGCCAGCCGCGCCTTGGCGAGGGCCATGGGCAGGGCGATGCGACTGCTCATCACCAGTTGGAGACCTTCCGGCGCCTGGGCGGCGAGCCGTCCGATCGCCCGATGGATAGAGGCATTGGTGACGACGTGGAAATCGTCGATGAAGAGCGCGGCCGGACGCTCGCTGAAGTCGTGGGACAGCAGACGGTCGACCACATCCTCGATTTCCTGCAATTCGCCCGACCCGAGAATGACCGACTGGCGGCACAGGCCCGGAAAGGCACCGATCATGAGCGAGGCGAAGCGCCCCGGCTCGTCATCGAGCACATCGAGCGACAGCCAGGCCGTGCGCCAGCCCTGCTCGGTCCGCATCTCCAGCCATTGCCGCATCACGGTCGATTTGCCGTAACCGGGCGGCGCCTCGATCACGATCGCCTGCATTCCCGATGCTTCCGCCGACAGTCTCGCCAGCAATCCGTCCCGCCGCACGGTCCATTGCCGCAACGGTGTCGGCCGCGCCTTCGCGCTCCTGACCAGTGACGGCGGCTTTTTCGTCCCCATCGATTTCCCCCCCCGACTTCGTGCCCGGCATTGATGCCGGTGCCTTTATTTCTTCAATCTTATAGTCGCCGTGTTTCACCCCGTATTCAAAAAAAAGGGGAGGAGGCGTGGAGGTTCCTCCTCCTCCCCGAGTACCGGCTGGGGGGCCGGGGACCGAACTAGAACTGATAGGTTACGCGCAGGGCCACTTCGTCGACGTAATCGACCAAGGCGATGGCGGACCGGCCATCCTCCTCGGCGACGACGATATTGGCGTAGATATTCGCCTCCCACTTGTCGTTGGGTTTCCAGCGCAGGCCCGGCTGGAAGAACCAGCCGCCGTCGATTTCATAAAGCACCGCCCATTCGAACTTCCATTCGAGCGAGGGCGAGGGCTGGAACCCGGCGAAGGCGATCGCCGCCGAATAGTCGACACCGGTCGGCGGCGACGTCGATGTCGAGTCATAACCCGACAGGTGGCGGGTGCCGACGTCGAAGATGTCGCTGCCGTTCTTGTACATGAACTGCATGACCATGTAGGCCGCCGGGAAATCCTCGCTCCAGCGGTGCCATTTCTCGAACACGGCGGCGAAGGCCCACTGGTCTTCCTTGATGAACTCCTGGGCGAGGGTCGGATTGGTGAAGGTCCGATCCGGGGTATAGGTGACCTCGAGGCGGGCGATCAGCTGTTCGAGGAATGTGCCGGGCTCCGCGTCGAAGACATAGTTCACGCTGGCGCCGAAGACATTCTCGTAGGGGAAAACGCGCTCGAGGTGACCGCGCAGGCCGCCCGACAGCCAGAAGAACGTGTCGAGTTCGCCGCGCGCCAGGGCATCGCTGTCGCCGACGTTATAGGCGGTCAGGGCGCCGGTCGCCGGCTGGAAATCGTCGACCGCGGCATTGAGACCGTGGGTGCCGTCGAGCCGGATGCTGTTGGCGTACCAGTACCATTCCTCCTGGCTCTTCACCCCGTTCTCCTGATCGACCTCGAACGGTGTCTCGGCCAGGGTGGCGCCCGAACCCGGCAGAACCGGCAGATCGCGATTCACGCCCGATTTGGTCCAGCGGTAGACGCCGTCGGGATTGTGACGCGAGACGGCGATGAACTGCAGGCCGAGGTTGCCGATCTGACCGCGAATGCGTCCGCCGACATTCCACAGGTCATCGGCGTAGCCCTTGTAGCGCTCGTGCACAGTGAACTGGTCCGGCACCACGTTGTAGGGCGACGAGGGATTGGGATAGAGCGTCGGCTCGAATTTCTGGACGAAACCTTCGACTTCCCATTCCGACGTTACCTGATAGGACGCGCGGATGCCGAGGGCCGGCACGCGCTTGTCGCCATATTCCTCGATCGCCGGCTCGAAGATCAGATGCCGGCGATAGTCGAGGCCGGCGGGCACGTCCATGACGCGGAAGAAGATCGCCTCGCCCCAGGCGATCTGCTGGTTGCCCATGCGGACGAACAGCGGACCATTGGTGTAGTCGACCGTTGCCACCGGCAGGTCGATCATGAAATCCTTCTCGGCGTATTCGAGCGGGGTGCCGCCACCACCGCTGCGCATCTGCGTCTCGAAGTAATTCACATCGGCGTTGTCATCATAGGTGTTCCAGTCGTAATAGCCGCGTACCGTCAGCCGCGCGCTCCAGTTCGCGTCGATCGCCGCCGCCATGTTCACTTCGATGCGGGTGGCGAAGAGATTGAAATCATTCTTCGCGGTCCGGACATCGCGCCGGCCGGTCGGCGGCAGGGTCGCGGCCGAGCCGAACAGGGGCTGGGTGATATCGCTCAACCCCGGAAGACCAAGGCTGCCCAGCAGATTGTTCACGCCGGTCACCGTGGACAGATCGAGGCCGAGCGGCTCGAGCGGGACATCCTTGCCGTTGAACGGGTTGCCGTGATTATTGGCCTGGTTTTCCTTGTCGCTCAACTTGATCGCCATTTCCTGGCGAATGAAGCCGGAGATGGAGAAATCGATCGCGAGCGCCGGAACCACCAGCCCGAACAAGGCCCCGCCGATGATGCTGCCCGCAATGATGCCGGCGGTGCCCGCCTGTTTCTTTCTGGACATGGTTTCCCCCCTGGTCCCTGACGCGCGATCTTCAGTTCTGGCCGACGCGGACGATGCGCCCGGTGTGACCGCCGACGATCCAGCCGCTGCCCTTGGCGGCGATCGCCGGCTGATACCAGGTGGTGGCCACGTCGCCCGCCACCAACGGAACCAGCTTGGCGGCCTCGTCCGTCGCGACCAGCATGGTGCGCATCCCGGTGATCAGGGTCTTGCCATCCTCGCCCCGGGCGATGCCGAGGAGGTTGGCCTTGCTGCCGCTGTCGACCGTGTCCCAGGTCGCGCCGCCGTCGCGGGTGCGCAGGACCTTGCCGTCCTGGCCGACGGCATAGCCGGTGCCGCTTTTCTCGATCTTCAGGTCGAACAGCGAGGCGGTGCCGATATGGGTGACGTCCCAGGTCGCGCCGCCATCCTTCGAGCGCATGATCAGCTCGAATTCGCCAACCACGGTCATGGTGCCATCGGTCGCGATGCTGGCTGAATAGAGATGCGGCTCGAAACCCTGGTCGTTGGTGCGCGACCAGTCGAAATCGATCTTCTTCCAGCTCCGTCCGGTATCGGACGAAACGAGAATGGTGCCAAAGGCGCCGACCGCGATGGCCCGCCCGGCGTCGTTGGCATCAACCGAGAACAACCGGGCATCGGTGCCGCCATCGATCTTGGCCCAGCCCTTGGCGTCCCGCCGCAGCATCACGCCCTGTTGCCCAACGACGAGGGCGACATCATTCTTCAGCGCGCAGCCGAGATAGGCGCTGGTGCTGTTGACCTCGGTCACGCGCTGCCAGGTCTGGCCGGCATCGCTGCTCGTGAAGAGCAAGTTGGGCACGCCCGCCGCCAGGCGTTCGTTGCCGTTCTCGGACAGACAGTAGATGGCCTCGTGAGTCGTGCCCTGACGCACGGTGTCGAGCGCCGGGCCCGCCCCGGCCATGGCCGCGCCCGCCGCCATCAGCAGACCGCCGAGTGACGCGACAAGGCCGATACCGATGCCCCCGATCCTGCTTCCCATATCCTGTTACCCCTGTTTCCGCCCTGTCGGGCCGGCGGTTGATCCCGCCGGCCCATCGTTGCTTTTCTTGCTGCTGTTCCGACCGGGGATCAGGCGCCGAGGCGCCGGATCGCCTGAATGGTCAGATACTGGTCGTGGAGGCCGTCGCCCTGGTTGAAGCCGGACTTGTAACCGCCGGTGATTTCCTTGGCCTTCAGCGCGCGGCTCATGCGGTTCGACTGGATGTCGTGGCAGGTGAAATGGCCCCACGACCAATGCACATGGTCGCCGTCCATCACCTTGTTCTTGCCGGTGTCGTAGAGGCTGAACGCCGGCTCGAACGACTTCCACATCTCGCCGCGACGATCGTAGGTGAGATAGGCGACGAACATCATGTTGCGGGTGTCGATATAGACCCGCTTCTTGCCCACGGGCGCGCGCGGGTAACCCGTCGGCTCGCATTCGACCACCAGCACCTCGGGGCAGAGTTCCATGTTCGAGAGCCAGAAGGTCTGATCCTTCGGGCCGCCATGGGCCGGCTTTTCCCAGTTCGGATCGTCGCCCGCCCAGTTCTCGGAGACGGCGCCGAGGTGCGGCTTGGTCTCGATGACCTTGTAGTTACCCCAGGTCAGCATGGGATCGCCGGCCGCCCAGGCGTCCGACAGGAAGATGGTGATGCCCGGCACCAGCGGCTCGAAACGCTGGTTGGTCGGGAAGCGGCGCTCGCGCTTGAAGGCGGGCAGGTAACCGAACAGATCCGGGAACTGGGTCTGGTCGTAATACCATTCGTTCAGGAACGAGGTGCCGCGCACGTCGTTCGGCGAGACGAACCACACCGACTGATAGCGGGCGCGATCCTTCTTGCCCTGCCAGTAGGGGCCTTCGGGATTGCTGAGGAGACCCGTGGTGTTCTGTTCGCACCAGCAGAAATCATACTGGTAGGACACGGTGCCGCTCGGCGAGATGTCCCAGTCCTTGATGGCGTAGAGCGTCTGGTCGTGGCGACCCCACGACAGGGTGATGTTGGCGAAAGCCTCGAGGCCGGTCTTGGCGTCCGGGAACGGGCTGCCGCCGATCCAGGGGTCGCCATTGTCGATCACGACATTGCCCGTCGCGTCGAACTTGGCCTTGCCCTTGTTGCTGAGCGTCGCTTCCAGATACTTGTGCGGGAACATGCGGGTGACATCGGTCGTCGTCTTCACGATCCGGATCTTGCGCCCCATTTCCTTCACCTGCTTGTAGGCGATGGGATCGAGCAGGTCCTTCACGATGTCGACATTGTTGGCGTCGACGATGTCGCCGGTCTTGATCTTGCCCTTGGTGTAGGCGTCGATCGAGAGCAGCTCCTCCGGGTACACCTTGGTGATGTCGCCCGAGCGGGCGATTTCCGGCCAGAGCGCGGTCAACATGCCGAGCGACAGGCCGGTCTGCGCCGTCTTGGACAGGAACTGACGGCGGCTGTAGCCCTTGTCGAACTTGGTGATATGCATTGCTCTTCCTCCCGGACTGGGTTTTCTGGTTGGTTTTTCTTGTTAGGCTTCGGGTTACTTCGCGAAGGCCGCCTGATCGAGGCTGCGGCCTTCGGTGTACTGGCTGAGGTCGATGGATTCGCCGACCAGCAGGTCGTCACGGGTCACGAAGTGCGGCTTGAACAGCCAGACCAGCAGCGGCACCACGACGATGGCGAGGACCATGTTGATGGTCATGACCATGACGAGCAGCAGGCCCATGTCGGCGAGGAACTTCAGGTCCGACAGGAAATACCAGGGCAGGATGCCGACCGCGACGATGGAAGCGGTGAACAGGATGGCCTTGCCGGTGGTCATGATCGCGGCCCGGATCGCCGTGTCGTAACGCTTGGTCGCCTGATATTCCTCGCAGATGCGCGAGAGCAGGTAGATGCCGTAGTCGATGCCGACGCCGATGCCGATCGAGGCGATAGGCAGGGTGTTGACGTCGAGGCCGATGCCGAGTTCGACCATCACCGCGCCGAGATAGAGATTGGCGAGGTTGACCGGGATCAGCAGGAAGAAGCCCGCCATGATGGAGCGATAGGCGATGGCGCAGCCGACCAGGATGATGACGTTGAGGGCGCCGAGGATGACATATTCGTACTGGGCGACCGTGTCGTTGATCGATTGCTGCAGGGCGATGGTGCCGGTGGCGAGACGGACCGTGAACTCGGGATGGTCGACGCCGACGAGTTCAACCGCCTTGCGGGCCTGGGCCAGGGCGAGATCGACCGTCTCCTGCTTGTTGTCCTTGTACCAGAGCGAGACCGTGGCGTTCTGCTGCTCGAAGTCGGCGACATGCAGGAAGGCCTTGGGGCTGGTGCCGAACATCACCGCGCCTACCGCGGCGCCCGTCGCCGCATCGGTCGGATCGAGCGGCGCCCACTTCGGATTGCCGCCAGCGAACAGGCGGTTGGCTTCCGGCAGGTAATCGGCGAAGGACAGGGTCGCCTCGGGCGGGTGGTCCATATGTTCGATCGCGTACTGGATCTGGGCCATGGTCGCGATGGTTTCGGCCTGGCGGGCGACCCGGTTCGGATTGATCGGGTTCTTGGCCTCGAGCACGATTTCCAGCGTGTTCACGCCGGGGAAGTTGCGATTGATCGCCGCGACCGCCGTGTTGAACTCGCCGTCTTCCCACAGGATGTTGCTGCCCTCGACCGGATTGCCGACCTGCATCTGCAGGAATTCATAGACCGAGACACCGGTGATGATCAGGAAGACCACGGTGGTTACCCGGGCGGCACGACCGTAGGTAATGGTGGCGACACGCCCCAGGAAGCGCTTCAGCGCCGCGTGGAAGCCGTGATCGCCGTCCATGCCCGTGATCTTGCGCACGTTCTTCGGCGCCGGCAGGAAGGAGAGGATGAGCGGCGACAGGAAGACGTTGGCCGGCACCAGCATGGAGGCCCACCAGCCGCAGAACACGGCGAAACGTTCCATCGCCGGAATGGGCGCGAGGGCGATGAGCAAAAGGCCGGCGGCATCGGTGAAGATGCCCAGCATGGACGGCGCCATCATCACCGACAGCGCGATTTCAGCGGCCTTCCGCTTGTCGCCGACGTGGAGATAGATCTCGTAATAGCGTTCGGTGAACTGGACGCTGTGACTGAACGATCGCGCGACCAGCAGCAACGGCACGACCATGATCAGCGGCTCGATCGCGAGCCCCAGCCAGCCGACGAAGCCGAAGCCCCAGATCGCCGCGATGATCGACGTTGTAATCGGCGTGATGACGCCGGCGAAATTGCGCATGTAGAGGATAAGGCAGAACAGCAGGGCAAAGCCGGTGATGGCGAAAATGCCCAGCATCTGCTGCTGGTAGCGGTAGACCCAGCCGGTGAGCGCCGGCATACCCGCCATGTGGACTTCGTGGCGATCGTCGCGCGCTTCCTCGACGATCTTCTGCATGTATTCGAAGGTCGCGCCATAATCGAGCAGTCGCTCGATGAAGGTCGCGGTGATCAGGGTCGCGGTGCCGTCTTCCGAGATATAGAAGCGGCGGGCCAGCGGCGCCATGTCGACGCGGCGACGAAATTCGTCGATATCGGCCTGGGTCGAGGGGATGGTATCGCCCATGACCGGCTGGGTATCGATGCCGCCGGGCACCGCCTCGGCGTAGCGCACCTTCTCGGTCGAGATCGAGATCACCTGATCATGGTCGACGGCGGGCGCCAGGTCGACTTCACGGGTCAGGTTCCAGATCTTCTGCAGGGTCTCGATATTGTAGATATCACCGTCGGTCCGCTTGACCATGATGGTGATGGTCAGCGGATTGCCGAAGTTCGGGTGATCCTTGAAGGTCTCGACGAAGGGGTGATCCGCCGGCAGGAGGTCGGAGAAGATCGTCTTCAATTCGACGTTGCGGCAGCCCCAGCCGAAGAAGGCGGTGACGAGCGCGATGATCAGGATCGAGAAACCCCGATTGGTCATGATCGCGTGCGATAGGCGATAGCTGAAATTTTGCACTGGCCCACGAGCCCCCTGACTAGCGGTGGAACATCGGGCTGGCGGCCCTTGGCGTGATGTGATGGCGGGCCCGCGAATAGACCCCCAACGCGAGTGTTCGCGTCATCTCTTCCTCCCTGTGCGTCCGGTTGCTCCGGCGCCTCGTCGTTAGGCGGCATCGCTTGGTGCGATGTCTTGCCGTTGCCAGAGGGTGCGACGGATCAGGGGGGCCTGCCCCCCACCCGTATGGGGTGGGCGGTGCGAGATTCGTCCCGATTTGGAATGAAACTGATCTGAGCCAGGGGCCACCGCCGATTTCCCCTCGATCGAGGGGGGGGCCGCCGGCCCGGCCTTGCCCGAAAGTGAGGATCGATCAGGTCCGCGCATCACCGGGGACCCGATGCGACAGCGGAACTTCCGCCAAGACAATAAAGGTCCACAGCCCGCTCGCGGGTAACAGGGAGTGCTGAAATGAGCGAAGCCGCCTTGAAACTGGACAGCGTGACCGATGCTTACGCGATGCCGCTTGCCGACATCGACGTCAGCGATCCCGCGCGCTTCCGGGACTATAGTTTCTGGCCCTTCTTCGAGCGCCTGCGCAAGGAAGACCCGGTGCATTGGTGCGCCAACGGCATGTTCGGTCCCTATTGGTCGGTGACCAAATACAAGGACATCATGCAGGTGGAGACGAGCCACGACATCTTCTCGTCGGACACGGAGCGCGGCGGCATCACCATAGAGGATGGTAACGCCAAGCTGGGCCTGCCCATGTTCATCGCCATGGACCCGCCCAAGCACGACGAGCAGCGCAAGACCGTCAGCCCCATCGTCTCGCCCGAGAATCTGGCCAAGCTCGAATCGACCATCCGCAGCCGGGTGGGCACGATTCTCGACGGCCTGCCGGTGAACGAGACCTTCAACTGGGTCGAGCGGGTTTCGATCGAGCTGACCACCCAGATGCTGGCGACCCTGTTCGATTTCCCCTGGGAAGACCGCCGCAAGCTGACCCGCTGGTCGGATGTCGCGACCGCGACGCCCGGCTCGGGCATCATCGACAGCCACGAGCAGAAGATGGCCGAAGTGATGGAATGCGGCGCCTATTTCACCCGCCTGTGGAACGAGCGGGTGAATGCCGAGCCGGGCAATGATCTGATCTCGATGATGGCCCATTCCGACGCCATGCGTCACATGTCGCCGGAGGAATTCCTCGGCAACCTGCTGCTGCTGATCGTCGGCGGCAACGACACCACGCGGAATTCCATCACCGGCGGCCTGCTGGCCCTGAACCAGTTCCCCGACCAGTACCGCAAGTTGCGCGAGAACCCGGCCCTGATCAGCAGCATGGTGCCGGAAATCATTCGCTGGCAGACCCCGCTCGCCCATATGCGCCGCACGGCGAAGATGGACACGGTGCTGGGCGGCAAGACCATCCGCGCCGGCGAGAAGGTCGTCATGTGGTACGTCTCGGGCAATCGCGACGAAGAAGCCATCGAGCGGCCGAATGACTTCATCATCGACCGCGCCCGCCCGCGCCAGCACCTGTCCTTCGGCTTCGGCATCCACCGCTGCGTCGGCAACCGCCTCGGCGAAATGCAGCTGCGCATCGTCTGGGAGGAAATCCTGAAGCGCTGGCCCGACCGTCCGATCGAAGTGATGGACGAGCCGAAACGCGTCTATTCCTGCTTCGTCAAGGGCTACGAATCCATGCCCGTCCGTATCCGCGCCTGAGAGAGCGAGACATCATGAGCAAGATCACCTTCATCGAACACAATGGCACCCGTCACGAAGTCGAGATCGCCGACGGCCACAGCATCATGGAAGGCGCCGTCGCCAACATGGTCCCCGGCATCGACGCCGACTGCGGCGGCGCCTGCGCCTGCGCCACCTGCCATATCCACATCGATCCGGAATG
The DNA here is from genome assembly GCA_025869435.1 of Zavarzinia sp. GTDB lineage: Bacteria > Pseudomonadota > Alphaproteobacteria > Zavarziniales > Zavarziniaceae > Zavarzinia. The sequence goes on from JAOZVS010000037.1 coordinate 11,341, forward strand.
GCTGGAGCGCCTGCCGGCGAAGAGCGACATGGAAAACTCGCTGCTCGAATTCGCGCCCAATCCGACCGAGGGCTCGCGTCTCGCCTGCCAGATCAAGGTCTCGCCCTGCCTCGCGGGGATGACCGTGCATCTGCCCGTCGCCCAGCACTGATCGGAAACGCGAAGGGGCGGGCCGCCACGGCGACCCGCCCCTTTTTCATGCCCGCGCGGGCGTGGCCCTCAGGCGACGTTGCGAGTCTCTTCCCGCGGCAGGGCGATGCGGCCGAGGATGAGGTCGGCGGCCTTTTCCGCGATCATGATGGTCGGGGCGTTGGTATTGCCCGAGACCAGCGTCGGCATGATCGAGGCATCGACGACGCGAAGCCCCGCGATGCCGTGGACCTTGAGGTCGTCGCCGACGACGGCCATCGGATCGCTGCCCATCTTCGCCGTGCCCACCGGGTGATAGACGTGCTCGCAATGCTGGCGCACCGCCGCGCCCAGTTCGGCATCGCTGCGAACCTCCACCCCCGGGATCAGCTCCCGGTCGAGATGCGCGGCGAAGGCCTGCTGCCGCAGGATGCGGCGGCACTGCTTCACGCCCTTGATCAGGCGATCCACGTCGCGCTCGTCGGACAGAAGGCCGATATCGATCGCCGGATCGTCGAAGGGATCGGCCGTCGCCAGGGTCACGCTGCCGCGGCTGTAGGGCCGCAGGAAGCAGGCGTGCAGCGACAATCCGTGCTGGCCCATGGCCTTGGTGTCGCGGCCATGGTCGATGAAGACGAGGGGCACGAAATGCAGCTGGAGGTCGGGCACGTCGACGCTCGGATCCGACTTGATGAAACCACCGGCCTGGGTGACGGAGCGGCCCAGCATGTTGTCGCGCCGCCCCATCATGTAGGATAGGCCGGCGCCCGCCATCTTCATCAGGCCAGCGCCATTCATGACGAAACCGTCGCGCTGCTTCGAGGAATAGACGGCGGCGACATCCGGATGTTCCTGCAGGTTGCGCCCCACCCCCGGCAGGTCGTGGACCACGCCGATGCCCTTGGCGCGGAGTTCCGCCGCCGGGCCGATGCCCGAGAGGAGGAGAACCTGCGGCGTGCCGAAGCTGCCGGCGGCCATGATCACCTCGCGCCCGGCCTTGATCGTCTCGCGCTTGCCTTTCCGGTCGATGGATACGCCGGTCGCGCGGCGCCCGTCCATCACCAGTTTCAGCACCCTTGCATCGGTCAGCACGGTCAGGTTCGGGCGCGCGCGCACCGGTTCGAGATAGGCCTGGCGCACGCCCCAGCGCCGCCCGTCCTTGATCGTGAACTGATAGAGGCCGACGCCCTCGAACCGCGCGCCGTTGAAATCGGCGTTGCGCGGGAAGCCCGCCTGTTCCGCCGCCTCGATGAATTTCAGGTTGGGGACATAGCCGTGATGGGTGTCCGAGACATGCAGGGGGCCGCCTTCGCCGTGGTAATCGTCGGCGCCCCGGGCATTGTCCTCGGCCCGGCGGAAATAGGGCAGGACGTCCTGGTAGGCCCAGCCCCGATTGCCGCTCTGCGCCCAAGTATCGTAATCAGAGGCATCACCCCGGATATAGACCATGGCGTTGATCGCCGAGGAGCCGCCCAGGCCCTTGCCGCGCGGCAGGAAATGGCGGCGCCCGCCGGTTGCCGGATTGGGCACGGAATTGAAGGCCCAGTTGTAGCGATGGGTCAGCATGTTCATGCCGAACATGCCGGGCCAGCGCACCAGCGGCGACGATTTCCCCGTGCCCGCCTCGATCAGGCAGACCGTGCTGCGGCCGTCCTCGGTCAGGCGGTTGGCCAGGACGCAGCCGGCCGAGCCCCCGCCGACGATGACATAATCGAATTCCATGGCGCCGTTTCTCCCTGGTTATGTCTTGTTTTCTGGGGGTTAGAACAGCCATCCGGGGCGGCGGCGTCCAGCACCTCGAATAGGGGGGTAGGAGGCGGGTGCCGATGTCGTCAGGCTCCCCGAAAACGCGGAGGAGAGACATGCAAGCGCAAGCATCAGCGGACTGGAGCCTGGCCGGCCAGGCCCGCAGTACCCCAACCCTGCGGGAGCTTCACGTCCTGCCCCTGTTCCCGGTCCCGACCCTGGCCCTGCTGACCGCCTGCGTCGCGGGTTTCGGCCTGTCCGGCTGGGCCATGCTGGCCGGCGTGCTGCACCCCGCGATCGCCATCGCGATCAGCTCGGTGCTGGTCTATGCCTCCTTCACCGTGCTGCACGACGGCACACACCGGGCGATTTCGCGCAGCCCCCTCGTCAACGAGATCATCGGCACGCTGGGCGGCCAGTTCCTGCTGCCGGGGCTCGAGGTCGCGGTCTATCGCCACCTGCATCTCGAGCATCACAAGAACACCGGCGAGCATGGCGAGGACCCGGACGACATCCTGGTCGGGCCGGTCCTGAAGATCCTGCCCGCCCTGTTCTTCATCGATGTCATCTGGTTCCTCTGGTACATGAAGCGTTTCAACCGCTGGACCGCCTTGCAGAACACCCGTTTCCTGCTGGGCTTCTCGCTGTTCGTGACCTGGCATGTCGCCTGGATCGCCTCGCCCTACGCCCAGGAATGGCTGCTGGTCTGGCTGCTGCCCCAGCGCCTCGGGCTTGGGTTGACCGCCTATCTCTTCGCCCATATCCAGCACCCGCCGGGGATCGAGCAGCGGGCGCATCCCATTCACGCGACGGTGATGATCGAGCGCAATCCGCTGGTGCTGTCCTTCATGCTGGGGCAGAGCGCGCATCTCATCCATCACCTCTATCCGCAACTGCCCTTCTACCGGCTCGAAGCCGGCTGGCGCGCGGCGGAACGTCTGCTGGCCCCGCGCGGGGTGCTGTTCCGGGGCGTGATCGACGGCAAGCCCCTGGAGTTGCCGGAAGCGGAACGTCCCTGGCGCCTCGCCCGGGTGACCGCGGTCGAGGAGATCGCCGCGGGCATCAGCCTGTTCACCCTGACCACCGCCAGCGATGGCGCCCTGCCCGCCTTCGAGGCCGGCGCCCATGTCGATCTGCGCCTCGCGCCCCATCTCGTCCGGCAATATTCGCTGATCGGCGTGCCCGGGCAGGCCGGGATCTGGCAGATCGGGGTGAAGCGGGATGCCCTAGGGCGTGGTGGCTCCATCGCCGTGCACGAGCAGCTGGTGCCCGGCGCCATCGTCGAGGTCGGCCGCCCGCGCAGCCATTTCCCCCTGCGGGATGATGGCGGACGCCATGTCCTGATCGCCGGCGGCATCGGCATGACGCCGCTGATCTCCATGGCCCATGCCTTGGGCGAGCGCGATTTCACCCTGCATCTCTTCGCAAGGGACGAGGCCGGCGCGCCCTTCGGCACCAGCCTGGCGCGCTTCGCCTTCGCCGCCCGCATCCAGCCGCATTACGACGAGGGCAAGGGCTTCGCCGATCAGGAGATCGCGGCGGCGATCGGCCCCTGGCAGGCGTGCGACCGGATCCACCTCTGCGGCCCTTCCGGCTTCATGGCACGGGTGGCGCAGGTGGCCGCCGGCCTCGGCTGGCCCGAAGACGCGATCTCGACCGAGAATTTCGCCCCCGTGCCCCTGTCACCCGGCGATGCCTTCACGGTCGAGCTGGCGCGCAGCGGCCGCCGGATCGAGGTCGCGGCCGGCACCCCGCTCACCGACGCACTCGAGACGGCGCGGCTGCCGGTCGACACCCTGTGCCGGCGCGGCATCTGCGGCACCTGCCGCTGCAAGGTGCTGTCCGGCACGATCGAGCACCGCGATTCGGTGCTGACCGACGAGGAACGCGCCAGCGGCCGCCACATGATCCCCTGCGTCTCGCGCGGCACCGGCAAGGACACGCTGGTTCTCGATCTGTAGGGCGGGACGGGTAGCGGCCCCCAACGCGTCATGCCGGCGAAAGCCGGCATCTCGAGCCGGCACGGCGCCTCTCTCGTCCAAAGGCCCCGGCCTGCGCCGGGGCGACGGGCGGCGGAAAAGGGGCGGCAGCTGGCCGCCATCGCCGAGAGCAGCGACAAGGTAGACCGAGCA
>JAOZVS010000038.1 GCA_025869435.1 Zavarzinia sp.
GTCTCGAGCGGCGGCGCGGCATCGATCGCGGTCGCGGCATCCGGCGCATCGGCACGGGCCGCGCCCGACAGCGCGAAAATCAGCGCCGCCCCGCAAACCCCGACACCATGCCTGATCCGTGCCATTCCCTTGTCCGCCCGCCAGTTCATGACCAGCACGATAGCAGCAGATCAGCCCCGATGCAGGAATTTTCCCACGACTGCGTCGAACGAAAACACCCCGCCGCCCCGCGACAGCAGCGTGACCAGAGCCCCGCCCCACAGAAACAGCTCGACCGGGTTGAAGTTGATCCCGTCACCGGTCAGCGGCACGACGAACTGGATCATCGCCGTCACGCCGAGGAGGCCAAGGGCGCCAAGCCGCGTGAACAGGCCGAGGAACAGCAACCAGGCCCCGCCCGCCTCGGCGAAGGTCCCGAGATAGGCCGCGATCTCGGGCGGCAGCAGCGGCACGCGGTAGACTTCCTGAAACAGGAAGATCGCCTGATCGGACAGGCCGAAGCCATCGAAACGGGTGCTGGCGCTTTTCCAGAACACGAGGCCGATGCCGAGGCGAAGCCCGAAGAGGCCGACCGGTTCGGCGAGGGCTGCGAGACGGCACAGGCGACCGGCGATGCCGCCGGCCGGGTCCTCGATCATGGTCATGGTGGAATTGGTCATCGGAATTCCCCTTCGAATTCGGTATCGGCAAGGCAAAGCACGCCCCGGCCCAGGGCCCGGGCGAGGACAGTGGCGAGATCCCCGCCGGCCTCGAGGGCGGCGGCCAGGGCGGTGTCGAGATCGGCGCCGGCGACGATTCGCGACAGAAACGCGACATCGGCGGGCGGAAGTGACGCGGCACGGATAAATCCATCCTTGTCGCGCCACAGCAGCAGCCGTGTGGGGATGGCGACCGGCCGGTCCGGCGTGCCATCACGGCCCGGCTGATTGATTTCCCAGATGTGATCGACGGCATGAGCGGCCGCGATGACGGAGGCTCCGGGCGACAAGCGGAGCCGCGCCGCGCCGTCCAGCGTCGCCGGATCGACGGGCGGACAGGCGGGCGCGATCGAGGCGAGATGACGCGCCCATTCGAACCCCGCGACCTCGGCGATCGCCGGATGCCCCACCAGCGCCGGCTCCGCGCCGAGAAAGCCGGGAAAGCGCGCGCCATAAAGGGCCAGACGGACATCTTCCGGCGGCGTCGCCGCCAGGAAGCGGCTGGCGAGGCTGACGAAGGCCCCTTCCCCGACAAGACGCAGGGTGACGGGAAAATGCAGGGCCAGGGCTTCGCGCAGGCTGATCCGCACATGATTGGCGTGGATCGAAAGACGCTCGGCGAAGACGCCGGCCTCGGCCCGCAGTTCATCCGGCATGGCGCCGTGACGCAGCCCCGTGGCGAAGAGGGACTGGAATTCAGCCAGCCGCATGGCGAAGCGCCTCCCCTACCGGCAGGGCCGAGACAAAACCGTCGATGCGCGCGGCTTCCGCCATCAGATCCGCCAGCGGCGGCAGGCGGCTGTCCCATTCGAGCAGCAGGGGCGCGGCGGGGCACAGTGGCCGCGCCAGGGCGAGCAGCGCCAGCACCTCATCGCAGACCGGGCCGCCGTGATCGTCGATCAGCACCGGGCCGTCCGGGCGCTCGACCCGGGAATGACCGGCCAGATGGATTTCGCCGACCGCATGCAGGGGCATTTTCGCGAGATCGGCGACGGGATCGCAGCCGAGATTGCGGGCCGAGACAAAGACATTGTTGAGATCGAGCAGCAGGCCGCAGCCGGTCCGGGCGACCAGGGCGGCGAGGAAATCGCCCTCCCCCATCTCGGACGCGGCGAAAGCGGCATAGCTCGACGGATTCTCGATCAGGAGGGGGCGCTTCAGGCGGTCCTGAACCCGGCCGATATTGGCGGCGACAATGTCCAGCGCCTCGTGGCTGCGCGGCAGCGGCAGCAGGTCATTCCAATAATGTCCGCCCGCGACCGACCAGGCGAGGTGTTCGGAGACAAGCATCGGCTCGATCCGCGCGACAAGCCGGGCGAAGCGCTCGAGGTGTAGCTCGTCGATCCCCCCGGCCGAACCGAGGGAGAGGCCGACGCCATGGACCGACACCGGAAGGTCTTGCCGCAGCTGGCGCAGAAGGGCGAAATCCGGCCCTTCGATCATGTGATTCTCGGCGTGGATTTCGATGAAGGCGGGCGATACCGCCCGCGCCGCCAGATCGGCCAGATGCGGGGCGCGCAGCCCGATACCGGTATGGCGCCCCGCGATCATCGGATCAGCCCTTGGACGAGGTCAGCGAGCCGCCATTCAGCTTGGCGCAGGTGCCGGCGGGAACCAGGAGCCAGGCATCCTTCTGGCCGTCGATCGTGGAGGTGCCGGCGCAGGACGAAGAGGCGGTCTGGCAGTCGTTCTGGCCCGCCCTGGCGACGCCGAAGCACTTCTCGTTGTCGGCGGCGAAGGCGCCGGTCGAGACGAGGCCGCTGGCGGCCATCAGGGTGGCAGCGAAGAGAGAGGCGGTAGCCGTCTTCCCGATCATGGACATGAAATTCTCCTGTGGTTCTCAAAAGCTGGGAGCGGCGGTCGATCGGCCGTCTCGACTTGAGGTTCGGCGCCGGGACGAGAAAGTTACACCGCTCTCGATATGCCATGGTTTGGCTGTATTGTTCTGGCTCGACTCGCGGGCACGGATATCGCGGAACAGGATGGGCATGGCGGACGGCGGTGGTGAGGGCGAGGAACTCGCCCGTCTGATGGCGGCGGCGCAGGATGGCGACAAGCGCGCCTATGCGACCCTGCTTCAGGCCGTGACGCCTTACCTGCGGGCGCAGGCGCGGCGCTACCTGCGCTCGTCCCACGACGTCGAGGACGTCGTCCAGGAAATCCTGTTGACCATCCACCGGGTGCGCCACACATATGACCCGGCGCGGCCGTTCCTGCCCTGGCTGGTGGCGATCGCGCGGCGCCGTGTCGTCGATCGCCTGCGCGGCAAGGGACGCCGCGACAGCCACGAGGTCGTCGTCTCGCCGGACGATGAAACTTTTACCAATGCCGCGGCGAATATTCCTGAGGAAGAGCCCGATCACAGCCGGCTGCACGCCGCGGTTGCCGCGCTGCCCCCGGGCCAGCGGCTGGCGGTGGAGCTGCTGAAGTTCAAGGATATGTCGCTGAAGGAAGCTTCGGACCTCAGCGGCATGTCGGTCGGCTCGCTGAAAGTGGCGGCCCATCGGGCCTATAAGGCGCTGCGCGTGGCCCTGACCGGCTCGCCCGGCGAGGATGAGACGAGAGGTTGAGAGAGCACAAGGTGACGACGCAGACCGATCAACTGATCGATGCCCTGGTCTCGGGCGCGAAGCCGGTGCGCCGGCTGCGCCCGCCCATGCTGCGCGCCGCCTTCTGGCTGGCGATCGCCGGCGCCCTGATCGCCGGGATCACCGTCTTTCATGCCAATGAGGAAGGCGAAGGCCTGAAGCACCTCTTCGGCGATCTGGCCCGCACGAAATTCACCCTGCAATGGCTGGCCAGCCTCGCCACCGGCATCACCGCCGTGATCGCCGCCTTCGAATTGAGCCTGCCCGACCGCTCGCGCGCCTGGCGCCTGCTGCCGGTGCCGGCGGCCGTGCTCTGGCTGCTCACGCTCGGCTATGGCTGCTTCACCGACTGGATCGAATACGGGCCGGAAGGCTTCGTCGCCGGTCACAGCGTGAAATGCCTGACCACGATCATCGGCACCAGCGTGCCGCTGGGCCTGTTCCTCGCCTTTATGCTGCGCCATGCCGGCGCCAGCCGCCCGGTCGACACGATCGTGATCGGCGCCCTTGGCCTCGCCGCCCTGTCGGCGACCGGCCTCAGCCTCTATCACGACCTCGACGCCACGCTGATGATCATCGTCTGGCATGTCGTGATCGCCAGCCTCGTCGTCGCGATCAGCCGCCTGCGCGCCCGCCGCCGGGCCTGAGGCCGCTTAAGTCCCATTGCGCCCCGCCCCGCTCCCGGGGCATTCTGCCGGCCAATCCGGTGACAAGGGGACTTCGGGCATGATCTATCGTCTGGGCGACCGGCGCGTCGTTTGCGAGGAGGGTGTGTGGATCGCCCCCGGGGCCGCCGTGATCGGCTCCGTCGTCCTGAAGCGGAACGCCAGCATCTGGTTCAACTGCGTCATCCGCGGCGACAATGACCCCATCGTCATCGGCGAGAACACCAATATCCAGGACGGCTCGGTCCTGCACACGGACGACGGCGTCCCGCTCGACCTCGGCGCCCATGTCACCGTCGGCCACAAGGTCATGCTCCACGGCTGCATCATCGGCGACAACACGCTGATCGGCATCAATTCCGTCGTGCTCAACCGGGCGAAGATCGGCCGCAACTGCATCATCGGCGCCAACAGCCTGATCCCCGAGGGCAAGGAAATTCCCGACGGCTCCCTCGTCATGGGCAGCCCGGGCCGGGTGGTGCGCCAGCTGACCGAGACCCAGGCGCAGATCCTGACCATGCAGGCGCTCCATTATGTCGAGAACGCGAAGCGCTATGCCCGCGATCTCGCTCCCGATTCGGTGTAATCCCTTTCAGGGTTGCCATCGATCCCCAGATACTCCGGGACAGCAGCGGAGACCCCCATGTCCGACCGGCCCCAGATCTTCGGCATTCCGACCAGCACCTTCTGCTGGGCCACCCGCCTCGTCTGCGCCGAGAAGGGCCAGCCGCACGATTTCTTCGAGATGATCCCCGGCGGGGTGCTCGACGGTGTGCGCCATCCCTTCGCCCGGGTGCCGGTGCTGCGCTATCGCGGCGTCACGGTTTACGAATCGCTGGCGATCGCCCGCTATCTCGACCGGGAACTGGCGGGCACGCCCCTGCAGCCGACCGACAGTCTCGCGATCGCCCGCATGGACCAGTGGATCAGCGCGACCTCGGACTATCTCTACGACACGCTGATCGTCGGCGTCGTCGGCGAGCGGCTGGTCGCCCCGCTTGACGGTCGCGAGGCCGATGAGGCCGTGGTCGCCGAACAGGCGGTGATGATGCGCGAGCAGCTGGGCGTCATCGACGAAATCCTGTGCGGCAGTCGCTACCTCGCGGGCGACACGCTGACCCTGGCTGACCTGTTCCTGGCCCCGCTCATCCACTGGACCGACAAGACGCCGGAGGGAAGCGAGGCGCTCGACCTCTATCCCACCCTGCGCCGCTGGTTCCACGGCATGGCCGAGCGGGACAGCTTCAAGGCGACGATCCCGCTCGTGCACATCTGATCACTTGGACTGCAGGGTATCCCTGATCTCGGTCAGCAGTTTCTCGGTCGGGGTCGGGCCCGTCGCCACAGGCGTCCGCTTCACCACCCGGTTCACCGCCTTGATCAGCAGGAACACGGCGAAGGACACGATCATGAACTGGATCATCACATTGATGAAGGAGCCATAGGCGATCACCGCCGCCTTGGCCTCCCGCGCCGCCGCCAGCGACGAATATTCCACGCCCGACAGATTGATGTAGAGACCGGAAAAATCTATGCCGCCGACGATCACGCCGATCGGCGGCATGATGATGTCGTCGACCAGCGAGGTGACGATCTTGCCAAAGGACGCGCCGATGATGACGCCGACGGCAAGGTCGAGCACATTGCCGCGCATGATGAAGGCTTTGAATTCATTGAGCATGGTGCCCCCTCTTCCAATCCGCATGAATGTTCATGCCATGCCGACTCATTAGAATGCAAACGGGCCGCATCGCCAATGTCTTGTCGATCGTCAAGATCGTTAGCGACCGAAGGCCTCGGCGTAGAGGGCCGGCTTGAAGCCGACAATCAGCCGGTCGCCTAGATCCAGCACCGGGCGCTTGATCATGGACGGCTGGGCCAGCATCAGGGCGATCGCCTTGTCCCGCGTCAGACCCTCGCGCTCCGCCTCCGGCAGCTTGCGGAAAGTGGTCCCGGCCCGGTTCAGCAGCACTTCCCAGCCCAGCGCGTCGCACCAGGCCTCGAGCCGCGCCCGGTCGATGCCCGCGAGTTTGTAATCGTGGAATTCTACCGCGATGCCGGCCGCCGCCAGCCAGTCACGGGCCTTCTTCATCGTGTCGCAGTTCTTGATGCCATGGATGGTGATGGTCATGACCGGCTCCTCGTCCCCATCGGGGCTTGATGCCATGATGGGGCGGCAAGGGAAAGTGGGTAGAGCGGGGAGCTTAATAATAGACGCTCTCTATCGATTCACGCGGATTGACCGCTTGATCACGATCACCGATCGTTCGATGCTCATCGCTTCGATAAGCATCAGGACATCTGGGCATGACGGGGAAACAGTCCGGGAAGGACGCGAACATGAGCAATATCCCGCGCCTCGCGGAGATCATTGCCGCCCATGCCCATATGGCGGGGCCGACCCTGCCGACGCTGCACGCGATCCAGGCGGAATTCGGCCATATCCCGGCGGAGGCGATCCAGATGATCGCCGACAGCGAGAACCGCTCGCGGGCCGAAATCCATGGTGTCGTCACCTTCTATCACGACTTCCGGGAAGCGCCGGCCGGGCGCCATGTCGTCAAGGTCTGCCGGGCCGAGGCCTGTCAGGCCATGGGCGGCGAGGCGGTGGCCGCTCGGGTCGCGGCGCGCCTTGGCCTCGATTTCGGGGCAACCTCGGCGGACGGCGGCGTCACCCTCGAGAATGTCTATTGCCTCGGCCTGTGCGCCACCGCGCCTTCGGCCCTGATCGACGACCGTCTGTGCGGCCGCCTGACCGAAGCGCGGGTGGAAAAACTCCTCGCGGGGATCGAGCGATGACCGTCACCTTCTACGTCCCGCAGGATGCGGCCGCGCTTTCCGTCGGCGCCGACGAGGTGGTGGAGGCGATCCGCCTCGAGGCCGGCAGGCGCGGCATCGCCGCCCGCGTCATCCGCAACGGCTCGCGCGGGCTGTTCTGGCTGGAGCCGCTGGTCGAGGTGGCGACCCCCGCCGGCCGCATCGCCTATGGCCCGGTCGCGCCCGAGGATGTGCCCGCCCTGTTCGATGCCGGTATGGCGGAAGGGCGCGGCGGCCTCGGCCCGACCGAGGATCTGCCCTTCCTGAAGGCGCAGACCCGTTTCACCTTCGCGCGCTGCGGCGTGATCGCGCCCCTGTCGCTGGCGGATTACGCCGCCATGGACGGCTGGAAGGGCCTCGCCAGGGCTATCGCCATGGAACCCGCCGCGATCGTCGCCGAGGTGACGAAATCGGGCCTGCGCGGCCGGGGCGGCGCCGGCTTTCCGACCGGCATCAAGTGGAAGACCGTGCTCGACGCGCCGGGCGCGAAGAAATACATCGTCGCCAATGCCGACGAGGGCGACAGCGGCACTTTCGCCGACCGGATGCTGATGGAAGGCGACCCGTTCCACCTGATCGAGGGCATGGCCATCGCCGGCCTCGCGGTCGGGGCCGAGCATGGTTACATCTATACGCGCTCCGAATATCCGCACGCCATCGCCATCATGCAGGCGGCGATCGGCCTCGCGCGCGATGCCGGCTACCTCGGCGCCTCCGTCATGGGCTCGGGCCGGGCCTTCGACATGGAAATCAGGGCGGGTGCCGGGGCCTATGTCTGCGGCGAGGAAACCGCACTCCTCGAGAGCATCGAGGGCAAGCGCGGCCAGGTCCGGGCCAAGCCGCCCCTGCCCGCCCATGAAGGCCTGTTCGGCTACCCGACGGTGATCAACAACATCCTGTCGCTGACCGCCGTGCCCTTCATCCTCGACAAGGGGGCGGAGACTTACGCCAATGTCGGATTCGGCCGCTCGCGCGGCACGATGCCCATTCAGCTCGCCGGGAATATCGCCCATGGCGGCCTGTTCGAGATCGGCTTCGGCATTACGCTTGGCGAATTGGTGAACGAGGTCGGCGGCGGCACGGCATCGGGCAAGCCGGTGAAGGCGGTGCAGGTCGGCGGCCCGCTCGGCGCCTATTTCCCGCCCGCCCTGTTCGACACGCCTTTCGACTACGAAGCCTTCGCACATGCGGGCGGCCTCATCGGCCACGGCGGCATCGTCGTCTTCGACGACAGCGTCGACATGGCGAAACAGGCGCGTTTCGCCATGGACTTCTGCGCCATCGAATCCTGCGGCAAATGCACCCCCTGCCGCATCGGCTCCACAAGGGGGGTCGAAACCATCGACAAGATCATCGCCGGGCGCGATGTCGCCGCCAATATCACCCTGGTCGAGGATCTGTGCGAGACGATGAAATTCGGCTCGCTCTGCGCCCTCGGCGGCTTCACGCCCTATCCGGTCCTGAGCGCGCTTCACCATTTTCCTGACGATTTCGCCAAGGCGCCCCGCGCGCAGGCGGCGGAATAGGAGACGGCCCATGTCCCTCGTCGAAGACCATGATTTCGGCACCCCGGCGGTGAAATCCGCCGTGACGGTCAGCCTGACCATCGACGGCAACACGGTTTCGGTGCCCGCCGGCACCTCGATCATGCGGGCGGCGGCCGAGATGGGCACCAGCGTGCCCAAGCTCTGCGCCACCGACAGCGTGAAGGCTTTCGGCTCGTGCCGTCTGTGCCTCGTCGAGGTCGAGGGCCGCGCCGGCACGCCCGCCTCCTGCACGACGCCGGTCGCCGAGGGCATGGTGGTCCGCACCCAGACCGAGCGGCTGAAACGCCTGCGCAAGGGCGTGATGGAGCTTTACATCTCCGACCATCCGCTGGACTGCCTGACCTGCGGCGCCAATGGCGATTGCGAATTGCAGGACATGGCCGGTGCCGTTGGCCTCCGCGAGGTCCGTTACGGTTACGAGGGCGAGAGCCACACCAAACTCGAGAAGGACCAGTCGAACCCCTATTTCGACTATGATCCGTCGAAATGCATCGTCTGTTCCCGCTGCGTCCGCGCCTGCGAGGAAACGCAAGGCACCTTCGCCCTGACCATCGAGGGACGGGGCTTCGACAGCCGGGTTTCCCCCGGCGCCCATGAGGATTTCCTGTCGTCCGAATGCGTTTCCTGCGGTGCCTGCGTGCAGGCCTGCCCGACCGCGACCCTGATCGAGAAATCGGTCGTCGAGATCGGCCAGCCGGAACATTCGGTGGTGACGACCTGCGCCTATTGCGGTGTCGGCTGTTCCTTCAAGGCCGAGATGCGCGGCGACGAACTGGTACGCATGGTGCCCTGGAAGGACGGCAAGGCGAACCGGGGCCATTCCTGCGTGAAGGGCCGTTTCGCCTGGGGTTACGCCACCCACAAGGACCGCATCCTGAAACCGATGATCCGGGAAAAGATCGCCGATCCCTGGACCGAAGTGACCTGGGACGAGGCCTTCGCCCATGTCGCCTCGGAATTCCGCCGCATCCAGGGCCAATACGGCAAGGATGCGATCGGCGGCATCACCTCGTCGCGCTGCACCAACGAGGAAACCTATCTCGTCCAGAAGATGATCCGGGCGGGCTTCGGCAACAACAACGTCGATACCTGCGCGCGGGTCTGCCATTCCCCCACCGGCTACGGCCTGAAGACGGCCTTCGGCACCTCGGCCGGCACGCAGGATTTCGATTCCGTCGAGGAGACCGATGTCGTCATCGTCATCGGCGCCAATCCGACCGACGGCCATCCGGTCTTCGCCTCGCGCCTGAAGAAGCGCCTGCGTCAGGGCGCGCGGCTGATCGTGATCGATCCGCGCCGCACTGACCTGGTGAGGAGTCCCCATATCAAGGCGGACTATCACCTGCCGCTGCGCCCGGGCACCAATGTCGCCGTGGTCACCGCGCTTGCCCATGTCATCGTGACCGAAGGCCTGGTGGACGAGAAATTCGTCCGCGATTTCTGCGACTGGTCGGAATTCGAGGATTGGGCCGCCTTCGTCGCCGATCCCCGCCACGCCCCGGAAGCGGTCGAGAAACTGTGCGGCGTTCCCGCCGCCGCGATGCGCGGTGCCGCCCGCCTGTTCGCGACCGGCGGCAATGGCGCGATCTATTACGGCCTCGGCGTCACCGAACACAGCCAGGGCACGACGACGGTGATGGCGATCGCCAATCTCGCGCTCGCCACCGGTAACCTCGGCCGGCCGGGCGTCGGGGTGAACCCCTTGCGCGGGCAGAACAATGTCCAGGGCTCCTGCGACATGGGCTCGTTCCCCCATGAATTCCCCGGCTATCGCCATGTCTCGGACGATGCGACGCGGGAGATTTTCGAGAAGCTGTGGGGCGTTCCTTTAAGCAACGAGCCGGGCCTGCGCATTCCCAACATGTTCGATGCCGCGCTGGATGGCTCGTTCAAGGGTCTCTATGTCCAGGGCGAGGATATCGTCCAGTCCGACCCCGATACCCATCACGTCACGGCGGGACTCTCGGCCATGGAATGCGTCGTGGTGCACGACCTGTTCCTGAACGAGACGGCGAATTACGCCCATGTCTTCCTGCCGGGCTCGACCTTCCTCGAGAAGGACGGCACCTTCACCAACGCCGAGCGCCGCATCAACCGGGTGCGCAAGGTCATGGCGCCGAAGAACGGTCTCGCCGACTGGGAAGTGACGCAAAGACTGGCCCAGAGTCTCGGCATGGCCATGAACTACACGCATCCGAGCGAAATCATGGCCGAGATCGCGGCGACGACGCCGAGCTTCGCCGGCGTTTCCTACGAACGGCTGGAGGAACTCGGCTCGGTGCAGTGGCCCTGTAACGAGAAGGCGCCGACAGGCACGCCGATCATGCATATCGGCGGCTTCGCCCGGGGCAAGGGCAAATTCGTCATCACCGAATATGTCCCGACGGACGAGAAGACCGGGCCGCGCTTCCCCCTGCTGCTGACCACCGGCCGGATCCTGAGCCAGTACAACGTCGGGGCGCAGACGCGGCGCACCGCCAATACCGCCTGGCACCCGGAAGATCTCCTCGAGATCCATCCCCATGATGCCGAGAACCGGGGCCTGAAGGACGGCGACTTTGTGCGCCTGCAAAGCCGCGCGGGCGAGACCACCCTGCGGGCGACAGTGACCGACCGGGTGGCGCCGGGCGTCGTCTACACGACCTTCCACCACCCGGAAACCCAGGCCAATGTCATCACCACCGACTACTCGGACTGGGCCACCAATTGCCCGGAATACAAGGTGACGGCGGTGCAGGTCGCCCCCTCCAACGGGCCGAGCGAATGGCAGGAACATTACCGCGACCACGCGGCGCAGAGCCGGCGCATCAAGGCGGCGGAATGATCATGGCGAACATGGCCCCTCATCGTCGTCCCGGCGAAGGCCGGGACCTTTCGACACGGATACACCGTGGCCAACTGCCGCGAGATTCCGGCCTTCGCCGGAATGACGCAGGTCTGTATGGGAGGCCGCGCCATGCAGGCTGAGAAACTGGTGCGCATGGCCAACCAGATCGCCGCATTCTTCAAGGTGCAGGGCAACGATGCCCCGGCGGATATCGCCGACCATCTGGTGAAATTCTGGGACCCGCGGATGCGCCGCGCCATCCTCGCCCATGTCGCCGCGGGGGGCGAAGGTCTGGACCCGATGGCACTCGAAGCCGTGCGCCGGCTGCCACCCCCAGCAGCCTGAACGGGGGCGAGTTTTGCTCGCCGCGACCTGAGCAAAACTCAATTGCCCGAAGGGCGGGGCCATATTTCCATGGTGTCCCAGCAACGGAACACGCCATGCCCCGATCCCCCGTTCTCACCCTTGCCGATCTGCCGCTCGACACGCTGCACGAGGGCGCCCGCTTCGCCGCCCGCGCCGCGCCCTTCGCCGCCCCGCTGGGGGCGACCCGGCTGGGCGGTCGCCTCGTCGAGGTTCCGGCCGGCAAGCGGGCCTGGCCCGCACATTGCCACCATGCCAACGACGAGATGTTCATCGTCCTTTCCGGGCACGGCACGCTGCGGCTGGGCGAACGGCGCTTCCCCGTCGCGGCCGGCGATGTCGCGGTCTGCCCGGCCGGCGGACCGGAGAGCGCGCATCAGCTGATCAACGATGGGGCGGAGCCCTTGCGCTATCTCGCCATCAGCACGATGAACGCGCCCGACGTGATGGAATATCCGGATTCGGGCAAATTCGCCGTCTTCGCCGGTGCCGCCCCGGGCGGCGACAAGGCGAAGCGCAGCTTCCACCACATCGGCCACACGGCGGATGCCTGCGATTACTGGGACGGCGAGGCATGAACGGCCCGATCGAATTCTGGTTCGACTTCTCCTCGGCCTATGCCTTCTTCGCGGCGATGAAGATCGAGGCGCTGGGCGCAAGGGTCGGCCGGCAGGTGCTGTGGCGGCCCTTCATGCTGGGCACCGCCTTTCGCGAGACCGGGGCGCGTGGCCTGTCCTCGACCCCGCTGAAGAAGGATTACGCCCGGCACGACTGGGCCCGCCTCGCCCGCGCCGGCGGCCTCCGGTTCCGTCTGGCCGAGGGCCACCCCCTGGTCGCCCTCGCCGCCACCCGGGCCTTCTATGCGATCGAGGAGGGCAGCTCGGAAAACGCCGCACGATTCGCCCGCGCGGTGTTCGAGCGGTATTACACCGAAGGGCTGGACACCGCCTCGCCCCGGGCGATGGGCGATTTCGCCACCACCCTCGGCCTCGACGGGGAGTGCATCGCCGCCGCCTGCGACAGCCCGGCGATCAAGGAAAAGGCCAGGGCCATGTCCGAGGCGGCGGTGGCGCGGGGCGTTTTCGGCTCGCCCTGGTTCTTCGTGGACGACGAACCCTTCTGGGGCCACGACCGCATGGCGATGATGGAAGACTGGATCAGGACGGGCGGCTGGTGACGCCGGCCTCGCCGAGCAGCCAGCGCCGGACATTGGCGAGGCGCCGGTCCCGCGCCAGCGCCTCCGGATAGACGAGGTAATAGCCGCCGTCCACGGCCAGCGGCCGGTCGAAAACGGCGACGAGCCGGCCGGCCGCGACCTCCGCCGCCGCCATCTCGACCCCGGCGAAGGCGAGGCCGGCGCCGTCGACGGCGGCGCGCAGGGCCATGCCGGTCGATTCGACGACCTGGGTCGGGTAGTCGACCGTCTCGCCCGCCTGCCGCCGCCAGCGCGCGAAATCCGTCAGCCGATGCCGGGACAGGAACAGATGCCGCCGCCTCGCCTCGTCCAGTCCCGGCGCGACGAAGAGATCGAGAGTCTCCCTGAACAAAAGATCCGCCCGCACACCGGGCCAGACCCCGCCCCCCTGACGGATCGCCGCGTCCGCCTCGCCCGCGGCGAGATCGACCACCGCCTGGGTCGAGGAAATCAGCAGCTCGAACCCCTGTTTCTCGAAGGGGTAGCGCAGGAGACGGGGCGAGAGCCAATGGACGGCGAAGGTCGGCAGCATGGACAGGCGAAGCGGCCCCCGGCGCCGGTCATGCTGCATCCGGCCGACCGCCGAAGCGATGCGGCCGAAGCCCTCCGCCAGTTCGGGCGCGAGCGCCGCACCGGACGGGGTCAGGGCCAGCCGGTTGCCCTGCCGGCGCAGCAATTCGACGCCCAGCGCCTCCTCCAGCCCGCGCAGCTGGTGGCTGACGGCGGACGGCGTCACCGCCAGTTCTTCGGCCGCGTCCCGGATCGACAACAGGCGCGAGACCGCCTCGAAGGCGTGCAGGGCATTGAGGGACAGGGGAATGCGGCGGCTCACGGCAAGGTCCGGCAAAGATGCCGCGGCATCCTAGCGCCTTGCCGCCGCTTCGGGGATCGGTTAAAAACGAAGGTGATCGTTCACTATCAGTTAAGACCATGGCCAGACGCGAGGAAAACCGGGAAATCAGGCGCCGCGCCATTCTGGCGGCGGCCAAGGCGTGTTTCGCCGCGCACGGTTTTCAGGGCACCGGCATGGCGGAAATCGCCCTTGCCTCCGGTGTCACCCCGGCCAATCTCTATCGCTATTTCGCGGCCAAGGCCGAAATCGTCTGCGCCATCGTCGACGAGCAGCGCGAAGACGTCGCCGCCGCCATCGTCCGCGCCGAGGCGGAGGGCGACGCGATGCGGGCCCTGCACAGCCTGTTCCGCCATTTCCTGACCGAGGCGCGCGATATCGCCGCCAGCCGCCTGTGGCTGGAAGTCCTGGCCGAGGTCGCGCGCAATCCGCAGGTAAAGACCGCCTTCGACCGGGACGACGGGCTGGTGAAACAGGGCATCGTCGCGCTGATCGAGCGGGGCAGGACTGAAGGCGTCATGGCCCGCGACCTCGATCCCGCGGCCACGGCGATCTGGCTGATCGCCCTCGTCGACGGCGCCGTCGGGCGCATGGTGATCGAACCCGATTACGATATCGACCGGGCAACCGGCAGTTTCCTCGACCTGATCGGCCGCGCCCTGGGGCCGCGGGGGTAGTCATGGCCGACCGCAATCGCTGGCTGATCCTCGCCTCCGTCGCCGCCGCCTTCATGCCGGTGACGATCGACACCACCGTGCTCTATCTCGCCCTGCCCAGCCTGACCCGCGACCTCGGCGCCAGCGGCACGCAGGTGCTGTGGATCATGGATATCTATCCCCTGATGATGGCCGGCCTCGTGCTGATCACCGGGCCGTTGGGCGACCGGGTGGGCCAGCGCAACCTGCTGCTGGCGGGCCTCGCCCTGTTCGGCCTCGCGTCGCTGGCCGCCGCCTATTCCTGGACGCCGGCCCTGCTGATCGGGGCGCGCGTGCTGCTCGCCTTCGGCGGCTCGATGATCATCCCCTCCACCCTCGCCATCGTGCGGCGCAGTTTCACCGACACGAAGGAACGCGGCATCGCCATCGGCATCTGGGGCTCCTGCGCCTCGGCCGGGGCGGCCATCGGCCCCGTCGCGGGCGGCGTCATCCTCAGCCATTTCCACTGGGGCGCGGTGTTCCTGTTCAATCTGCCGATCCTCGCCCTCGCCGCCATCGTCATCCTCGGCCGCCTGCGCAACAGCGCCAACCGGAACGCGGCGCCGCTGCACCCGCTCGCCGCCGTCACCGGGATCGCGGGGGTGCTGCTGCTCGTCTACGGCATCAAGGACCTCGCCCGCGACGGCGGTGCCGGCGGGGTCGGCCTGCTCGCCCTCGCGGCCGGGCTGGCGCTGCTCGCCGGTTTCGCCCGGGGACAGTTGCGCGCCGCCCAGCCGATGCTGGACCTGCGCCTGTTCCGGCGTCCCGGCTTCGCCGTCGGCGTGCTCGCCGCCATGGGGCCGATCATGCTGCTGACCGGCTTCGAGCTGTCGATCGTGCAGCAGCTGCAATTCGTCGACGACCTGTCGCCCTGGGATACGGGCCTCGCCCTTACCCCCCTCGCCATCGCCGCCGCCGTCGCCGGGGCCGCCACCGGCTCCATCCTGCACCGGACGGGCATGAGGGCGCTCGCCCTCATCGGCATGGCGCTGGCGGCCGGCGGCTATCT
>JAOZVS010000039.1 GCA_025869435.1 Zavarzinia sp.
GACGCGGATCGACTCGCCCTTGTTCTTCCTGGGGTTATAGAGGCGCCAGAGTTCGGGCCGCTGGCTCATCGGGTCCCAGCGGTGCTGGGCCGAGCGGAAGGAAAAGATGCGCTCCTTGGCGCGGGATTTTTCCTCGTCGCGGCGGGCGCCGCCGAAGGCCGCGTCGAAGCCGTATTTGTCGAGCGCCTGCTTCAGGCCTTGCGTCTTCATGATGTCGGTATGAAGGCCGCTGCCATGGACGAAGGGGCTGATGCCCATCTCGACGCCTTCGGGATTGACATGGACCAGCAGGTCCATGCCCAGCGTCTTCGCTATCTGGTCGCGGAAAGCGATCATTTCCCGGAATTTCCATGTGGTATCGACATGGAGCAGCGGGAAGGGCGGCTTGGAGGGATAGAAGGCCTTCTGCGCCAAGTGCAGCATCACCGCGCTATCCTTGCCGATCGAATAGAGCATGACCGGATTTTCGGTCTCCGCCACCACCTCGCGCATGATGTGGATGCTCTCGGCCTCGAGGCGCTGCAGGTGGGTCAGGGTGTCTTGGGACACGATCGGCTTCCAGAAATTAGATATTGGACGCCCGGCACCTGTGGATACAGGCAAATGCCGGATGCCGGGGAGAGAACTCCCGCGGGCCGGCCGAGTCAAGCGCCGGACGACGAGGAGTCCCGATTTGGAAAATTATGATTTTCCAAATCGTCGAAGTCAACCCTTGTCGTCAGCCCCAACGTTCGGTCGCCACGTCGTCGCTGTCCTTCGCCTCGACCCAGGTGCCGGCGCCGTCCGCGGTGATTTCCCGTTTCCAGAACGGCGCCCTGGTCTTCAGCCAGTCGATCAGGAAGGCGCAGGCGTCGAGCGCGTCGGCCCGGTGAGGGGAGGCCGTGGCCACGAGCACGATGCGCGCGCCCAGGGGAAGGCGACCCACGCGATGAATGATCACGCAGTCATCAAGGGCGAAGCGCCGCCGCGCCTCCGCCTCGATGGCGGCGAGGGCGCGTTCGGTCATGCCCGGATAATGTTCGAGCTCGAGGGCGACGACATCCTGCCGGTCGCCGTGATCGCGCACGAGACCGACGAAGGAAGCGACGGCGCCCGACCGGCCGGTTCCGCCAAGGACGTCGATGACGGCCCCGACGTCGAAATCCTGTTCCTGTATCGCAATTGTCATGCCGGCTGCGCCTTCAAGCATTGATTCGACGGATCGCAATTGAAACAATCGCGCTCCCCGAATTTCGGGGCAAGCCTGCCGCCGGATTGAAAGGAAGCCGATGCCCCACGAAACTCCCTTGATTGCGACGGTGGCCATCGGGTTCGTCATAGCCTTCATCTTCGGGTTCTTCGCCAACAAACTTCGTCTGCCGCCGTTGATCGGATATTTGCTGGCCGGGGTCGCGGTCGGGCCGTTCACGCCCGGGTTCGTCGCCGACGCGGATCTCGCGGTCCAACTGGCGGAAATCGGCGTCATCCTGCTGATGTTCGGCGTCGGTCTGCATTTTTCCGCGTCCGATCTGCTGGCCGTGCGCTGGATCGCGCTGCCGGGGGCGGTCGGGCAGATCGCGGCCGCCACGGCGATGGGCATGGCCGTCGCCCATTTCTGGGGCTGGAGCCTCGGCGCCGGGCTCGTCTTCGGCCTCAGCCTGTCGGTCGCCAGTACCGTCGTCCTGCTGAAGGCGCTGGAGGAGAGGAACGCGGTCAACGGGGTCAACGGGGTCAACGGCCGCATCGCCGTGGGCTGGCTGATCGTCGAGGATCTGGTGATGGTGCTGGCGCTCGTGCTGTTGCCGGCCTTCGCCGGGGCGCTGGGCGGACAGGCGGGCGACGCCAGCCACGGCGCGGCGCTGGAGCCGGGGGCGCTGTGGCTGGGTCTTGCCATTACCCTTGGCAAGGTCGCGGCTTTCGTCGCCATCGCCCTGCTGCTGGGGCCCCGGGTGGTGCCCTGGTTGCTGGCCCAGGTCGCCCGCACGGGCTCCCGCGAATTATTCACCCTGTCGGTGCTGGCGCTCGCCCTTGGCATCGCCTTCGGCTCGGCGGCCGTGTTCGGCGTGTCCTTCGCCCTTGGTGCCTTTTTCGCCGGCGTCGTGCTGAACGAATCCGATTTCAGCCACAAGGCGGCTCACGAATCGATGCCGCTGCAGGATGCCTTTTCCGTGCTGTTCTTTGTCTCGGTCGGCATGTTGTTCGATCCGATGGTGCTGGTGCGCGATCCCCTGTCGGTACTGGGCGTGCTTGCCATCATCATCATCGGCAAGTCGCTGATCGCTTCGGTCATCGTGCTGTTGCTGGGCTATCCGCTGGCGACGGCGCTCATGGTTTCGGCCAGCCTTGCCCAGATCGGCGAATTCTCCTTCATCCTGGCGGGGCTTGGCATCGGCCTCGGGTTGTTGCCCGCGGAAGGCCGCGACCTGATCCTGGCGGGGGCGCTGTTCTCGATCACGCTCAACCCGCTGGTGTTCCTGGGCGCGGAACGGCTGACCCGGCGGCTGCGCCAGGGGGAAGGCGAGGTGCGCGGCGCGCCCCGTCTGCGCCTCCTCGAGCGCGAGTTGATGAAGGCCCATGTCCGCGCCGAGGCGCGGGAAGCGGAGCGTGTGCTGAAGGCGCGGGAACTGGCGGAGAGTTTCCCCATGTTCGCCAGTCTCGATCCGCAAGGCATCCAGGATCTTCTGGTCACCTTCCGGCATCGCGTGGCCAATCCCGGCGCGCGCCTCATTCGCAAGGGCGACCGGGCGGATACGGTCTTCTTCATCGCCGCGGGCGAGGTCGAGGTCGCGGTGGCGGGCCGGAAGATCCGTCTGGGCGCGGGCGAGCATTTCGGCGAAATGGCGCTGATGTCCGGCGAGCCGCGCTCGGCCGATGTCACGGCGGTCGATTATTGCCAGCTCTATACCCTGGACCGGCGCGATTTCCGCCGCTTCCTGTCGCTGCATCCGGAAGTGCGGATCGCCGTCGAGACCACGGCGGCCGCGCGTCGCGAGATGAATGCGGGCGAGGTGGCGGTGGCGGAAGCCTGATCAGGGCTCCGATGGCACGGTGGCGATGCCCGGGGGCAGCACCGGGCTTTCGCGCAGCAGGGTGATGGTGATGCGCCGGTTGGCGGGGTCGAGCGGATTGTCGGGGTTGAGCGGCTCCGACGATGCCCGGCCCGAGACCTGAAAGATGCGCGACGGCGAAACGCCGGCCTCGGTCAGGACCCGGCGGCTGGAGTTGGCCCGATCGGCGGACAATTCCCAGTTGGTATAGCCCGTGGTGCTGCGATAGGGCGCGGAATCCGTATGGCCGGCGATGGCGATGCGGTTCGGCAACCGGCCAACGATACCCGCGATCTTGCGCAGCAGAACCACCATCTCGTCCGACATGCGCGAGGAACCGGACTGGAACATGGCCTTGCTCTGACCATCGACCAGCTGGATGCGCAGGCCTTCCCGGGTGACCTCCAGCAGGACTTGCGAGGCGACCGCCTGCAATTCGGGCTGTTCCCGCAGGGCCTGGCGCAACTGGGTCGCCGTATCGGCGAAGCGCTGGGCCTCGGCGCGGACGAGGGCGGTATTGCGGGCGTTCGCGTCGGCTTCCGCCGCCGTGATGCCCGGCGGCGGTGTCTGCTGGCCGAGCGCGTCGGCCGGGCGGGGATTTTCCGTGCGGGCGTTGGCGTCGCCGGGCGCGGGGGTGGAAACCGCTGAACTGTTGGGGCCGCCGGGGGCCTGCTGCTTGCTGGACTCGCCCTTGTCCTGGGGGGCAAGACCGCTCAGGGGCTGGCTGTCGTCGGTTTCTTCCGGGTTCGGGGTCTGGCTTTCGGGCTCGATCCGCGTGATCAGGGCGGTGGCGCCGCCCGAATTGCGGTTGCCTTCCTGACCGATGGTCTGTCCGCCCATGACGCCGCCGGCGCCCGAGGTCGTCTCGGACACGCTGATCGGATCGAAATAGTCGGCGATACCCTGTTTCTGCGCTTCGGAGGTCGCGTTCAGCAGCCACAGCAACAGGAAGAAGGCCATCATCGCGGTCACGAAGTCGGCATAGGCGACTTTCCAGGCGCCGCCGTGATGACCGGCGGCGACCTTCTTGACCCG
The DNA here is from genome assembly GCA_025869435.1 of Zavarzinia sp. Classification (GTDB taxonomy): domain Bacteria; phylum Pseudomonadota; class Alphaproteobacteria; order Zavarziniales; family Zavarziniaceae; genus Zavarzinia. The sequence continues at coordinate 4,062 of JAOZVS010000039.1, forward strand.
CTTGATGATGATCGTCGGCCCGTTCCCGTTCGCCATGGCGGATCAGACCGGCTGGAGTTTCTGGGTCGCTTCCTCGACCTCGTAGAACGTCGGGCGAACATGGGTCTGCAGCGCCTTGCGGGCGAATTCGACCGAGACCGCCGGCGGATAGCCCTGCAGATGGGCGAGCAGGCCGGACTTGATGCAATGCAGGTAGCGCATCTCGGAATCATGGGTCGAGCGGATCGCGTTGGAGATCGGCGCGATGAAGCCATAGGATGTCCAGACACCCACGAACGTGCCGACCAGCGCGCCGCCGATCAGATGTCCAAGGACCTCCGGCGGCTCGGTGATCGCCCCCATGGTGTGGATGACGCCCAGCACAGCGGCGACAATGCCGAGGGCCGGCATGCCATCGGCCATGTTCTGGATGGCGTGTGAGACCTCATGTTCTTCCTGCGCGTGGGTTTCCAGCTCTATGTCGATCAGCGCTTCCATCTCGTAGGAATTCTCGGTGCCGAGGGTCATCAGGCGCAGGTAGTCGCACAGGAAGGTCACCGCGTGGTGATCCTTGGCGAAGATCGGGAACTGGTGGAACAGGGTGCTGTCGTGGGGATTCTCGACATGTTGCTCGAGGGCCAGCATCCCCTTGGTCTTGGCCAGCTTGAACACGGAATAGAGCAGGGACAGAAGCTCGAGAAAGGCAGCCTTGTTGTAGCGCGGCCCCTTGATCGCCGAGACGACGGCGCCGCCGGTCTTCTTCAGCACGGTCGTGGGGTTGCCGATGACATAGGCACCAATGGCCGCGCCGAAGATGATCATGAATTCATAGGGCTGCCACAGCACCTCGAGATGGCCGCCAGCCAGCGCATAGCCGCCGATGACGCAGACGAGGACGACGACGAAACCGATGATCAGCAGCATGGGGCGGATGGCCTGTGCGGGACGAAGTGATTGTTGCACTCTGGCCCATGGTGGTTAACAAACCTCTTAGCCTGCCGCTTTGGCGGGTCATTCCGAGGGGGAATGACATGAGACCGCTCGCTGCCGTCGCGATGATCGTTTGCGCCGCGCTGGCGCTTGGCGCCTGCGCTTCCCGGACAAGGCGGCCCGCGGCGGCGCGTCCGGCACCGGCGGCCGCCACCATTGATGCCGGCGGCATACCCGTCCCCTATGCCTGCGGCGGCCGGCAGCCGGCCCTGATGCCCGGGGGCCTTGCCGCCGCCATGATCGGCGTCGCCCGGGGCGAATGGCAGAAATGGGGCTCGCGCACCATCGACATCCGGCCGGATGCCACCGTTCTGACCCTGCCCGGACGCATTCCCGCGGTCTGGGAGCAGGAGCGGGACGGCTTTCCCATGCTGGCCGAATACTGGTGCGCCGTGCCGCCCTATCGGAACTACTGGGAACAGGCGGCGAAAAGCGCGGGCTTTTCCGATGTCGTCGCCGACGACGGCGGCATCGACGATGACGCCTTCAAGCGCCAGTCGGTCGGTGGCAGCCCCTTCGGCGAGCCCTGGTCGGCCGCTTTCACCTCGTGGGTGATCCATATGGCGGGCTTGCCTGAAAGCCGCTTCCGCTACAGCGATACCCATTGGGATTACGTCTCGGACGCCTTGATGGCCGCGCCCGGCACCCGCGCCTTCCGCGCGACGGGAATCGCCCTTGCCCCGGCCGCGCCCGGCGATCTCGTCTGCGCGACGAGGAGCGGCACGCCGCCCGCCAACTGGCAGGATCTGGCCTCTCAGGGCACGCGGCCGATGCATTGCGATATCGTCGTCGGTTACACCGCCTGCGGCTTCAGCCCCTCTGGCCGTTGCATCGAGGGGATCGGCGGCAACGTCCTGCAGGCTGTCTCGCTGTCGCGCATCCCGGTCGATGGCGGCGGCCGGCTCGTGCCGGGCCTGCCGGGTCAGGGCCGCGACTGGGTCGTGGTGCTGAAGAACCTGGGCGGGTGACGAAGGGCATAGTACAATTATTCGTCAAATGGCGAATGATTGGAAATCGGAAATTTCCAATTTACAGTCGAGGGCGAATGATTGATAGTTTCCGGCACAAGGGGTTACAGCGCCTCTACGACATTGGCGACCGAAGCAAGCTGCCGGCCGATATGGTGGATAGGATCGAATTGATCCTCGCGGCGCTGGACAGCTGCCCGACGATCGAGGGCTTGAACAGGCCGAGTTTCCGACTTCACCGATTAAAGGGGGAGCGGAGCGGCTATTGGGCCGTAACCGTGCGCGCCAATTGGCGGATCGTTTTTCGTTTCGACAATGGCACCGCATCCGATGTCGATTTTCTGGATTACCACTGACGGGACCGAATGATGCCCATGAAGTCTCCTCCGCACCCCGGCCGGCAGATCAAGTCGGAGCTGGAGTTTCTGAATGTGCCGGTAACCAAGGCCGCCGAGGCCCTCGGGGTGACAAGGCAGCAGCTCAACAATGTGATTGGTGGCCGCAGCGGCATCACGCCGGAAATGGCCCTGCGGCTTGAGCTTGGCATCGGGGGCACGGCCGAGTCCTGGATGGAGTTGCAGCGGGCTTATGATCTCGCACAGGTCCGGGAGCGAGCGGCCGCCATCGCGGAACATGTTCGTCGCCTCGCCCCTCTCTAAGGGCTGACCGCCGTCGTCGCCAGTTTCCGCACCGGATAGCCCGCGGCTTCGATGCGGGCGACGATCTCGGCGAGGTGGTCGGCGTCGCGGGTTTCGATCACCAGGTCGAGGTCGGCGTTCTTGACCGGCACGTCGAGGAACAGGCGCTGGTGCGACACCTCGAGGATATTGCCGCCGCCTTCGCCGATCAGGGTGGCGATGCGGGCGAGGGTGCCCGGACTGTCCGAAATCATCACCCGGAGGCCGGCGATCCGTCCCTCGCGCACGAGATTGCGGCGGATGACCTCGCCGAGCAGGCGGGGGTCGATATTGCCGCCCGACAGGACGAGGCCAACCTTCTTGCCCTCGAAACGCGCGGGATTGGCGAGGACGGCGGCAAGACCGGCGGCGCCCGCGCCTTCGACCACCGTCTTCTCGATGGCGAGGAGAAGGCCGATCGCCCGTTCCAGTTCCGATTCGGTAACCAGAAGAACGTCGGAGACGAGGTCGCGGCAGATCGCGCGGGGGATACGCCCGGCGTCCTTCACCGCGATGCCCTCGGCGATGGTCATGCCGCCGCAGGCGCCGCTTTCGCCCTTCAGCGCATTGAACATCGAGGGATAGAGCGCGGCCTCGACCCCGATGATCTCGATCGCCGGATTGATCGCCTTCGCCGCGACGGCGATGCCGGCGATCAGCCCGCCGCCGCCGATCGGCACCACGATGCAGTCGAGATCGGGCACCGCCGCCAGCATTTCCAGACCGACCGTGCCTTGCCCCGCGATGATCAGCGGATCGTCGAAGGGATGGACCAGGGTCAGACCCTCATCGCTCGCGATGCGGAGGGCAGCGGCGAAGGCATCGGCCAGCAGATCACCCTCGAGGATCACCCGGGCGCCATGGTCGCGGGTCTGGCGCACCTTGATGAAGGGTGTCGGCTTCGGCATGACGATGGTCGCCGGAATGCCGAGGCGGGCGGCGTGATAGGCGACCCCTTGCGCGTGATTGCCGGCGGACATGGCGATGACGCCCGCCTTCCGCTCGGCTTCGGTCAGGCTCTGCAGCTTGTTGCAGGCGCCCCGGTCCTTGAAGGAGGCGGTGAACTGCTGGTTCTCGAACTTGAGGAACAGGCGCGCGCCGAAGATCGCGCCGAGAGTCCGGCTTTCGGCGCAGGGTGTCGCGACGATCTGGCCGGCCAGACCGTGGGCGGCGCTTTCGATGTCGGCAAGGGTGATGGTGCTGTCGGTCATGCTGGCGAGGTCCTCGGCGTCCTGTCCTGACTTGATCACATCGGGACCCCTTCCCGAAAGGCCCGCGCGTGGTGGCCGCCGGCTCGCCCGTCGTCAGGCGCGAGCGTTGCCGCCCGGCCTAAAGGATGCCTATCAATTGCTTCGCCAGCAATGCCGCCGATCTTGAAACAAGAGGAAAAGCGCCGAATATGCGGCAGCAAGACGGATGGTGGAACTGTCGCCAATCCATCAGACAAGAATGACGGGTTCATTCTGAATTTATTCATGATCAACACCCGTTCCATCAGGAACGGCGTGTCGATACATGAAATTGTCAAGGGCAGTGCGGAGAATTTGTTATAATGATCGACATGAACCTGCAGTTCGTCATTCCGACCTATCGATTGCGTGACGTCGGGGAGACGGTCGAAGCCTACGACGAGAATTTCAGGCGGAGCGGGCAAACGGCGCCGATCATCGTGTTCGACGATTCCTCGCTGGCGAACCACGACAAATATTACGCATCGCTGGAACGCAGCCGCACCCACAACGACCTTTTCTATGTTGGTCCCGCGGAAAAGGAACAATTCATATCCCACATCTGCCGTCGGCTGCGTGACCACAAGCTCGATGTCCTTGTCCGCAACCTGTTTCGGCCCAGCTATGGCGGCAACCGCAACTTCACGCTGATGTACACGCTTGGCGACCTCATGGTCAGCGCGGACGACGACATGCGGCCCTATGCCCTGATCGAGGACAGTCCCGAGTCCCTGGCTGAAACGGAAATCAGCCGCGGCAAACTCATTCCCCGCGGCGCCAACGGTCACACCCGGAAATCCTTCGACATCCTGCAGTCGTTCCGCGACATCCTGGGTCGGACGGTTGCCGAAGCGCCGCCCAACTACGAGCGGGGCGAAGTGCTGACGGATACGTCGATGGAACTCGAATCCAATACGTCGCTGGGCCTTGCACGCGAGAATTCGCTGTTCCTGCAGGACGGCAAGCTGTCGAAGACGGCGACGGTGAAGATGGCGCAGACCTTCCGCACCGGGACCAACGACATTGATGCCGCCGATTACATCGAGCTGTTCCTGCAGGATCACGAGCGCGCCGACGCCGAGACGCTGAACGATCTCTATGTCCTGGTGAATTTCCGGCCCTGCGTCACCACCCTGAACTGGCGGATGGATTGCGGTGTCGCCGGCTATGACAACAGCACCGGCCTGCCGCCCTTCTTCCCGACCCGCCTGCGCTTCGAGGACTATATCTACCGGCTGTGGATCCAGCAGCCGGGCATCGCCGCCGCCCATGTCGATTCGGCGCAGACCCACATCAAGAACAACTACATGCGGGCGCCGCTGGCCTCGGAACTGTTCAACGAGGCGATCTGCTCCCTGCTCAAGAAGAAGATCAGGACCTCCCTGCGCAAGATCGAGGAGGTCAGCATCGCCTTCGATTACGACGGGGCCGTCACGCTGGAAGACAGTGAGGAAATCCTGCACGGCGCCCAGGCGCTCCACAGCCGGATTCTGGCGGCGCAGGCTCAGGCCAGGACCGAGGAGCGGCGCCAGGCGCTGGCCCTCTTCGCCGCGAGCATCGCCCGCACCTTCTATGATTTCGAGCCGGATTTCTTCCAGCAGAACGTCAGCCGGATCGTCGACGATGAGGTTGGGCTCATCCGCTCCTCGCTGGAAATCTGGCCGACTCTTCTCGAGATCGTCTATTTCCGCAAGGCCTGCCAGTCCCTGCCGATGCGCCGGGTCCGCAATGCTTCGGGCGCCGGCCGGAAGGTTTCCGACACGGGGGACCGGGCCAAGGTCGCCTGAGCCGCTACGCGGGCCATCGCACCCCTGTCAGATCTTCCGCGACCAGCCACAGCCGGGAAGCCGTCACCGGATCGGGCGTGATCTTCTTGTCCGCCCGGGCCGGCGGCCCGCGCATCCCGCCAAGGCGCGACGGTCCATAGAGGTCGCCGCCGCGGGCCATGGGATCGGTCGCCGCCAGGAGGCTGGGGGCGGCACCCATGGCCGGGCTCTGCGCCATCAGGGCATTGCCGAGGGCGAGCATGACGGTCTCCGCCAGCGTCGGCTTCATCGAGCGGCCACCCCAGGCGCTGTTGGTCGCGGCATAGCCCGGATGGGACAAGAGACTGGTGACGGCGATGCCGGCCTCGTCCAGGCGGCGCTGAAGTTCCTCGGCCAGGAGGAGATTGCCCAGCTTCGAATCGGCATAGGCCTGCCATTTGGAATAGGGCCGGCGGCGCCAGTCGAGATCGGCGAAATCCAGCTTGCCCCGGCGATACATGGCGCTGGTCACCGTTACCACGCGGGCGCCGGGCCGGCGAGCCAGCAGGGGCAGCAGATCGAGGGTGAGGGCGAAATGGCCAAGGCAGTTGGCGCCGAAATGCCACTCGAAACCTTGTGCCGTATGGCCATGGTCGATGCCGAAGACACCCGCGTTGCAGACGAGGATATCGAGACCGTCCAGCTCGGCGCGCAAGGCCTGGGCACAAGCGGCCACGGAACCAAGGTCATCGAGGGCGAGGGGGACCGCGCGGTGCTGGCCGGCGGGATGTTCCGCCCGCAGCCGCCGGACGGTCTCATCCGCGCGACCGGGGTCGCGGCAGGCGACGATGACGCTGGCGCCGCGCGCCGCCAGGCCACGCGCCGTTTCCAGCCCGATGCCCCGATTGGCGCCGGTGACGAGGACGGTCCTGCCCGCGAGTTGTGCCTGTCCTGCCATCGGATCCCTCCTGCTTTTCCGCAGGCTGGTCCAGATGGGCGGCCGGTGGATCGTCCGTTTGGAGGCGGTGCCGATGTTTCCGCCGCCGATCAGGCGGGGCGGATCACTGGGAGCGCAGCAGTTTGGCGGCTTCCGGCGCGAAATAGGTCAGGATGGCGTCGGCGCCGGCGCGCTTGAACGACAGCAGGGATTCCATCATCACCTTGGTGCCGTCGAGCCAGCCGTTGCGGGCGGCGGCCTGCAGCATCGCGTATTCGCCCGAGACCTGATAGGCGAAGGTCGGCGCGCCGAACGTGTCCTTCACCCGGCGGATGATGTCGAGATAGGGCATGCCCGGCTTCACCATCACCATGTCCGCGCCTTCGGCGAGGTCGAGCGCGACCTCGCGCAGGGCTTCGTCGGCATTGGCCGGGTCCATCTGATAGGTGCGCTTGTCGCCCTGGCCGAGATTGGCGGCCGAGCCGACGGCATCGCGGAACGGGCCGTAGAAGCCGCTGGCGTATTTGGCGGCATAGGCGCAGATCTGCACATCCGCATGGCCCGCATCGTCGAGGGCGAGGCGGATGGCGCCGATGCGCCCGTCCATCATGTCGGACGGCGCGACGACATCGGCCCCGGCCGCGGCCAGGGTCAGGGCCTGCTGGACGAGAAGGGCGACCGACTCGTCGTTGATGATCCGCCCGTCGCGCAGCACGCCGTCATGGCCGTGGCTGGTATAGGGATCGAGCGCGACATCGCAGACGAGACCGAGCGGCAGTTTCGCCGCCTTGATCGCCCGCACCGCGCGGCACACCAGGTTTTCCTCGTCGAGGGCATAGGTCCCCGTCGGGTCCTTCAGGGCGGCGTCGGTCTGGGGGAACAGGGCGAGGGCGGGAATGCCGAGGGCCGCCGCTTCCTCCGCTGCCTCGACCGCGCCCGCGACATCGCGCCGGATGACGCCGGGCATGGAGGCGACTTCCTTGCCCGCGTCATCGCCATCGGTGACGAAAATCGGCCAGATCAGATCGTCGACCGACAGGCGGTTTTCCCGCACCAGCCGGCGCGACCAGTCGGTGGCGCGATTGCGGCGCATGCGGGTTGTCGGGAAACCGGGGGCAACGGGGGGCAGGGGCGGCATGGCGGGACTCTTCTGGACCAACCCTTGTGCAGTAATCCCTTGTGCCCGGGGGTGCAAGCACCGCGTCGCCGCACAATGGTTCTGCATGGGGGTGGAATTGACACTATCCTGCCCCGCCATAAAGTCACGGCCAACCGGGAGGAAGCATGAATTTCGAGCTGACCGAAGACCAGGGCGCATTCCGTGATACGGCGCGCGCCTTCGCCGAAGACCGCATGATGCCCCATGCCGCGGATTGGGACGAGAAGAAGCATCTTCCCGTCGATGTCCTGCGCGAGGCGGCGGCGCTCGGCTTTGGCGGCATCTATGTGCGCGACGATGTCGGCGGCTCGGGCCTGCAGCGCATCGACGCCGCGATCATCTTCGAGGAACTGGCGGCGGCCTGCCCTTCGACCGCGGCCTTCATCTCGATCCACAACATGGCGTCGTGGATGATCGACACCTATGGCGCGGACGAACTGCGGCGGAAATATCTGCCGGCCCTGACCACCATGGAAAAACTCGCCTCCTACTGCCTGACCGAGCCGGGGGCGGGGTCCGACGCCGCCTCGCTGAAGACGCGGGCGGTCAGGGACGGCGATCACTACGTCCTGAACGGCTCCAAGGCGTTCATTTCGGGCGGTGGCGTCTCGGATGTCTATGTCTGCATGGTGCGGACGGGCGACAATGGCGCCGGTGGCATCACCTGCATGGTGATCGACAAGGGCACGCCCGGTCTCTCCTTCGGCGCGCAGGAGCGCAAGCTCGGCTGGAATTCCCAGCCCACGGCCCAGGTGATCTTCGAGGATTGCCGGGTGCCTGTGACCAATGTCGTCGGCAAGGAAGGCGATGGCTTCAAGATCGCGATGAAGGGGCTCGACGGCGGGCGCCTCAACATCGCCGCCTGTTCGATCGGCGGCGCGCGCCGCTCATTGGAACTCGCGACCGACTATGCCCGCGACCGCCAGCAGTTCGGCAAGCCGTTGGCCGCCCTGCAGGCGATCCAGTTCAAGCTGGCCGACATGGCGACCGAACTGGACGCTTCCCGGCTGATGGTCCATCGCGGCGCCTGCCTGCTCGACGCCAGGGATCCGGGTGCGACGGTCGCCTGCGCCATGGGCAAGCGCTTCGCGACGGACGCCTGTTTCAACATCGTCAACGAGGCGCTGCAGATCCACGGTGGTTACGGCTACCTGAAGGATTTCCCGATCGAGCGTTATCTGCGGGACCTGCGCGTCCACCAGATCCTCGAAGGGACCAATGAAATCATGCGCGTCATCATCGCGCGGAAACTGATCGAGGGGCGTTGAGCCATGGATGCGGAAGTTCTGTTCGAAATCCGGGGCGCCATCGGCCTAATCACCCTGAACCGGCCAAAGGCGTTGAACGCCCTGACCGTGCCCATGGTCGACGCCATGCGCGAGATGCTGGCGGAATGGGCGATTGACGACGCGGTGAAGGCGGTCGTCGTCACCGCGGCTGGCGACAAAGCCTTCTGCGCCGGCGGCGACATCCGTTTCCTGACCGAAAGCGGCAAGGCCGGCGATGGTGGCGCGGCCCGCTTCTGGGGCGACGAATACCGCCTGAACACCGAGATCAAGCGCTATGCGAAACCCTATATCGCGCTGATCGACGGCATCACCATGGGCGGCGGCGTCGGCATTTCTGTCCATGCGCCCTACCGGATCGCGACCGAAAAGACCTTGTTTGCCATGCCCGAAACCGGCATCGGCCTGTTCCCGGATGTCGGCGGCAGCTATTTCCTGCCGCGCCTGAAGGGCCGCATGGGGTACTTCCTCGGCCTGACCGGCGCCCGGCTCAAGGCGGCGGACACGTTTCATGCCGGGATCGCCACGCATTACACGGCTTCCGCCAATCTGCCCGGCGTGATCGAGCGGTTGGCGGCGGGCGATGATGTCTCCGCTGTGCTGGCCAGTGTGCATAACGATCCCGGTCCCGCGCCGATCGACGCCCATATTCCCGACATCGACCGCCTGTTCGTCGGCGATACAGTCGAGGGCATCCTGGCCGCGCTCGACGCCGACGGCGGCGATTTCGCCAGGGCGCAGGCGGCGACCATCCGCACCAAATCCCCGACCAGCCTGAAGCTGACCCTGCGCCAGCTGCAGGAGGGCGCGGGCCTCGACTTCGAGGACAACATGAAGATGGAATTCCGCCTCGGCCAATATGTGCTGAACGGCAAGGATTTCTACGAAGGCGTCCGCGCGGTGATCGTCGACAAGGATCAGTCGCCGAAGTGGAGCCCGCCGAGCCTGGCCGAGGTTTCGGACGCGGAAATCGCCAAGGCCTTCGCCCCGCTCGCCACCGGCGACTGGACGCCCTGATTTTCCCGCCCTTTCCCGTCACCCCGGCGAAGGCCGGGGTCTTTGGACGAAGGGGCTGTAACTGGACCAGATCCCGGCCTTCGCCGGGATGACGCAGATAACTTGGAAGGAAACGCCCCAATGGCAAAAATCGCCTTCATCGGTCTTGGCAACATGGGCGGTCCGATGGCCCGTAACCTGCTCAAGGCCGGCCATGCCGTCGCCGTCTTCGACCTGAGCAAACCCGCCGTCGAAGCCCTGGTGGCCGATGGCGCCTCCGCCGCCGCGAGCCCGGCCGAAGCCGCCAAGGCGGCGGAAATCGTCGTCTCCATGCTGCCGGCCGGCGCCCATGTGAAATCGGTCTATGCCAGCGAAGGCGGCGTGATCGACAGCATGGCCAAGGGCGGCCTGCTGATCGACTGTTCGACCATCGACGTCGCGACCGCGCGCGAGGTGAACGCCGTCGCCGAGAAGGCCGGCGTCGACATGGTCGATGCCCCGGTGTCGGGCGGTGTCGGTGGCGCGGCCGCGGGCACGCTGACCTTCATGGTCGGCGGCTCGGACACGGCGTTCGAGCGGGCGAAGCCGATCCTTCAGGCCATGGGCAAGACCATCGTCCACGCCGGCGGCCCCGGCAACGGCCAGGCGGCCAAGATCTGCAACAACATGCTGCTGGGCATTTCGATGATCGGCACCTGCGAGGCTTTCGCCCTCGCCGAGAAGCTGGGCCTCGACGCGCAGAAGCTGTTCGACATTTCCTCGACCGCGTCGGGCCAGTGCTGGTCGCTGACCTCCTATTGCCCGGTGCCCGGTCCGGTGCCGACCAGCCCCGCCAACCGCGATTACGCCTCGGGCTTCGCCACGGCGATGATGCTGAAGGACCTCAAGCTGGCGCAGGAAGCGGCCTCCAAGGCCGGCGCGGCCATCCCCCTCGGCAATCAGGCGGCCAGCCTCTACACGCTGTTCGACGCCGCCGGCAAGGGCGGGGTCGATTTCTCGGGCATCATCAACATGCTGCGCGGCAAGATGTGATCGAACGGATCTGATCCGATCGGAGAAGGCCGGCCCTTGCGCCGGCCTTTTTTTGTAACTCCAATATGCTTGAAGGCCGATGCGTAAAGCCCTAGGGTGACAAGGGGATCATTCA
>JAOZVS010000040.1 GCA_025869435.1 Zavarzinia sp.
GCATAGGTCGAGAACTTGTAGCCGCGGCGATACTCGAACTTGTCCACCGCCTTCATCAGGCCGATGTTGCCTTCCTGAATGAGGTCGAGGAACTGCAGCCCGCGGTTGGTGTATTTCTTGGCGATCGAGATGACGAGACGCAGGTTCGCCTCGACCATTTCCTTCTTGGCCTGACGGGCCTCGCGCTCGCCCTTCTGCACCGTCGTCACGATGCGGCGGAACTCGGGAATGGTCAGGCCGGCCTCGGTCGCGACGCCGGCGATCTGCCCACGCAGCTTCTCGATCTCCTCGGACTCCTGGCGCGCGAAATCCTTCCAGCCCCGGCCCGGCAGGTTGCCGACCTTGCCCAGCCAGTCGGGAATGATTTCGTGCGTGATGTAATGCTCGAGGAAACTCTCGCGGCTGACCTTGTATTTCTCGGCGAGGCGCAGCAGGCGGCCTTCGAGGCCGATCAGGCGGCGGTTCATGCCATAGAGCTGGTCGACCAGCGCCTCGATCCGGCCATTGTTCAGGTGGATCGACTGCATCAGCTCGACGAGTTCGACCTTCAGCTTCTGGAAGCGCTTCTCGGCGTTCGCGGTCTGGCTGTCCTCGGGCGCGCCCATGGCGACGGCGAGACGGCTTTCCTGCAGCTTGGCGTATTTCTTGTGGGCGACGGCGATCTTGTCGAAAATCTCGAGCACGACGGGCTGGAGCGCCTGCTCCATCGCGGCGAGCGAGATGCCGCCTTCCTCGTCCTCGTCGTCATCGCCGCCGGGCGGGGGCACATCCTCGACCTCGGCCTCGGCTTCTTCCTCGCCGGCCTCTCCCGCCGCCTCGGCGGGGGGCAGTTCCTCGGCGCCGGGACCGGCGCCATAGGTCGCGTCGAGATCGATCACGTCGCGCAGCAGGACCTTGCCGGCGAGCAATTCATCGCGCCAGCCGATCATGGCCTGGAAGGTCAGCGGGCTTTCGCACAGCCCGTCGATCATCGTCTCGCGGCCGGCCTCGATCCGCTTGGCGATGGCGATTTCACCCTCGCGCGACAGCAGCTCGACCGAGCCCATCTCGCGCAGGTACATGCGCACCGGATCGTCGGTCCGGTCCAGTTCCTCGGCGCCCGAAGTCTGGAAGGCGGGCGATTCGCCGTCTTCCTCCTCCTTGGCATTGGCGCGCTCGGGGTCTTCCTGTTCTTCGCCGTCGACGACGTTCACGCCCATTTCCGAGAGCATGGCCATGATGTCTTCGATCTGCTCGGAAGACACCTGCTCCTGCGGCAGCACGGCGTTGATCTCGTCATAGGTCACATAGCCGCGCTCCTTGGCGCGGGCGATCATGCGCTTGACCGCCTGACCCGCGGTATCGAGCAGCGGGCCGTCCGCGCCTTCTTCGCCGCGGGCTTCCTCGTTGCCGGTCGCTTCTGCGTTCTTGCTCGCCATGTAATCAGCCCCTTGGCCTTGCGCCCCGCCGCCAGCGGACGCCGCCGTCAACTCATGCAGAAAAGCCGCCATCGACCCCGGCCGCCTGGACCTGGGACTCGATGCGGATCAGTTCTTCCTTGATCGCCTGGATGCGCCGGATGCCGGCCTCCGTCGGCGAAGCCTCGTAACTCGCCTGCGCTTCGCTCAGCTCCGCCCTCAATCCTGTCTGTCTGCGATGGACCGCCAAGACATGCCGCCAGCCTTCCTCGACCAGATCGATGGTCATCTCGTTCCGGGCGATGCCATGCAGCCCCAGGAAACGATCGTCTTCGAGGTGGGCAAACGTCTCGGCCAATCCCACATCCGCTAAGTGGCCTTTGACCTTGTCACTGTCAAGGTCCGGCATATCAAAAGACATGCTTAAAAGGGCGGAACGCAGCCTGTCAAGGGCTGGCGAATCAATCTCCATGCGGGCCAGCTCGTCGTCGACCCGGGGCAGCAGTCGCGGATGGCGCACGAGGCTGAGCACCAGCAGCCTCGCGGTGGCATCCGCCCCGCTGTCCTGGCCCTGGCCAAGGGCGGAAGCGCGGAGCGCGGGGCTGGCACCCAGCGGAACCTGCGGAAAGCGGCCCTGGGGGCGCCGTCCGGCGCCGAAGCCTGCCCCCCCGCCAAACCCGCCCCGCTCCCGCTGCTGTTGCTGGCGGCGGGGCCGCATCTCGTCCATCAGGCTACGCAGGCGGCCGCGCAATTCATCCTTGTAATAGGCCTGCACGCGAGTGTCGCCGATCTCGCGCAGGACCTGACCGATTCGGGATTCGAAGGCGGCCCGGCGCTCGGGCGTCGCGAGGTCGGCGGCCGCGCGCTCGCGCAGCCACAGGAAATCGACCAGCGGTATCGCCTTGTCGAGGGCGGCGCGCATCGCCGGGGCGCCGTCGCGGCGGATCAATTCGTCCGGGTCGAGATTGTCGGGCAGGGTCAGGAAGCGAAGGGAATGGCCGGGTTTCAGCAGCGGCAGGGCGCGGTCGAGGGCGCGGCTGGCGGCGCGCTGCCCGGCCTTGTCGCCATCGAAACATAAAACAGGTTCGGGGGCGAGGCGCCACAGCCCCTCGATCTGGCCCTCGGTCAGGGCGGTGCCGAGGGGGGCGACCGCCTCCGCGATGCCGGCCTGGTCGAGGGCGATCACATCCATATAGCCCTCGCAGACGACGACGCGGCCCGCCTTCAGCGCGGCTTCCCGGGCGAGGTTCAGGTTGAACAGCGTGTCGCCCTTGTGAAACAGCGGGGTCTCGGGCGAGTTCAGATATTTCGGCTCGCCATCGCCCATGGTACGGGCGCCGAAGGCGATGACCCTTCCCCTCGCGTCGCGGATCGGGAAGGTCACCCGGTCGCGGAAATAATCGTAGGGGCTGCGGCCGTCGTCGGGCTTGCGGATCAGCCCGGCCTCGATCAGCAGGGCGGGCGGGAAGCCTCGGGCGACCAGCGCATCCATCAGGGCGGTGTGGCCGGCCGGGGCATAGCCGAGGCGAAAGCGCGCGATGGTCTCGCGGGAAAGACCCCGCCTCGCGAAATAATCCCGCGCCGCGCCGCCGGCCCCGGTCTGCAACTGGGCTTCATACCAGGTGCAGGCGGCTTCCAGTGCGTCCTGCAGGGTCTGGCGCTTCTCCGCCTGCTGCTTCGCCTCGGGGTTCGGCGCCGGCAGGGCGACGCCGGCTTCCGCCGCCAGCCGCTCCAAAGCCTCGCGGAAACCAAGATTCTCGGTCTTCTGGACGAAGCTGAAGATGTCGCCCTTCTCGCCGCAGCCGAAGCAGTAATAGGTGCCCTTGTCGTCCATCACATGGAAGGACGGGGTCTTCTCGCCGTGGAACGGGCACAGGGCCATGAAATCGGCCCGTCCTTTGCGCGTGATCTTGGTGCGCCGGCCGACCACCGTCGACAGGAGAAGGCGCGACTTGATCTCGGCGGTGACGTCGTCAGCCATGTCCACTCCGGCCGATGACGCGGCCCCGCTACAAAGCGGGGACTATGATACGTCCGCCGGGCGGGAACAACACTCAGGGCTTCGGCGTCGCGACGACGTCGATGGTGACGGCGATATAGGGCCCGACCCAGCCGCCCGCCGGGTCCGACTGGACGCCGAGGCCATAGGCGACGCGGTTCAGGCTCAGGCTGGCCTTGGCCTCCGCCGGGCCATTGGCCGGCAGCGACAGGGTGAAGGGGAAACTGACCTCGTTGGTCACGTCGCGGATCTGCAATTTGCCCGTCGCGGTATAGGTGCCGTCGGCATTGGCGGTGATCGCGGTCGAGGTGAAGCTGGCGGTCGGGTAGTCCTTCACCGCGAACCAGTCGGCCTGGGGCAGCGTGCCGTCATACATGGCATTGCCGGTTTCGGCGCTGGCCGTGTCGAACACGACCTTCAGGTGGCTGGCGCCGAGGTCGGCCGGATCGAAGACGATATCGGCGGTCCAGGCGGTGAATCTGCCGGTGAAGGTTTCGCCGCTGTTGGTGCCGGAAAAACCGACGCTGCTACGGCCGTGATCGACCTCATAGGTCGCGGCACCGGCCGGCAGGGCGGCGAGAAGGGCGAAGGCGGCGGCGAGGACGGCGAGTTTCATGACAGGGTCCTTCCCCGGCCCCACCACATGCGGGCCAGGATGTTTTCGCGATCGATCACGATATGCTTGAAGACGGCGGCGACATGGCCGGCGATGGTGGCGGCAATGAGAATGGCCAGCCAGAAATGTGCGCCCTTGGCCGCGCTCTCCACCGCGGCATCGCCGGCGATGCCTGGAACATGCGGCCATTCGAACAGGCCGAAGACGATGGTGGGCAGGCCGAAGACGCTGGCCGAGACCACGATCCAGCCGGTCACCGGCATCGCCACCATCAGGAGATAGAGCGCGAGGTGGCCGGCCCTGGCCGCCCTCGCCTCCCACGCCGGCATGAAGCCCGGCAGGGCCGGCGCCTTCAGCACGAGCCGCAGCAGGATGCGGAAGGCGGCGGTAACCAGCACCAGGACCCCCAGCGACTTGTGCCACTGGTACAGGCGGAATTTCAGCGACGGGCCGATGTCGCCATAGGCCATGACGAAGCCGCTGGCGAGCATTAGCAGGATGGCCAGCGCCATCACCCAGTGCAGGGCGACGGCACTGCCGGCGTAACGGTCGGCGGGCTTCGTCACGGATGCTTACTCCGCCTTGGGGAATTCGGCTTCGATGATCACCGTCACCTCGTCGCCGATCGCCGGCACGAAGGTGGTCAGGCCGAAGTCGCTGCGCTTCAGGCTACCGGTCGCGGAAAAGCCCATGATCGGCTGGCCCGACATCGGATGCTTCGGATAGCCGCCGTTGAAGGTGACGTCGAGCACGACCGGCCTGGTCACGCCGAGCAGGGTCAGGTCGCCGTGCATCTTGCCCGTGGTCTCGCCGGTCTTCTCGAGCCTGGTCGAGGCGAAGGTGATGGTCGGGAATTTGCCGCCGTTCAGCCACTTCTCGCCGGCGCCGATCTCCTTGTTGAAATCGACCTTCTCCGGGTAGGGATAATCGGTCTGGAGCGACAGCGTGTCGATCGTGGCCGTCACCTTGCTTTTGGTCACGTCGGCGGGATCGAAATCGATCCTGGCGTCGAAATGGCGGAAGCGGGCGGTGTAGTTCGACAGGCCGAAGTGATTGACCTTGAAGGTCAGGCTGGCATGGGTCGGATCGACCGTGTAGGTCCCGGCCGGCATGTCGCCGGGCGGCGAGACTTGCGCCGAGGCCGCGAAGGGCGACAGGAACAGGGCGGCGGCAAGGAAGACGGCTTTTTTCATGGACTGATCCTTCGGCGGACATGAGGCGGGAGCAAGGCACATCCGGGCCTGCGGACACCATGCCGGTCGGGGAGCCCGGGAAAAACCGGGGATTGGTTAAGGGATCGTTTCCACTGAAGAAACAATGATAGGGTCGATCCGCACTGAATTTCCCGCTGGAAAGCGCATCCCGCAGCGCCGAATATCACCAGTACGGGTGCAATGTCCCGTGGCCGGAGGCCCTTTCCCTTGAGCACCGTGTTGCGTCCCCTGCCCTTGCTCCCGCCGACCCGGCGTCGCGCGCTGTGCGGCATGGCCGCCGCCTTCTGCAGCCTGGCATCGCCGCGCGGGGCCTGGGCGGACGACCCGGCGACAACGCCGCAGTCCCGCCTCGACACGCCCTGGTGGGCCGAGCGCCATCAGCAGAAGCTCGAGGAAATCCGCCGCGCCCCCGTCGACCTGATCTTCATCGGCGATTCGATCATCCATAACTACGAATTGACCAGCACCGCGCCGCAGTATGATTTCCTCGGCCTGTGGAAGCGGTTCTACGGCAACCGCAAGGCGGTCAATCTCGGCTTCAACGGCGATACCACCGGCAATGCGCTGTGGCGGCTCGAGAATGGCGAGATCGACCGTATCGCGCCCAGGGTCGCGGTCGTCCTGATCGGCACCAACAACACGATCCAGGGCCAGGGCGCCGAGGAGACCGAAGCGGGCATCGCCGCCATCGTCGCCCTGCTGCGCCAGCGGTTGCCAATGACGAAGATCCTGCTGCTGGGCATCCTGCCGAGCGGCATCAGCCCACTGAAGACCGCCCTCGACCAGACGGTGAACCTGCGCCTCGCCGATCGCTATGCCGCCGCGCGGGGCGTCACCTTCATGGATGTCGGCTATCTGTTCCTGAAGGACGGCGTGACCGACCTCGGTCTTTACATGGACCCGCGCAACACGCCGCCGGTCCCCGCCCTGCATCCCGACGCCGCCGCGCAAGCCCGCATGGCCGAGGCGATCGAGCCGACCCTGGCCGCCCTGATGGGCGAGCGCGCGAAGCCCTGACCGGTCCTACAGGGCACCGCTCGCGAGGCGGCGTTCCCAGTCGATTTCCTGCGCGGTCAGGGGGGCGTCGAGGATGCGCTCCGGGATTTCCCAGATCACCACCTTGGGCGGAGTCGCTGTGAAGGCGCCATCGGCGAAATAGGGCATGGCGGCGCCCGCGAAGCCGGCGCCGTCCCGCGCCATGTCGGCGACGGGGGCGGCCAGTTCGGCGGCCAGGAAACCGATGAAATTGGCCGTCCGCGAATAAGACGAACCGATCACCGCCAGCGGCGGCCCGGCCATGTCGCCGAACAGATCGTCCGCGATGATCGCCGGCATGGTGATCGTGCTGATCGCCGTCCTGTCGCCCGTGGGACGGAAAGGCGGCGATACGCCGTCGAGCCCGGCGAGGCGGATCAGGTCGCCGACCCGCTCCTTCACCTCGCCCGCGATCACGGGAACGTCGGCGCCGCGCACGGGGGCGTGCTGCTCGGCTTCCAGATGGCGGGCGATCGCCTGCGCCGCGGCCTTCGCCCCGGCCTCGCTCCAATGGGTGTCGGTGTGGTAGTAGCCGCCTTCATCGGCGGCGGAGAGCGCGGCGCGAAGATCGACATTGTCGATGCCGGCGGCGCCGAGCCCGGCGGCGAAGGCATCGAAGCGCCCGGCGAGGCTGGCCGGGCGGCCGACCTGGCAGAGCGCGTCGGTCTTCATCCGGCTCTTGTCCGGCGTGATCGCCACGACGAGATGAATGCCCCGCGCGGCCAGCAGGCGGTTGACCCCGTCGACCATGGCGACCCGGCGGGACGAGGCCGCGCCGCCGTCCCGGTGGATATCCAGTTCCTCGCGCAGGAACAGCCAGTTGCCGCAGCCCCGCCGGACCTGCAGACCGAGATCGCCGACGACGAGCCAGTCCAAGGCCCGCGCCGCCGTGGCCAGTTCATGGCCGCCGGCCAGATCCTCGTTGAGAAGGCGGGCAAGTTTCATCGTCGCCTCGCCATCCAGAAGGGCGGTCAGGCCGAAGCCCCCGATCAGGGCCTTGCCCCTGTCCGACAGGACCGCGGCCACCGAGGACATGAGACCGACCACCATGACAAGGCCAAGCAACAGGGCCGTGGGCCGGCCCAGGCGGGCGGCATCCCGATCTTCCGCGCTCTCCATCACCGGCCCCTCCTAGAACTGGAAATAGAGGAAGGGCACGGTTTCGCGCCCTTCGAGAAGGGCCATCGCATAGGCGAAGGCCAGCGCCGGCCACAGGGCCTGCCACCAGCGCGGCACGCGCGCCCGGATGGCGGGCGATGCCGCCGGCCACCAGACCGCCACCAGTCCGACCGCCAGCCACAGAACCATCGTCGGATGCAGCGCCACCGCCATCGTCCCGCCGAGCGGAAGCCCGTTGAAGCCGAACTGGCCGAGCAGCACGGTTTCGGCCATGCCCCAGCTCGTCGCCCGGAACAGAGTCCAGGCTGTCATGACGACGGCCATGGTCAACGGATAGGCGATGAACGGCGGCACCGTGATGCCGCGCTGCCGCCCGGCCCGCTCGACCGCGAGGGCTAGGCCGTGGAGCAGGCCCCAGGCCAGGAAAGTCCAGGCCGCGCCATGCCACAGGCCGCCGATGGCCATGGTCAGGACCAGGTTGACATAGGTCCGGGCCGGCCCCTGTCGATTGCCGCCCAGCGCGACATAGAGATAGTCGCGCAGCCAGCCCGACAGGCTGATGTGCCAGCGGCGCCAGAAGTCCTGAATGCTGGTCGCCAGATAGGGGTGGTTGAAGTTCTCGGGAAAATGAAAGCCGAGCATCAGCCCGAGGCCGATCGCCATGGCGCTGTAGCCGGCGAAATCGAAATAGAGCTGAAGCGAATAGGCAAGCAGCCCGAGCCAGGCATCGGCGGCGCTCGGCGCCGGCAGATTGAAGGCAATGTCGACGAGAGGCGCCAGGGAATCCGCGATGATCACCTTCATCGCGAAGCCAACGGCGAAGCGACGCGCGCCGGCCGTGAAGCCGCCGAGGGTCAAACGCCGCGACGCCAGTTCGGCATCGACCCAGCGGTAGCGAATTACCGGCCCCGCGATGAGCTGGGTGAACATGGCGATATAGACGGCGAAGGCGACGAAATGGGGCTCCGCCTTAACGACGCCGCGCCGGATATCGTAGAGATAGGAAATCGACTGCAGCACATAGAAGGACAGGCCGATCGGCAGGATCACCGGGTCCCAGGCGATGGCGCCGAGGTCGAACAGGGACAGGCCGCCGTTTGTCGTGTCGACCAGAAGATTGGCGTATTTGAACCAGCCCAGGCAAAGCAGGTTGACCGTCGCCCCGAAGGCCAGCGCCCGCTGCCTGCCCCGGTCGTCCGCCGCCCTTTCGATCGCCTGCCCGCAATAGAAGCTGAAAACGGTCACGCCGATCAGAAGCAACAGGAAAATCGGCTTCCACCAGCCATAGAAGATCCAGCTGGCCAGCAGGAGGACGAAATTCCGCCCCTGCCGCGGCACCACCATATAGGCGATGAAGAACAGCGGCAGAAACAGCGCCAGGAACTCGACGGAAGCGAAAACCATGGATGAGACGTTCCCGGGCGCGCGCCGTCAGGTTCAGTTGTAGCTGGTGCGTTCGTCGCGGCCGCCGATCAGGCGGCGACCGCCCGATCCATCGGGAACGATGACGACACTGTAGCGCCCGCCCGGCTCCAGCGTGCCGAGATCGAGCGTGCCCGGCACGTCGACCTCGCCGCAGGCGGCCTCGACCACGGCCACGGCCGGATTGACCAGACGACGGGCGATGCCCCCCGGCGCCACCCGATCGAAGACCACGGTCTTCTTCGCCCCGGCCCGCATCCTGGCGCCCATGCAGGCGGGATCGGCATTCAGAAAGGCGATATCCGCCTTCAGCGCGTTGAAATCCCGCGGCGTGTCGCGGATCAGCAGGCTCTGGCCGTCGGCCAGAATGGCGATGGTGACGAATTCATCCGCCGCCACCGTCAGCTCGACCACGCTGCCGCCGCCGCTCGCGGTCAGGGTGGCGCGCTGGGGCGTACCGGCCGGCACCGCCTGGAAACGACCGATGAGCGTGCCATCGGCGCCGCCCAGCGTCTGGGACCCGGCAGCCGTCGACATCGAAACAGGTCCCGCCGCCGCGTCGAGAAAACGAACATAGCCGGAAACGACGCCGGGGCCGGTCGAATACAGCCGGATTTCCTCGCCGCTGGCGGCCAGGGGCACGGCGGCGATGACCGCCGCGCAGGCCAGCAGGCGCCTCACCATGGCTCGTCCCACAGGCCGGGCTTCACGGGCGCGATCGCCGCGGGTGCGGCGGCGCGCTGCTCGATCGCTCTGGTGATGGCCACGGCCCAGGCCTTGTAGCCGGCGGCGTCCAGGTGCTGGCCGTCGATCGTCCGCCACTTGTCCGGCGCAGCGAAAGTGGTCGAATCGACATAATCGCAGGGGCCGACGATCTGGGCGAGATAGCCCGAAAGCTCGGTCACGCGCCCTTGCGTCTTGCCGAAGGCCGGATTGTTCGTGCCCCAGGGCGGGCCGATCCAGTCGCAGGACAGGGAGGCGGCGCGAAGCTCGCCGGTCAGCGCGGTGACCTGATCCCAGACCCAGGCCCGGGGCAGCGCGTCCATCTTGTAGGCGCCCAGCGTATCGCCCATGACGACGATGACCAGATCGGGCTTTGTCTTCGCGATCAGGTCGCGGGCATCCCAGACCGGCCGTCCGGTCCCCTCGGCCCGCTGCACCGGCCCCGTGCCGACACGGGAGGCAATGCCGCAATCGGTGGTCTTCGGCGTCAGATAATCGGTCGGCGTCGTCCCGCAGGCGCCATAGGCATAGACCTTGGCGCCATCCGCGGTCAGGGACTGCGGCAGGAGATCGATCAGTCCACCTTCGTGCACCATGTGGCTGTCGCCGATCAACAGCACCACCAGGCCGGCCAATATCGCGCTCATGCTGTTTCGCTACTCACTCGATGGGAGGATAGGGAGAGACCGCGACCGAACCGCCGACGGGGGCGGAAGACAATGAAATATCCGTCAGGCTGATCCCGAGTTCGGTGGCCCGCAAGGCCTGCGCCGTCTCCAGGGACCGGATCGCCTGCCCGGTATCGCCTTCCGCCCGCGACAGAAGACCATCGGCGTAATAGAGCTGCGAATTCTGCCAGCCGGATTCGAGCAGCGGATCGATCAGCTCGCGCGCCCGGTCGTAATCCCCGTCGCCAAAGGACGCCCAGACCGCCTGAAGCGCGAGATCGTGATCACCCGGGGTCCGGGCCAGCAGGCGGTCATAGATTTTCATCGCCTCGCCATACATTTTCGCCGAGGCATAGACCCGGGCCATCGCGGCCTGCAACGTCTCGTTCCGGGGATCGGCCCGCAGCGCCGGCAACAGCAGGTCATAGGCCGCCTGTTGCTGGCCCGCCTGGCGCAGCCGGTCGGCCCGCGTCGCGATCAGGCCGCTGCGCATTCCGGCCAGTTGCTGCCCGTCCTCGTCATTCCGTGCCAGCGGCTGCAGCCGGGCGACCATGGCTTCGGTCTCGCTTTCGCCGCCTTCCCGGGCGATGACGCCCAGGAGCGCGGCATAGTCGCCGAATTTCGCCCCGGCCGGCAGGGGCTTGGCCAATTCGCGGCGCGCGAGCGCGAGGGCCCCCGCGCCATCCCCCAGTTCCGCCAGCGCGGCGGCGATTTCGCCCTGCATGGCGGGGGTCAGATCCTTGCGCTGGGCGAGCGAGCGGAATGTCGCCTGAGCCTCGGCCTGATGGCCCGAAGCGGCGGCCAGCTGCGCCGCCTTCAGTGTGTTCTTCAGCGCGATGTCTTCAGCCAGCGCCTTGATGGCCTTGGTGCGCTTCGGCCCGGGAATACGGTTCAGCAAGGCCGCCGCTTCCTGCGGGCGACCGCGCTCGAGCGCGAACAGGGCGGCGGCGTGCAAGCCTTCGGCACCGGGTGAGGTCCCGGCCGTCACCGGCGCCATCACGGCTTCGGCGCCGCGGTCGTCCCCCTGCTTCAGCAGGAACCGGGCATAGGACAGACGCAGCCACGGACTGTCGGACGCGCGCGACAACGCCTGATCATAGGTCCTGCGCGCACCCGCGACATCGCCGGAGCGCGCCATGGCCTCGGCTTCCTTGCGCAGCTTGTCGGCTTCGGCGGCGGCGAAACTGTCCTGCATCCGCTCCCGCAATTCGGCCGGAACCCGGGCTTCTAGCGCCTGGGCGGCCGCCAGCTTGTTCTGGCCGATGAGAACACGGTAAAGACCTGCCGTCGCCTCGCGGTCGCCGGGGCGCGCCTTCAGCACCATGCGATAGTATTTTTCCGCCTCGGCATACTGCCGCTGGCGCTCCTTCACGCTGGCAAGCAGCGCGATCGCGATCCGTTGTTCCTTGTAGCCGGCCCCGATGAGCGGGCGCAGCAGCCGCTCGGCTTCGGCGAGGCGGCCCGCCCTCGCCGCCGCCGATGCCGCGTTGTAACCGGACACGAAGGTGCCGGCCCGGTAGAGGTCGGTATATTGGTCCTTGAGAGCGGGATCGATCGCGACCGCCCGGTCCATGTACTCCATCGCCTCTTTCGTGCGCCCGGCGTTCATCTTCAGGCTGGCCAGGCCGGTCAGCGCCGAGGTGTTGTCCGGCTCGAAACCCAGGGCGATCAGGAAGAGTTTTTCCGCCTCGGCGTAGCGTTTGTCGGCAACGGCCGTATAGGCAAGGGCAACCGCCCGCTCCGCCGTGTCGGGCTTCAGGGGCGCGGTCAACTCGGCCAGCCTGTCGGCCACCGCCTTGTCGTCCGCGTGATCGGCGAGATAGCTGCGATACAAGGGCTCGTCCGACAGCGAGGCGTTGAGCCAGACCAGCGCGTTGCTCCAGGCCTTGAGCGCTTCCTGCGACGTGGGCGCCAGCCGGGCCAGCATCGCGATGCCCTCGCGGCGGCTGACTTCGCGATAGGTCAGCACCTTGGCATAGGACAGTTGCAGCGCGGTATCGCCGGGGCTGCGCTTGGCCAGCGCGCCGAGACGCTCCCGCCCCTCGGCCCAGCCTTCTTCCGTGCCGGCCAGCGCGTTGTAATATTCGACGGCGTATTCCAGCGGCGGCGGCAGACCGGCGAAGGCCTGACGGTAGAAAGCGACCGCGGCAGCCTGATCACCGGCGCGGGAAGCCGACCGTGCCTGCTCGATCAGGGCGGGTGAGATCTGGCCGCGCGCGATCGACTGCTTCAGGCGATCGACCCGGGCATCGGAAGGCACCAGCGCCGTCAGACGCTCGAGAAGAGCGGCGGCCTTGGCGGCATCGCCGGTTTCGGTCGCGACGAGGCCGGACTGGTAGATCGCTTCCACATTCGCGGGTTCGGCGGCGAGGACCTGATCCAGCAATTGCCGCGCCAGTTCGGGCCGTCCGTGCTGGCGCCAGAAGGTCGCCCGGTCGAGCAGGGATTGAAGCGTGGGGACCGGCGTGGCCGCCGGGGCCGGATCCACCTGCTGCGCCCGCGCGCCCGCCATCGGAACGGCGACACACAGAGCCGCCACCAACAGGGCGCCACTCAGTTCCTCCCGCAAACGCAACCATCCGGGGGTCACAGGCCAGCATGAAATCATCGAGCTCGGTCTTTCTGATGGCACCGCCCCCCGGCGCGGGAATCTGCCAGGCTCGATCCACTTCCCGCCGATTAGACAATATCCCCCACATTTTGGCGATATCTTTTGTGTTCGGGGGCGTTAACCCCCTTGACTCAGCTGAGGGCCGCCTTGACCAGGGGGCTGGCCTTGCCGAAATCCATCACGCCGCCGTGACGTTCGCGCAGCAGGGCCATGACCTTGCCCATGTCCTTCATGCCCGACGCGCCCAGCTCGGCGACGGCGGCGGCGATGGCGGCCTTCGCTTCCGCCTCGTCCATCTGCTTGGGCAGGAAGGCTTCGATCACGGCGATCTCGGCCCGCTCCTTGTCGGCGAGTTCGGGACGGCCGCCCTTGTCGTAAGCCTCGATCGAATCGCGGCGCTGCTTGATCAGTTTCTGCATGACGGTGACAAGCTCCGCCTCGCCGACGCCCGCGTCGGGTCCTTCGGTACGGGCGGCGATGTCGCGATCCTTGAAGGCCGCCAGCATCATGCGGATCGTCGTGACGCGCAGCATGTCCTTGGCGCGCATCGCCTCCTTCAGGGCGGCATTCAGTTCATCGCGCAGCATGGTTTCGTATCCTCTTCGCTCAAGGCCCGGCACATTAGCGCACCTGTCATGCATAGACCATAAGCCGTTGAGCAAAATGGCACTTTCAATTGCGACCGATCCCTTGACGCGGACGCCACCCGCCTTTAAGGTCCGCCCGATTTGTCCGGCCGGTACCCCCTGCCGCGGAGTTCCCTGATGCCTACGACGCCAGACACCATGCCCCCGCTCCCCCCGCGGGGCAGCATTCCTGACGACGCGCGCCCAACCGCCGATGAGGCTGCGGGCGCCAAACCGACCGGCGTTCTCGTCCTCGCCGATGGCACGACCCTTTGGGGCCGGGGCCTCGGCGCCGAAGGCGACGCGGTCGGCGAAGTCTGTTTCAACACCTCGATGACCGGCTATCAGGAGATCCTGACGGATCCTTCCTATGCCGAGCAGATCATCACCTTCACCTTCCCGCACATCGGCAATGTCGGCACGAATTTCGAGGATATCGAATCCGTCGGCCCCGCCGCCCGCGGCCTGATCCTGCGCGCCGATGTGACCGAGCCGAGCTCGTGGCGCGCCGCCAGCCATCTCGACGCCTGGGCGCTGCGGCGCGGTCTCGTCGGCCTTGCCGGCGTCGACACGAGGCGCCTGACCCGGCTGATTCGCGCCGTCGGCGCCCCGAACGGCGTGATCGCTCACAACAGCAAAGGCGAATTCGACCTCACCGCCCTGAAGGCCAAGGCCGCCGCCTTCCCCGGCCTCGAAGGGCTCGATGTCGCGAAGCAGGTGTTCTGCCGCCAGTCCTACAGCTGGGACGAGACCCTGTGGTCCCTCGGCAAGGGCTACGGCCGGCAGGACAACGCGAAGTTCCACATCGTCGCCATCGATTACGGCGTGAAGCGGAACATCCTGCGCTGCCTCGCGGCGACCGGCGCCAAGGTGACCGTCGTTCCGGGCGACACCTCGGCCGAGGCGATCCTCGCCCTTGCCCCCAACGGCATCTTTCTGTCCAACGGCCCGGGCGATCCGGCGGCGACCGGCGTCTATGCCGTGCCCGTGATCCGCAGCCTGATCGACAGCGGCAAGCCGGTGTTCGGCATCTGCCTCGGCCATCAGATGCTGGCCCTCGCCCTCGGCGCCAGGACCGCCAAGATGAAGCAGGGCCACCGCGGCGCCAATCATCCGGTCAAGGACAAGACCACCGGCAAGGTCGAGATCACCAGCCAGAACCACGGCTTCGTGGTCCTGCCCGAGACCCTGCCCGCCAACGCCGAGGAGACTCACGTCTCCCTCTTCGACGGCACCAACGAAGGCCTGCGGATGCTGGACAAGCCGGTGTTCTCGGTCCAGTACCACCCCGAGGCGTCCCCGGGTCCCGAGGACAGCCATTATCTCTTCGATCGGTTTATCGACCTGGTGAAGTCCCATGCCTAAGCGTACCGACATCACCTCGATCATGATCATCGGGGCGGGGCCGATCGTGATCGGCCAGGCCTGCGAGTTCGACTATTCCGGCAC
>JAOZVS010000041.1 GCA_025869435.1 Zavarzinia sp.
TCATCCATGTAGCCGATGCCGCCGATGCCGCCGCCCTGGCCGAGGTTTCGCCCCGCGCCGCGGCCCTGATGGCGCGCTTCTGGCCGGGCCCGCTCACCCTCGTCCTGCCCCGGCGCGCCGGTTGCCCGATATCCCTGCTGGCCTCGGCCGGGCTCGACACCATTGCCCTGCGTTGCCCCGACCACCCGGTCGCCCGCGCCCTGATCCACGCCGCCGGCCTGCCCCTGGCGGCGCCCAGCGCCAATCCGTCCGGCCGGCTCAGCCCGACCCGCGCCGAGGATGTCGCCGAGGCCTTCTCGCCCGAGGAGCTCGCCCTCGTCATTGATGGCGGTGCATCGCCGGTCGGCGTCGAATCGACCATTGTCGGTCTTTTCGGCGATACGGCCGTGATGCTGCGCCCCGGCGGGTTGCCCCGCGCCGCGATCGAAGCCGTGACCGGCCCCTTGCTGGACCCGGGCCATGCCGATGCCGAGGCCCCGCAAAGCCCCGGCCGCCTGCTGTCCCATTATGCCCCGCGCCTGCCGGTGCGGCTGAACGCGACCTCGGTCGCCTCCCATGAGGCCCTGCTCGGCTTCGGCGGATCGCTACCCCAAGGCGCCCTGGTCAGCCTGAACCTGTCGCCCATCGGCGATCTGGCCGAGGCGGCGGCCCATCTGTTCTCGATGCTGCGCCAGCTCGACCGCTCGGGCGCGACGGGCATCGCCGTCATGCCCATCCCGGGCGATGGCCTTGGCGAGGCGATCCGCGACCGGCTGGGCCGCGCCGCCGCGCCGCGCGGGGAGGCGGCATGATCGCCCCCGCCCTCCGCGACCGGCTGCGCGACATTCTCGGCCCTGGCGGGATCATCGACGAGGCCTCGGACCTCGCGCCCAGGCTGAAGGATCAGCGCGGGCGCTATGTCGGGCGGACACCGCTGGCCCTGCGGCCGGCCAGCACCGAAGCCCTGGCCGCGGCCATGGCGCTCCTTCATGGCGAAGGCATCGCCATGGTGCCCCAGGGCGGCAACACCGGCCTTGTCGGCGGCGCGACCCCGGACGAGAGCGGCGATCAGGTGCTGATCCTGACCGAGCGGATGCGCGCCATCCGCGCCCTCGATCCCGAAGGCGATACCATCACGGTCGAGGCCGGCTGCACCCTGGCCGAGGTTCAGGCCGCGGCCGAGAGCATCGACCGGCTCTATCCGGTCTCCCTCGCCTCCCAGGGCAGTTGCACCATCGGCGGCAATCTGGCGACCAATGCCGGCGGCGTGCAGGTGCTGCGCTATGGCAACACCCGCGAACAGGTGCTGGGGCTCGAGGTCGTGCTGCCGGACGGCCGGATCTGGAACGGGTTGCGGGCGCTGCGCAAGGACAACACCGGCTATGACCTGAAGCAGGTCTTCATCGGGGCGGAAGGGACGCTGGGCATCATCACCGCCGCCGTGCTGCGCCTGTGGCCACGGCCGCGCGCCCGCGCCGTCGCCTTCTGCGCCGTGCCCGATGTTCCGGCCGCCGTTAGCCTGCTGGGCCGCCTGCGAACCGTGGCGGGCGAGGCCCTGACCGCCTTCGAACTGATGCCGGAGACCGGCCTCGGCTTCGTGTTGCGCCATCTGCCCGGCAGCCAGCGGCCGCTGGCCACCGTCTCGCCCTGGTATGTGCTGACCGAAATCGCGGCCCAGCGGGACGATCCCCAACCCCTGCTGGAGTCGGCGCTGGAAGCCGCGATGGCGGATGGCCTCGTCCTCGACGCCACCCTTGCCGCCTCGGAAGCGCAGCGGGCCGCGCTCTGGCACCTGCGGGAAGACATGTCGGACGCCCAGAAGCCCGAGGGCGCCTCGCTGAAGCATGATGTCTCGATCCCGGTGCCCGCCATCGCCGGCTTCGTCGCCGAAGCCTTCGCCGCCGTCGCGGCGCGCGACCCCGGCGTGCGCATCGTCTGCTTCGGCCATGTCGGCGACGGCAACCTGCATTTCAACCTGAGCCAGCCAATCGGCGCCGATCCCGCCGCCTTCCTTGCGCGAACGGCGGAATTCGCGGAGATTGTCCACGATCTCGTTCATGCCCATCAGGGCTCGATCTCGGCCGAACACGGTCTTGGCCGTTTGAAGCTGGACGAGATAACCCGCTATCACAGCGAGGTCGAACTGGACCTCAAACGCCGCATCAAGACGGCGATGGACCCCCGGGGCCTGATGAACCCCGGGAAACTCGTCAAACCATAATCATCGCTTGAGGGGAGAGGCAGCAATGCCACAGGCATTCGTCACGGGGGCAACCGGTTTCGTCGGCATCAACCTGGTGGACGAACTCGTCGCGCGGAACTGGCAGGTTACCTGCCTGGTCCGTCAGGGCTCGAACACAAGTCTTCTCGCGCGCCGTCCGGTCAGTCTGGCGACCGGCGGCATCACCGATATCGACAGCCTGCGGGCCGCCATGCCCGAAGCGGTCGATGTCGTGTTCCATGTCGCGGGCGATACCAATCTGTGGTCGCGCAACAATGCCCGGCAGACCGCGAACAATGTCGACGGCACGCGCAACATGTGCGCCGTCGCCCTGGAAAAAGGCGCGAAGCGTTTCGTCCATACCTCGACCATCTCGGTCTGGGGCCTGATCGACGGGCCGATCACCGAGGAGACGCCGCAGAAGGGCGGCGCCTCCTGGATCAATTACCAGCGCTCGAAATATCTCGCGGAACAGGAAGTGAAAAAGGCGATCGGGCGCGGCCTCGACGCCGTGATCCTGAACCCGGGCGCCATCGTCGGCGCGCAGGACAGCCACACCTGGGCCCGCCTGTTCCTGATGGTGGCGGAAGACGAATTGCCCGGCATTCCGCCCGGCGGCGTGTCCTTCACCCATGTCCGCGAAGTGGTGAAGGCGCATATCGCCGCCGCCGAGAAAGGCACGACCGGGGCCAATTACGTGCTGGGCGGGACCGACGCCACCATGCGCGAATTCGTCGCCGAAATCGCCCGCCGCCTCGGCAAGAGCCGGG
Organism: Zavarzinia sp.; assembly: GCA_025869435.1. GTDB lineage: Bacteria > Pseudomonadota > Alphaproteobacteria > Zavarziniales > Zavarziniaceae > Zavarzinia. The sequence goes on from JAOZVS010000041.1 coordinate 2,971, forward strand.
TGCCGCCGGTGGTGCCGCTCGCCGTTCTCAAGGTCATGGGCCAGCTCTATGCCCTGAGGGCGATGCTGACCGGACGGGAACCGCCATTGACGCCGGAAGCCGCGGCCATGGCCGCCAAATCCAATCCCTGCCCCAGCCTGAAGGCGCAGCGCGAACTCGACTACCGGCCGGTTCCGCTGGCCGACATGGTGGCCGATTGCGCGGACTGGCTTATCGCGCAAGGGTACATCGAAAGACCGAGATGACCGACGACATCGCCATCCGCCCCATCACCGACGCCGATATCGAACCCGTGGTGGCGCTGTGGGAAGCCTGCGGGCTGACCCGGCCGTGGAACGACCCGAGGGACGACATCGCCCGCGCCCGAGGTTCGATGGAAGCCGTGATCATGGTGGCCGAGCGCGACAATGCCGTGATCGGCACCGTCATGGTCGGCCATGACGGGCACCGGGCCTGGATGTATTACGTCGCGGTCACCCCGGGGCTGCAGGGCATCGGCCTTGGCCGCCGGCTGGTCAAGGCGGCGGAGATCTGGGCGGCGGCGACGGGAATGCAGAAGATGCATCTGCTGATCCGGCCCGAGAACGGCAAGGTTCGCGGCTTTTACGAATCGATCGGCTATGCCGAGCAGCCGCGGGTGATGATGGCGAAATGGCTGGACGGCAGGCCGCTCGATCCCTGATCCTCCCAAAACAAAAAAACAAACCGAGGGAGAGTTCATCGTGGCATTCGCGGCTTTCGACCTGACCGGCAAGGTGGTGCTGGTAACCGGGGGCAACGGCGGCATCGGCTTTGGTTTCGCCGAAGGCTGCGCCAAAGCCGGCGCCGATATCGCGATCTGGGGCACCAACGCTGCGAAGACCGCCGCCGCGGTCGAGCGCCTGTCGGCCCATGGCACCAGGATCGCCGGTTTCGAGGTTTCGGTCGATGACGAGACCGCGGTCGCCGATGGCTTCGCCCGTACCGTCGACACGCTTGGCCGGGTCGATACCTGTTTCGCCAATGCCGGGGTGATCGGCGCGGCCCCGTCCTTCATGCAGCTTGGTCTTGATGAATGGCGGCGGGTGATGGCGGTCAATCTCGACGGCGCCTTCCTGACATTGCGCGAGGCGGCCCGCCACATGACCCTGCGGGGCGGCGGCGGCTCGCTGGTGGTCACCGCCTCGGTCGCCGGCCTCGAAGGCGCGGCGCGCAACGAACATTACGGCGCCAGCAAGGGCGCCGTCGTCTCGATGATGCGGGGCATCGCGGCCGAGTTGGGGCGCGATGGCATCCGCTGCAACGCCATCCTGCCCGGCTGGGTCGAAAGCGACATGACCGGCGCGATTTTCGCCAACCCCAGGTTCCAGGACAAGGTCCTGCCCCGGGTCCCGGTGCGACGCTGGGGCCGGCCCGAGGATTTCGCCGGCATGGCGATCTATCTCGCCTCCGATGCCAGCAGTTTCCATACCGGCGACTGTATTGTCATCGACGGCGGCTATACCATTTTCTGAACATGACCCTCGACGACATCGGCCTGCCCCCCTTCCGCCCCCGCCCGCCCTGGCTGGGCGGCCATCTGCAGACCGTGCGCAACGCCCTGATGAAGCCGGCGGTCCAGCGTCCGCCAGCCAGCGAAACGCCGCTGCGCCTGCCGGTTTCGGACGGCACGGGCGACATCCTGCACGCCGTGCTCGACCAGCCGGTCGATGCCGGCGAGGGCCTGCCCCTCGTCCTGCTGGCCCATGGCATCGCCGGCAGCGCCGAGAGTTATTACATGCGGGCGACCGCCGCCCGGCTGCTCGGCCTCGGCTACCGCGTGCTGCGCCTGAACCTGCGCGGCGCTGGCCCCAGCCGGATCGACTGCGGCCGCCATTACCACGCCGGCCGCTCGCAGGACCTGCGCGATGCCATCGACGGCCTGTCGCCCGAGTTGACCGCGCTCGGCATCGTCGCCATCGGCTTTTCGCTGGGCGCCAACACGGTTTTGAAACTGGCCGGGGAACAGGGCGCGAAGGGACCGGTGATCGCGGTTGTCAGCATCTGCGCCCCGATCGATCTCGGCGCCACCACGAGGACGATGAACCGGCGCGGCAACCGCTTCTACCAGTCCTATCTGCTGAAGGCCTTCAAGGCGGAATATGTCGCGCCGGGGGCCCTATTGTCCGACCCGCTGCGGACGGCGGTGGAGGCGGCGCGAAGTTTCGTCGAATTCGACCGGACGGTGACGGCGCCCCGCAACAACTACCCCACGCCCGAAGCCTTCCATGCCGCCAACAGCGCCCGTCATTTCGTTTCCGGCATCCGGGTGCCCGCCCTGGTGATCGCGGCCAAGGATGATCCGATCATCCCCTTTTCCAGCTACCGCGCCGTCGAATGGTCGAAATCCCCCTCCATCCTTCCGGCCTTCACCAGGGGCGGCGGCCATGTCGGCCATCACGGGCGGGACGGCATCTGGTATGTCGACGCCATCGAAAAATTCCTGACCGCCCTCGCCGGGCGCGACGGCCATAACTGAAGGGAGAGCATCATGACCCTCGATCCGCAGGCCAAGGCCATTCTCGACCAGATCGCCCGCTCGCCCATGCCGAAGATGCATCAGGTGCCGGCCAGCGTCGCCCGCCAGATGTTCGAGATCACCTGCAAGCTGACCGACATGAAGGACCTGCCGATCGGCCGGGTCGAGGACCGCGTCATTCCGGGGCCGGACGACACGCCGTTGCCGATCCGCATCTACACGCCCGTCGCGGCGCCGTCCGGGCCGCTGCCCGTGCTCGTGTTCTTCCACGGCGGCGGCTTCGTCATCGGCAGCCTCGACAGCCACGACGCGCCCTGCCGGCTGATCGCCAACGACGCGCGCTGCCTTGTCGTCTCGGTCGACTACCGCCTGGCCCCTGAACACCGCTTCCCGGCGGCGGTCGAGGATTGCCTGGCCGCGGTCATCTGGGTGGCGCGCAACGCGGCCGAAATCAACGCCGACCCGAACCGGATCGCCGTCGGCGGCGATTCCGCGGGCGGCAATCTCTCGGCCGTGGTCGCCCAGCAGCTGCGCGACGCGGGTGGCCCCAGGATCGTGTTCCAGCTGCTGATCTATCCGGCGACCGATGCCCTGCACGAAGGCCTGTCGCGGACGGCCAATGCCGAGGGCTTCATGCTGGACAAGGACCTGATGACCTGGTTCTTCACCCAGTATCTGGGGGACGGCGGCGGCGTCGATCTCGCCGATCCGCGCTTCTCCCCCCTGCGGCATCCGAACCTTGGCAATCTCGGCACGGTCCATGTCGTCGTCGCGGGCTTCGACCCGCTGCGGGACGAAGGCATCGCCTATGCCGAGGCCCTGAAGGTGGCGGGCAACAAGGTCACGCTGTCGGAATTCCCGGGCCAGATCCACGGCTTCTGCTCGATGGCCGGGGTGATCGAGGCCGGCCGCACCGCCCTCGTCGAGGGCGCCGCCCTGCTGAAGGAAGCCTTCGCCCAGGCCTGAGGCGGGCCGGATCAGCCGCGCGGCGCGCCCATCAGGGCGGGCCGCTCGCGCTTCATGACCGCGCTCAGCTGATCGATCATGGCGCGCAGGCGCGGCGCGTGGCGCAATTCGCGATGCACCGCCAGCCAGACTTCGCGTAAAGGACAGGCGCCCGGCGCGGTCAGCCGGGTCAGGCCCTCGTCGTCGCCGATGAAACAGGGCAGCAGCCCGACCCCGAGCCCGGCCTTGATCGCCGCCAGCTGCGCCGCGATGCCGTCGACCCGCAGCGCCGGCCGCGCGCCGCGCGCGACCGTGGCGAACCATTGCGCATCGGCCGCGCCCGACAGTTCAGGCGGCGGCCCGACCGCGTCGCAGCCCGAAAACGTGCCGGCGACCGGCGACCGCCGCTCCTCGGGATCGAGCCCGGCCGACAGGACGTAGCGGGGCGAGGCATAGACGGCGAAGGCGATGAAGGCGACCCGGCGCACGAAAAGCTCCGCCTGATCGGGCAGTGAAAACCGCAGCGCAATATCGCTGTCGCGCCGCGCCAGCACCGGCGGCCGCTCGTCGGCGACCAACTCGACCGCGAGGCCGGGGTGGCTGGCAATGAACGGCGCGAGGCGCGAGGCGAGAAAGGGCGCGATCAGCAATTCCGGGGCCGAGAGGCGCAGGATGCCCTCGAGCGCGGTCGGCCCGCCCGCCAGTTCGACCTGAAGCTCGGCCATGGTGCCGGCGACATGTTCGGCGGCGGCGACGACGCGGCTGCCCAGTTCGGTCGCCATCAGGCTGGTGCCCTGGCGCTCGAACAAGGGCTGACCGATCACGGCTTCCATCGCCGCGAGGCGCCGCCCCATGGTCGACTGGTTGAGCCCGAGGGCGCGCCCGGCCGCCGTCAGCGTGCCGTGACGGGCGATCGCCAATGCGATCTTGAGATCGTCCCAATCCTGCATGACTCTGGTCCAAAGAAAACGAATCAGGGGGGCACGTCGGCATCATGGCATCGAAACTGTTCGACATGACAGGCAAGGTCGCGATCGTCACCGGCTCCAGCCGGGGCATCGGTCGCGCGATCGCGCTGGAATTCGCCCGCGCCGGGGCGACCGTCGTCGTCTCCAGCCGCAAACCCGAGGCCTGCGACAAGGTCCGCGCGGAGATCGCGGCGGAAGGCGGCGACGCCACGGTCATTCCCTGCAACATCTCGTCGCGCGAGGATTGCGAGGCGCTGATCCGTGGCACCATGGCGCAGTTCGGCCGGATCGACGCCCTCGTCTGCAACGCCGCCGTGAACCCCTATTTCGGCCCGATCGCCGATGTGCCGGATGCCGCCTTCGACAAGATCATGGCCTCCAACATCAAATCGAACCTGTGGCTGTGCCAGATGGCGCGGCCCGCCCTGGCGATCCGGGGCGGCGCCATCCTGATCATTTCGTCGATCGGCGGCTTGCGCGGCTCGGCCCTGCTCGGCGCCTATTGCATTTCCAAGGCGGCGGACATGCAGCTGGCCCGCAATCTGGCGGTCGAATGGGGCAGCGAAGGCATCCGCGCCAATTGCATCGCCCCCGGGCTGATCCGGACCGATTTCGCCCGCGCCCTGTGGGAGAACCCGGATATCGAGCGCGAGGTGCTGCGCAACTGCCCCGCCGGCCGCATCGGCGAGCCCGAGGATATCGCCGGCGCCGCCCTGTTCCTGGTGTCCGACGCCGGACGCTATACCAACGGCCAGACCCTGGCGGTCGATGGCGGCGTCACGATCGCGGGCGGCTAGGGCGCGGCGCGATACGACTGCCACACTTCAGTAAGATTCGCATTTCGCGCTTGCAAAATGTTCGCGACTCGAAGCCGGGCAGTCTAGGTTACCTTGCTCAAACAAGTCTGCAGGGTCGGCGGTGCCTTTCCGCGCCAACCCCTATTCTGGTGCCTCACATTATGAAGCCCCGTGGCCGTCGAGGCCGCCTAGTCGCAGCTGGTGCTGTTGCCGCCCTTGGTTCGATGATCCTGCTCGCCACCGGGCTGCCGGCCCTGGCGGAGAGCTATCAGCAGGGTTTCGCCGCCTATGAGCGCGGCGACTATGGTCAGGCCTACACGATCTGGTTGCCCCTGGCGCAGGAGGGCGATTCCGATGCCCAGTTCGGCGTCGGCGTCATCCTCGACAATGGCCAGGGCGTGCCGGAGAACGACGCGGAAGCCGCCAAATGGTATCGCCTCGCGGCCGAGCGCGGCAATCCGGACGCCCAGTTCAACCTCGCCCTGCTTTACGACTCGGGCAAGGGCGTGGCGATCGACAAGACCGAAGCCGCCTTCTGGTACAAGAAATCGGCCCTGAGCGGCCACGTCGGCGCGCAATACAACCTTGCCCTGATGTATGAGAGCGGCGACGGCATCGACCGCGATCCCGCGACCGCCGCCTTCTGGTATCGCAAGGCCGCCGAACAGGGCCACGCCAAGGCCCAGAACAATCTGGGCGTGCTTTACGACAAGGGCATCGGCGTGCCCGAGAACAAGTCCGAAGCCGCCCGCTGGTACGCGGCGTCGGCCGAACAGGGCTTTGCCCGGGCGCAGTTCAACCTCGGCGTCATGTATGATTTCGGCACCGGCGTGCCGCTGGACGATGGCAAGGCCGCCACCTGGTATCGCAAGGCCGCCGAACAGGGCGATGCCGAGGCCCAGTTCAACCTGGCGCTGATGCTCGACACCGGCGAAGGCATTCCGGTGGACAAGGAGCAGGCCGCCACCTGGTATCGCAAGGCGGCCCTGCAGGGCAATCCGGCGGCCCAGAACAATCTCGGCGTGCTGCTCGAATCCGGCGACGGCATGGCGCGCGCGCCCGGCGAAGCCGGCTACTGGTACGAACAGGCGGCCGAACAGGGCAATACCAGCGCCATGCGCAACCTCGCCTCCCTGTTCCGGGACGGCCAGGGCGTGCCGCAGGATCTGGTCGAAGCCTACAAATGGCTGAGCATCGCCATCGATTCCATGGCCACCGGCCCCGAACGCGAGGCGGCCCTCGAAGACCGCGCCGGCCTGGGCGAGCGCATGGAACGCTCGGAAACCAGGGAGGCACGCCGCCGCGCCGACGAATGGCTGCGCAACAGCGGGCCGGGCAGCGCCGCGCCGCGCACCGCCAGCACGCCGCCGCCCGAGCGCAGCCGGACCGAACTCGATTCGACCGGGTCGGGTTTCTTCATCTCGATGGGCGGCCTCGTCCTGACCAATCACCATGTGGTCGCCACCTGTTCCGATCTGAAGCTGCGCCTTGGCAGCGAGGCCATCGGCTCGGCGACCATTGTCGCGGCCGACCCGTCCCATGATCTCGCCCTGTTGAAATCATCGTCCGTGCCACCGTCCCGGGCGATCTTCCGCATGGGCAAGGATGTCCGCCCGGGCGACGATGTGGTCGCCGTCGGCTATCCCCTGCGGGGCCTGCTCTCGTCCGAGGCCAATGTGGCGACCGGCACCATCAGCGCCAACGCGGGCCTGCGCGACGATCCCAACTATTTCCAGATCTCGGCCCCGGTGCAGCCCGGCAATTCGGGCGGCCCCTTGCTCGACCGGGCCGGCCATGTCGTCGGCGTGGTGTCGGCGAAGCTCGATGCCCTCGAAATCGCCGATACCTATGGCGACATTCCCCAGAACGTGAATTTCGCCATCAAGGGCAGCGTCGCCGCCGCCTTCCTGAACCGCCAGCAGATCATACCGATCGGGGCCGACAGCGCGGCCCCCCTGTCGGCCGCCGATGTCGGCGAAGCGGCGCGGCGCTATACCGTGCTGGTCGAATGCTGGAAGTGACCCGCCTCAGGTCCACAACAACGGCGTTCCGCCTCAGGGCCTGATCAGCGGCGCGTCGATGCCGTCATCGCTGTGGCCCTGGCCCAGTTCGGCCATGGCCTTGATCAGGAACATGTTCAGATTGAAGAAGCGCCCGGCCCTCGTCGTGAAACTGCCGCCGACGATATGGCTGAGGAAACGCAGCATGTCGGCGCAATCGAGAATCCGGCCGCCCTCGGCCCCGAGCTTGGCCGATTGCTTGGCGGCATAATCGACACTGAGACCGGCCGACGACAGAAGATCGGCATCGTTCAGCAGCGCGGCCATCCGCAGCAGGCGGTGATCCCCGGCCAGCGGCGCCAGCTCGGGAAAGGCCAGCGACGGGTCGGGCGGCGGTCCGTCGTAAAAGGCCTGACCATGCAGCGCCTTCATGTAGAGATTGGGGCCGGCCGGATCGGTCGCCAGCACGATGGCGTCGATCGCCGCCCGGTCTTCGGCGCCGATGCCGGCGGCGACGAAATAGGGCGCGGCGAGATCGGCCGAATGGCGCTCCAGACGGAAGCGCTGGGCGCCGTTCATCGTGCCGTCGTGCTCGAAATCATGGATCAGCGCGGCAAGGCAGAGGATGCCGTATTCGCGCCGGGACAGGCGGATCCGCGTCGCCACCGCATCATTGCGGCAGGCGAGATAATGCGCGTTCAGCAGGACTTCGAGCGTGTGATGGGCATTGTGGTAGGGGTTGACCGGAACGGGCTGGTCCCGCGCCTCGATCGCCTCGGCCAGCGGGCGCGCCGCCACGCGGTAGGGATGGCCCGGCGGGAAGCCCTGCCCCGCCAGCAGCCAGTCGGTCATCGGCGCCAGCTTGGGCACCGGCTGCGCCTCCAGCGCCTCGAAGACGGCGATGATCGAGGCGGCGGCGCAACGCGCCGAACTGCCGGCGATCATGGCGAATGGTTCCGCCGACAGGTCGAGACCGGCCGCCCGGGCGACATCTTCAAAACTGCGCGTCATCACGATCCTGCGGCCGTCCGCGGTGTCAGACCCGGACACCGGGACAGGGCGTCGGTCGCGAGAACTGTATCTTGAGCATGGGACCCGTCATGAATTCTCGCCGGAAGACTGCAACTTTTGACCCCGATAACGGACAACCTGCGCCCCCCGGGTGTCTGTGACGCGGATCACAGGAACGACATCGGAGACCGGAACCTGCCCCGCGCCGGGTGCATGGAACCTTCGCCGACCCCACTGTCATATCATCCAATTCGGCGAAGCGCGCCCCGGAATCCGTCTCAAAATCGTCGGGAATGGCGACGAACCGCACCATCGGCCCCTTTCACCGCTTCCTTACATGCGATAATCACGCGACAAGGGTCAGTGGCTTGCCGCGTACCGACAGGGACAGGACAGGATTTTCACGATGACTGAACAACCGGGTCAGGATACGCCCGACGCCGCGCCGCGCCAGGAGGCCGGCCGCCTGCGCCGGCTGCTGACGGCGGGCCCCGCGCCCCGGCTGATCATCGCCCTGTCGGCCTTCAGCCTGACCACGGCGGCGAATTTCGCCACCCTGGTCCGCCCCGCCGACACGATCGACGAGATGAGCCTGCGCGGGTTGCTCGCGGCGGCCCTGCTGCTGGTGCCACCGATCCTGCTGCCGCGCCTCGCCGGGGCCATCGCCGCCCGGGGCCGGGGCCAGCCCATCGTCACCTGGTCGATGGCCGTCGCCCTGCTCGCCGCCCTGCTCGCCGCTGCAGGCTTTATCGCGCGGGACTGGCGCGGCGGCTGGGCCGCCCTTGCCCTCGAAGGCATCGTCGGTGCCGTCATCGGCCCCCTGATCCTGTCCGCCCTTCACCGCCGCCTCGACGCCGACAGGCGTCTGGCCGGGGTCGCCCGGGCGCTGAGCGCCGTCTTCATCGCCGCCGCCCTCGGCATCGGGGCAAGCCATGTCCTGATGCCCCTGCCCGGTGGCGAGGGATTGCTGGCGCTGGTGCTCGTCGTCGTCGCCGGAGCCGGCTGGTGGCTGACGCGCTATCTCGCCGCCGCCACGCTGGGCCACCGCCCGACGGAAGACGATGTCGACCTCGCCCTGATGGCGCGGGGCGGCGTGTTCGACACGATCGAGCGGATGCGTCGCCAAGGCACGCCCTGGTCGGCGGCCGTCATCGTCGCCTGGACGGCTGCGGCGGCCTTTCTGCTGGTGGCCTATCTGCCGGCACTGGCCCGCCAGATCCTGCTGGGCGATGGCCTCGCCGAATATGGCCTTCTCGGCATCCTGGCCCTTGGCACCGGCTTTGGCGCCTTCATCCTGCTGCGGCTCTCGCGCGGGCCGGTGAACGCGGCCCTTGCCCCGCTCGCCCTCGGCATCGCCGCCCTCGCCGCTTTCGATCTGTTCGTGACCGCCGCCAGCATCGATGTCGGCGCGGCGGGGGGGATGGATCCGCGCACCGTCTTTGCCCTGGCCGGCGATGCCGCCGCGGTCCGCGTCGCGATCGACACCTTTTTCCTCGCCGCCGCCCTTGGCCTGTTGTCGATCCCGCTGCTGGTCCTGACCGGCGATCCGGGCGACGAGCGGGCGACCGCCCATCATTACGCCATCACCGGCCTGCTGGTCGGCCTCGCCGGGGCCGCCGCCCTGCTGCTCGGCCTTCTGCTGCGCGCGGTCGGCCTCGGTCTGCCCGAGCTCTTCCTGGCCCTCGGCCTGTCGGCCCTCGCCGTGCTGCCCTCCGCCCTGCGCCTGTGGCCGGAAGCCCTGTTCAAGGCGGCGGCGGCCCGCCTGCTGCGCCTTCTGTTCCGGGTCGAGGTCAAGGGCATCGAGAATGTCGCCAAGGCCGGCCCGCGCGTGGTGATCGTCGCCAATCACGTCTCCCATCTCGACGCGCCGCTGCTCGCCGCCTTCCTGCCGGGCGATTTGCGTTTCGCCGCCAATGCCACCATCGCGCGCAGCCGGGCGGCCCGCCTGCTGTCGAAACTGATCCGGCTCTATCCCATCGATACGTCCCACCCGGTCGCGGTGAAGGCGCTGATCCGCTCGGTCGCCGATGGCACGCCCATGGTGATCTTCCCCGAGGGCCGGCCGACGGTGACGGGCGGCCTGATGAAGATCTACGAAGGCCCCGGCATGGTCGCCGACCGCGCGGGCGCCATGGTGCTGCCCGTCCGCATCGAGGGGCCGCAGTATTCGCTGTTCTCGCGCCTCGGCGGCAAGCTGCACCGCCGCCTGTTCCCCAAGGTGACGATCCATATTCTCGAGCCCCGGCGCTTCGATGTCCCGGCCGGCCTGACCGGCCGCCGACGCCGCCAGGTCGTCGGCAACAAGCTCTATGACGTCATGGTCGAGATGATGTTCGCCTCGGTCGATCTCGAGGTGAACCTGTGGGAGGCGCTGCTGCACGCCCGCACCAATCACGGCGGCCATCTGCCGATCGTCGAGGATCAGGACCGCAAGCCCCTGACCTACAACCGCTTCATCATGGCCTGTTTCGTGCTGGGCCGCGCCCTGTCGCGCCGCACGGCCGAGAAGGAAATCACCGGCGTCCTGCTGCCCAACACGGCGGGCGTCGCCGTCACTTTCTTCGCCCTGCTCTGCTTCGGCCGGGTGCCGGCCATGCTGAATTTCTCGGCCGGGCCATCGACCATGGCCGCCGCCTGCCGGACGGCCAGGGTGAAGACCGTGCTCACCTCCCGCCGCTTCGTCGCCATGGCGAAGCTGGAGGACGCGATCAAGGCGATCGGCGAGGTGGCCACCATCATCTATCTCGAAGATGTCCGCGCCGGCCTGAAACTGACCGACAAGCTCTGGGGTCTGGCCGCCGCCAGGGCGCCCCGCTTCCTGCATGGCGAACTGGCGACGCGGCCGGACGATCCCGCCGTCGTCCTCTTCACCTCGGGCAGCGAGGGCCTGCCCAAGGGCGTCGTGCTCAGTCACCGCAGCCTGAACGCCAACCTGAACCAGGTCGCCTCCATCGTCGACATCACCGGCAACGACCGGGTGCTGAACCCGCTGCCGGTGTTCCATTCCTTTGGCCTGCTGGGCGGCCTCGTGCTGCCGCTGATGGTCGGGGTGAAGACCTTCCTCTACCCCTCGCCGCTGCATTACCGGGCCATTCCCGAACTCGCCTATGAGACCGGGGCGACCATGATGTTCGGCACCGACACGTTCCTGAACGGCTACGCCCGCGCCGCGCATCCTTACGACTTCTATTCGACCCGTTACATCTTCGCCGGGGCCGAACGGGTGAAGGACGAGACGCGGCGGATCTACGGCGAGAAATTCGGCGTCCGCATCCTCGAAGGCTATGGCACCACCGAATGCTCGCCGGTGATCGCGGTGAACACGGCGATGCAGTTCAAGCCCGGCACAGTCGGCCGCCTGCTGCCCGCCATGCGCGCCCGGCTGGAACCGGTGGAGGGTATCACGCGGGGGGGGCGTCTGGTGGTCACCGGCCCCAACATCATGCTGGGCTATTTCCGCCCCGACCGCCCGGGCGAACTGGAAGTACCGCCGGGCGGCTGGTACGACACCGGCGATATCGTCGACATCGACGATCTCGGCTTCGTCACCATCCTCGGCCGGGCGAAGCGCTTCGCCAAGGTCGCGGGCGAAATGGTTAGCCTTGCCGCTGTCGAGCATGAGGCGGTGGAAATCTGGCCGGAATTCGCCCATGCCGTCGTCAACCTGCC
>JAOZVS010000042.1 GCA_025869435.1 Zavarzinia sp.
AAGGGACTGATCCCCGGCATGGCGATTCACTATGCCGGCTGCTGCCACCCGCTGCCCGGTGACCGCATCGTCGGCATCGTTTCCACCGGGCGCGGCGTCACGGTGCATTCGATCGACTGCAAGATGCTGGAGCAATACAACGACCAGCCCGAACGCTGGCTCGACCTTGCCTGGTCGGACGATGGCGATGAGGATCACCACACCGGCCGGATCACGGCGATCGTCTCGAACGAGCCGGGATCGCTGTCGACCGTCGCCACCGTCATCGCCAAGAATCTCGGCAATGTCGTCAATCTCAAGTTCACCGACCGCAGCACCGATTTCGTCGAGATGATGATCGATATCGAGGTGCGCGATCTGAAGCACCTGACCTCGATCGTCGCGGCGCTGCGCGCCAATCCCGCGGTCACCTCGGTCGAGCGGGCGCGGGGCTGAACCGGCCGGGGCCGCGCGGCTCCCGCCGTCACTGGATGGAACTCATGAATCAGGCACAGGTACTCGACGAATTCCGCGCCGCGAAGGCGCTGCTCGAAGGTCATTTCATCCTGACGTCCGGCCTGCGCAGCCCGATGTATCTGCAGTGCGCCCGCGTCCTGATGGACCCGAAGCGCGCCGACCGCCTGTGCGCCGCCCTGGCCGCCAAGGTTGGGGCCGAGGTGGGCGAGGGGATCGATCTCGTGGTCTCGCCGGCCATGGGCGGTGTCGTCGTCGGTTACGAGATGGGCCGCCAGCTGGGCGTGCCGGCGATCTTCGTCGAGCGGGTGGACGGCCAGTTCGCGCTGCGCCGCGGTTTCGAGATCCCGGCCGGCGCCCGCTGCCTGATGGTCGAGGATGTGGTGACCACCGGCCTATCGTCGCGCGAATGCATCAAGGTGATCGAGGCCTTGGGCGGCAGGGTCGTCGCCGGGGCCTCGCTGGTCGACCGTTCGGATGGCAAGGCCGATATCGGCGTGCCGCTGGTCTCGCTCCTCAGGCTCGACGTGCCGAGTTATTCGCCCGACAATCTGCCGCCCGAACTCGCGGCCGTGCCGGCGATCAAGCCCGGCAGCCGCGGCCTCAAGTAGGAACCGATCATGAGTGCCGTGCTTCCGCCCTTGCGTCTTGGCGTCAACATCGACCATGTCGCCACCATCCGAAACGCCCGGGGCGGCCGCCTGCCGGATCCGGTGCGGGCGGCCCGGCTGGCGGCGGCGGCCGGCGCTGACGGCATCACGGCGCACCTGCGCGAAGACCGGCGCCATATCTCGGACGGGGATATTTCCCGCCTGGCCCGCGAAATCGACCTGCCGCTGAACCTCGAGATGGCGGCGACCGAGGAAATGCTGGCGATCGCGCTGTCGCACAAGCCGCATGCCTGCTGCCTCGTCCCCGAGAAGCGGGAAGAGAAGACCACCGAGGGCGGGCTCGACGTCGCGGTCGGTCACCGCGCGCTGGCGCCCTTCATCCGCAGCCTGCGCGACGCCGGCATCCGCGTCTCGCTCTTCGTCGATCCCGAGGATGTCCAGCTCGCCGTCGCCAAGGCGCTCGGTGCCGATATCGTCGAATTGCACACCGGCGCCTATTGCGAGGTCGAGGGCGCTGCCCGCGCGGCGGAACTCGACCGCCTGAAGCACGCGGCCGAGACGGCGGCGCGCCTCGGGCTCGAATGCCATGCCGGCCACGGCCTCGCCTTCGACACGGTGCAGCCGGTCGCCGCCATCGCCAATGTAGTCGAGTTGAACATCGGCCATTTCCTGGTGGGCGAGGCGATCTTCGTCGGCCTGGAAGCCGCCATCCGCCGGATGCGCGTGCTGATGGACGAGGCCCGCCGTTGATCATCGGCCTCGGCTCCGACCTCATCGACATCCGCAGGATCGCCCGCACCCTGGAGCGATTCGGCGATCGCTTCATCGAGCGGGTCTTCACCGATGTGGAACGGGCCAAGGCCGACCGCCGCAAGATGACGAGGGTAGAGACCTACGCCAAGCGCTATGCCGCCAAGGAAGCCTGCGTGAAGGCCCTGGGCACCGGCTTTTCCAACGGGGTGTTCTGGCGCGATGTCGGCGTCGTCAACGACCGCTTCGGCAAGCCGACCCTGGCCCTGACCGGCGGTGCCTTACTGCGGCTGCAGGCGATCACGCCGCCGGGCATGGGCGCGGTGATCGCCCTGACCATGACCGACGAGCCGCCACTCGCCAGCGCCCTGGTGATCATTTCCGTCCATCCGCTGACGGCGGATGGGGAGTAGGAGCGCCACCGTTTCCCGTCATCCCGGCGAAGGCCGGGATCTCGATCCGGCAAGGGCGCCTTCTCGTCGCGAGGTCCCGGCCTACGCCGGGACGACGCAGCTCGATATCGACATACGCCCCTACAGGATCGCGCCGTAACCCTTGAGGGCGGTGACCACGCCCGGCCGGTCGACGCCCTGCACCGCGACCTTGTCCTTGACCGCATGGGCGGCACAGATGCCGGCGGCTTCACCCGCCATCATATAGGCCGGCTCCATCCGGTAGCTGCAATTGACGACCCTCGTGACCGAAGCGCAGACCGGCACGATGAGATTGGCGCACTGGCGCTCCAGCGGCAGCATGGAGCGCAGGGGCAGGTGATAGCGTTTGGCGCCCATGCCCGGGGTTTCCGCGGTATTGCTGCCTTCGATCACCAGTTCGCCATTCGGGCCTTCGAGGTTCTGCACCGGGTGACTGTCGTAGTCATAACCCCAGAGCAGCACGCCGTCGTCGAAGCGGGCGCCGGCATTGGTATCCGCCTGATTGAACTTGTACATGCCTTTCATCCGGCGGCCCTCGCGGATGTAAAGCTGGCGGGGCCAATTGTCGTTGTCGGTGAATTCACTGCGGGCGAGGCCCCAGGTATTGGTCGAATCCCGGAAATACTGCGGCACGCGCGGATCATTGCCGTAAAAATAGAGCCGGCCCGCCTGGTAGCGACGGTGGAAGTCGGTGATCGATTTCCGCCTGGCCCTTGTGCCGGTGGGATAGCCCCAGTTCTCGCCCGGCGCCTCGTCGTTGTTGCGATCGACCTTGTCGAGACCCGGCAATTCGCCGCCGGCATGAAGGCCGTCCCTGGTGAAGCCCTTGGCGAGATCGAGGAGATACCAGTTGGAATTATAGCCCGCGGGCTTTTCGAAGGGCCGGCGGTCGGCCGGATCGTCGGTCAGGCACAGGCGATAGTTGAAACCCATGACCGCCCGGTCGCCGGCGCCGATCGCCGTCGTCGGGAAGGGTTTGACCATGGGCATCAGCGCGCCCGACGCGGTACGGACCTTGACCTTGGTCACCACCTTCTGGGCGAGGCCGAAGCCCGCCGTCGGCTCGTCGTATTTCTCCTGTCCGTCGCGGCCGTATTCGTGGGAAACGCCCGCCGCCGCCATCAGGTCGCCCTCGTAGCTGCAGTCGATATAGACATCGCCGACGAGGTGGGTCTTGTCCTCGAGGATGATGTATTTGATGCGGTTGCCATCCATGTAGAGCGGATTGCGCTCCAGCGTGTCCTGGGTGAAGACCGTCACTTCCGCGTCGTCGAGCAGGCCGCGATAATGGGATTCGGCGATATGAGGTTCGAATCGGAAGGCGGACGGCAGGCCATAGGCGGCGCCCATGGCCTTGAAGAAGGCGCCGGTCATGCCGCCGATCGGCTGTTTCTCGTTGGCGTCGGCCCGGCTGAGGCCATTGGCGGTCATGCCGCCGATCGGATTGGGGCCGACCACGAGGGCGACCTTCATCCCCTCCCGGGCGGCGGCACAGGCGGCGAAGACCCCGGCCGAGGTCGCGCCATAGACAATGACCTGAAAGCGGAGATTGACGGCGAAGGCCGGAGATCCGGCCGCCATCATGAAGATCGTCGTGCCGGCCGAAGCCAGCAACCTGCGCCGATTGATCGTCTGCATGGTCCGCGTCCCCGGTGCTGTCTCGCCAGCCGGCCACATCCTAATCCAGCACGGGCGGGAGCGCCGCTCTTTTCGCGCCGCGCGCGCAGCTATCCGCCGCCATGTGCAAGCGCGATGTTGACAGGGAAGCAGGGTGGAGGCTTCATGCCGCGACTTTGGACGAGTGTGTGATGGCAGTTTCCGGGGAAGACGTTATGAAAAAGGCTGGCCGGTCATCCTTCGTGGAGACCGTTCTCACCGTCTTCTACGCGGTGCTGATCGCGATCGTGATCCGTACCGTGCTGTTCGAGCCGTTCAACATCCCGTCGGGCTCGATGCGGCCGACGCTGGAGGTGGGCGACTATCTCTTCGTTTCGAAATATTCCTACGGCTATTCCCGCTTTTCCCTGCCGCTCGGCGCCGACCTGTTCGAGGGCCGGATCATGGAGCAGCCGGTGACCCGGGGCGATGTCGTCGTCTTCCGCAAGCCGGGCGAGACCAGCACCGACTATATCAAGCGCATCGTCGGCCTGCCGGGCGATCGCATCCGCATGGTGGACGGTGTCCTGATCATCAACGACGTGGCGGTCCCGCGCGAGCGCATCGAGGATTACATCGACAAACTGCCGAACGGCGGCTTGCGCCGGATCGAGCAATATCGCGAAACCCTGCCCAATGGCGTGACCTATATCACCTTCAACGAGATCACCGGCGGAAGCGCCGACAACACCGGCGTCTATGAAGTGCCGCCCGGGCATTATTTCGCCATGGGCGACAATCGCGACAATTCCTCCGACAGCCGGATCAAGCCCGAAGACGGCGGTGTCGGCTTCGTCCCGGCGCAGAACCTGGTTGGCCGCGCGCGGATCATCTTCTTCTCCACCGACGGCTCGGCCGGACTGTTCGAGCCGTGGAACTGGTTCAGCGCCATCCGCTATGGCCGCCTGCTGCAAGTGATCCGGTGACCGCCGTCGACGGATTGATCGAGGCCCTGGGCCACCGTTTCGCCGACAAGGCGGTGCTGCTGCGCGCCCTGACGCACAAGAGCTTCGGCGCCGAGGTGTCGAACGAAAGGCTCGAATTCCTGGGCGACCGGGTTCTCGGCATGGTCATCGCGGAAACCCTCTATGCCGCCCATCCGGGGTGGGAGGAGGGGGCCCTGGCGGTTCGTCTGAACGGCCTCGTCCGGCGCGAGACCCTGTCGCGCATCGCCGAGGAAATCGGCCTTGGCCGTTACCTTCGCCTCGCCAAGGGCGAGGACGAGCAGGGGGGAAGGGCCAAGCCGGCGATTCTCGCCGACGCGATGGAGGCGGTGATCGCCGCCGTCTATCTCGACGGTGGCCTGCCGGCGGCGCGCGGCGTCGTCTCGCGGCTGTGGGCCGACTATTTCGCCAACCGCGTCACCCCGCCCAAGGACGCCAAGACCGAGCTGCAGGAATGGTCGGTCGCGCGGGGGCTGGGCCAGCCGCGCTATGAGACCGTGGGCCGCAGCGGACCCGATCATGCCCCCGTCTTCGTCGTCGCCGCGCTGCTGCCCGGCGGCCAGTCCGCCGAAGGGCGGGGCTCGTCCAAACGCATTGCCGAGCAGGAAGCCGCGAAGGCCCTGCACGATGCCCTGAAAGCCAAGACATGACCGAAACCGTCACTGACGAAACCGCGGGCGGCCCGTCCCGTGCCGGCTTCGTCGCCATCATCGGCCCGACCAATGCCGGCAAGTCGACCCTGACCAACAGGCTGGTCGGCAGCAAGGTCTCGATCGTCACCCAGAAGGTGCAGACGACGCGGACCCGCGTCACCGGCATCGCCGTGCGTGGAAAGTCGCAGTTCATCTTCGTCGATACCCCGGGTGTCTTCGCGCCCAAGCGCCGGCTGGACCGCGCGATGGTCGCCGCCGCCTGGGCCGGCGCCGCCGACGCCGATCTGGTGGTCATGGTGGTCGACGCCGAACGGGGCATCGACGATGCGGTCGAGGCGGTGGTCGAGGGTCTGAAGGGCAGCGAGCGGAAATGCCTGCTGGCCCTCAACAAGATCGATCTCGTCAAGCGCGAGACCCTGCTCGAATTGGCCAAGGCGATGAATGATCGCCTGGATTTCGATGCCACTTTCATGATTTCGGCCAGCGGCGGCAATGGTTGCAAGGACCTGATGGATGCGCTCGAGGCGCGGCTGCCGGAAGGCCCCTGGCTGTTCCCGGAAGACCAGCTGTCCGAATTGCCGGAGCGGATGCTTGCGGCCGAGATCACGCGCGAGAAGATCTATCTCCGCCTGCATCAGGAACTGCCCTATTCGATCCATGTCGAGAGCGAGAGCTGGAAGGACCAGAAGGACGGCTCGGTCAGGATCGAACAGGTGATCTATGTCGAGCGGGACGGTCAGAAGGCCATCGTTCTCGGCAAGGGCGGGCAGACGATGAAGATCGTCGGCAGCATGGCGCGCGAGGAAATGGAGCAGGTCTTCGACCGCCGGGTCCATCTGTTCCTTTTCGTCAAGGTCCGGCCCAACTGGGCCGAGGACCGAGAACGCTACCGCGCCATGGGGCTCGACTGGCAGGACTGAACGGGCGCGAGGCCGGCATCTCGATCCGGCAGGGGCGGAATCGGCGGCTTCCGGGCCGCAAAGACGGGGTCGGCTCTTGACCCTTTGTTAACGATGGCATTACCTGCCCGGACGCCGTCCAGATCGGGCGGGCGCAGGAGGCTGCTGGCAGTTGAGTGGCGGAATCCCTTATCTGGGCTTGCTGGGCTATGTCGCCGCCGGGGTTGTCGCCGTTCTGCTGCTCTATGGCACGCTGAAACAGCCTGACTTCGTGATGGTGCCCCGGCGTCGGCGGTTCCGTCAGGTCGTGGTGCCCGGCATGATCGTGTCGGAAGCGGTGGAATTCCTGCGCCGCCCGCCCCGGGGGTTCAGCCTCTATCAGGTCGATGCCGACCATGGCATCGTCGTCTGGGAACAGGGGCCGACGCTGTTCTCCCTCGGGGCTTTTTTTCCCTTCTATATCGATCCCAATCACCAGGGCATCCTCATCACCTGCGCGATCGAGGCGCGGACTCCGATCATCGGCTTCGCCGCGCGCCGGCGCCTCGGGCGGGTCCAGCGTCACGTGATCGGACTGCTCGGCGGCTATCCGGTGTGAGACAGGTCGAGGCCGAGGTCGGCCAGGATGTCGTCAATCGGGGTCTCGGCCGGGATGACCGAGAACTGCCCGGGGCGGCTGGCGAGGATCGCGGTCACCCCGCCGCGCGGGCAGACGTCGAGGCACAGGGTCTCGACCACGCCGATCCTCGCGCCACTGTCGTCGAGCGCGCGGGACAAGGCCTTCGACAGGTCCTTCTTGCCCGATGGACCGAAGCCGCCCTTCAGCTTCCGCTCGCATTTGGCACAGACGAGGATGACGTCGTCCCACCCGGTCCGCAGCGGCTTCTTCACATCCTTCGCCATGGTGTCCTTTCGTCCCGCTGGCCCAGGGGCCATGATGTGTTCCCGTCGGAGGGATGACCAGCCGAATGCCGATGACTGACGATGCCCTGACCCTGGCCGCGCCCGCCGTGTCGATCGACGAGGCCACGGCGCTGATCCAGGCATGCTATGGCCTCGCCGGCCGGATCGAGCCGATACCGGGCGAGCGCGATCGGAATTTCCGACTGACCGACGCGGCGGGCCGGGGATTCGTCCTGAAAATGGCCAATCCCGCCGAGCCGCCGTCGATCACCCAGCTGCAGACCGCTACCCTGGCGCATCTGGCGGCCCGCGATCCCGGCCTGCCGGTGCCCCGGGTGGTGCCGACGCGGGACGGGCGTCTTGAATTCGCCCATGGCGAGCCGCCCATGATGACCCGGCTGCTGACCTATCTCGACGGCATATCCCTGCACGCCAGCCCGCCCTCATCGGTGCAGGCCGGCCGCCTTGGCGCGCTGCTCGGCCGTATCGACCGGGCGCTCGCCGATTTCCGCCATCCCGCCATGGCGCGGGATCTGCTTTGGGATGCGACAAGGGTCGGTCAGGTGCGGGGGCTGCTGCCCCATATTGATGATGCCGAGGGGCGCCAGCTGGTCGCCCGGCAGATAGACCGTTTCGAGGCCGAGGTGGCGCCCCGGCTGGCCGCCCTGCCGCGCCAGCTGATCCACAATGATCTCAATCCCCACAATGCCGTGACGCGGGCCGGCGATCCCGAGGCGATCGCCGGCATCATCGATTTTGGCGATGTGCTGGAAGCCCCCGCCGTCGCCGATCTGGGCACGGCGCTGGCCTATCAGATGGGCGGGGAGGCCGGGCCGCTCGAGCGGGCGCTGGTTTTCGCCCGGGGCTATCACGCCGTCCGGCCCCTGTCCGGAGAAGAGATCGCGGTGCTGCCCGACCTGATGGCGGCGCGCATGGTGCTGACCATCGCGATCACCCATTGGCGCGCCGGGCTTCAGCCTGGAAACAGCGCCTATATCCTGCGCAACAACCCGGGCGCCTGGGCGGGTCTCCACCGCCTGACCGCGATGGCGCCGGGGCAGGCGGCGACGGAATTTCGCCGCGCCCTCGAGGACGCGGCGGGCTAGGTCTGCGGCACCGGGCGCAAGCGCCGCAGGATGGCGAGGGCGACCAGGCTGACGAGGGCGAGGGCCAGAAGGAAATGGCTGTTCCCGACCGGGGCGCTGATCAGCGCATAGTCGTAAAACCCATGGGCGAGCACCGAGAGCGTCAGCGCGGCCGCGGTCCATTCCATGCGCCCGCCGACGAGGTGGCGCGCGATGGCCCAGGCCGCCAGCACCGCGTTGAAGATGTGGAAGGGGGTCGCCGTCGCGAGGCGGATCCACAGGACATCAGGGCCGTAGGTGTGAAGATAGAGAAGGTTTTCGCAGGCCGCGAAGCCGGCGCCGACCGCCGCCGCCGCGATGACGAAGGCGCCATAGCTCGGGTCCTTGGCGTCGCTGCCCCTTGCATGGATCAGGGACAGTTTGATCGTCTCCTCGGTCAGGGCGATCAGGATGAAGGCACGGAAGACATCGCCCCAGGCGGTGGGGAACACGCCGACGAGGCGCGGCCACAGATATTCCTCGACGACGAGCGCGAGGAAGGCGCCGGCGGCGCCGGCCACGAAGGCCCCGATCAGGCCCTGCGACGGCGCCGTCACGCCATAGCGCCAGCGCAGCAGGGCAACAATCGCGAGCGGGCCGAGAAAGCCGGCGATGGCGGTGCCGGGGGTCATGCTCCGTCAGGCGCCCGTGCCATCGCCCTTGCTCCGGCCAAGGAAGCGCTTCACCGCGCCATAGCCGACCGCGATGGCACCCACGGCGCCGATCGCGATCACCTTCTTGAAGGCGATCACCAGGGCGATCAGGCCCTTGAAGAAGCCGGCCTTGGTCAGGATGCCGCCCGCGATCAACCCGGCGACGCCATAGGCGGCGGTTTCGTCGACGCTGGAATCGAATTCGGCGTAAGTGTTGCCCTGGTTGAAGTGGACCATGGACAGCAGTTCAGCGGCCTTGGCATCCACCATCTCGAACTGGGGCATGGCGGCGACGACGTTCAGCACGAGATAGCCGCGCCGTCCCAGCACCCTGATCTCGTAGTTCAGGGTTTCATCCGGGCTGTCGCCGAACCGCAGGCGCTTGGCCCAGAACAGTTTCTTGGTGGCGGCGTCATAATGGGGCTCGCGCGCCCAGCCCAGCACATGGACGGGGTCGTAGCCCTTGGCGACACGCTCCTTGTTGGTCGCCTCGGACGACGATTGCATATCCCGCATGAGGGCGTCGTAATCGATGCCGGCGGCATCGCTGTCGTCGACATATCCGGCACTGTCATAGGACAGGATGACGCCCCAGCCATCCGGCGACAGCGGGTGGGGGGAAGTCGGAACGATCACGCCGAGCACGCCTTCGACGGCCTCGGGCGGGTTGCCCCACAGCCGCGTCAGGAAGGCCTGGGAATCCACGATCCCCAACGCCCGGAACTCGGGGGTGAGGGTGACGCCGGCCATGCCGCCCTGAAGATCGAAATTGCCTTCGATGAAATGAAGACTTTTGAAGACGTCCTCCATCTCCTCCTGTGTCGGCATCGCCTGTTGGGCCCGTGCCGGCGCCGACAGAAGATCGAGGACCACGAACAACGTGGCGGCGAGAGCAAGCAGGCGGCGCATTCGAGGTCTTTCTCGAGGTTGAATGCCGCATCGTACAGGTTGTCGTGATGGGGAAAAATGAATTTATGATTGTCGTCGAAGCGACTTTTGGCGAATCCCCCGGGGCTCTTCGGCGCGGGGGCGCGGCCCGGGGCGCGGGGTGATTCCGGCGATTCTGGAGGGGGCCGGGCGAGCCCCGCCGCGATGCCCGCGAAAAGCGGAAAATAACCGTTTGAAGTCAGATGGTTACGGACCGTTTTTTCGCTCTGGCAATGGGCCGCCCGGGCTTGCTACAGTCCCGTTACGGAAGAGGCCGCCGCGGCCATCCCAGACGCTGACCACCGGCGCAAACAGCAAGCATATCTCTTGAGCGAACCCAATTCCGCAGACCAGCCGGAGCCGCAGGACGCAGGTCCGCCGACCGGTGGTGGTCTGCCGCCCGGCGCCGTTCCCCCGCGTCACGATATCGTCCCCATCTCGATCGAAGACGAGATGCGTCGCTCCTATCTCGATTACGCCATGAGCGTGATCGTGTCGCGTGCACTGCCCGATGCGCGGGACGGCCTGAAGCCGGTCCACCGCCGCATCCTTCACGCGATGAACGAGAGCGGCTACGACTGGAACAAGCCCTACCGCAAGTCGGCCCGCATCGTCGGCGACGTCATGGGTAAATATCACCCCCATGGCGACAGCGCGATCTACATGGCCATGGTGCGGCTGGTGCAGCCCTTCTCCATGCGCCTGCCGCTGATCGACGGCCAGGGCAACTTCGGCTCCATGGACGGCGACATGCCCGCCGCCATGCGTTACACCGAAATCCGCATGGGCAAGCCGGCCCATGCCCTGCTGGACGATCTCGACAAGGATACCGTCGACTTCCAGCCGAACTATGACGACAGCAGCAAGGAGCCGGTGGTCCTGCCGGCCCGCTTCCCCAATCTTTTGGTCAATGGCGCGGGCGGCATCGCCGTCGGCATGGCGACCAATATCCCGCCGCATAATCTGGGCGACGTGATCGACGCCTGCCTCGAATACATGGACAATCCCCATGTTCCGATCGAGCGGCTGATCGAGATCGTCCAGGCGCCGGACTTCCCGACGGGCGGCCTGATCATCGGCGGCGGCGGTGCCCGTCAGGCCTATCTGACCGGCCGCGGCTCGGTCCTGATGCGCGCGCGCACCCATGTCGAGGAAATCCGCAAGGACCGCTGGGCGATCGTCGCGACCGAGGTGCCCTATCAGGTCAACAAGTCGAATCTGCTCGAGAAGATCGGCGAGGAGATGCGCTCCAAGCGGATTGAGGGCATCGCCGAGCTGCGCGACGAATCCGACCGCGACGGTGTCCGCGTCGTCGTCGAACTGAAGCGCGACGCGATCGCCGATGTCGTGCTGAACCAGTTGTTCAAGCACACGCCGCTGCAGCAGAGCTTCGGCATCCAGATGCTGGCGATCGATCACGGTCGCCCGCAGACCATGACCCTGAAGCAGTTGATCCAGGCCTTCGTGAACTTCCGCGAGGAAGTGATCACAAGGCGCACCCGCTTCGAGCTGAACAAGGCCCGCGACCGCGCCCATGTCCTGGCCGGCCTCGCCATCGCCGTCGCCAATATCGACGAAGTGATCCGGGTCATCCGTACCTCGCCCGATCCGGCCGCGGCCCGCGAGGCGCTGATGAGCCGCGACTGGCCGGTGGGCGATGTCGATGCCTTGCTGCGCCTCGTCGAGGAGACGGGCCATGCCGGTGCGGTCGACGGCACCTACCGTCTGAGCGAGATTCAGGCCCGCGCCATTCTCGACCTGCGCCTGCAGCGCCTGACCGCCCTCGGCCGCGACGAGATCGAGGACGAGCTGAAGCAGCTGGGCGAGCGGATCACCTATCTGCTGTCGATCCTGCGCAGCCGCGACGTGCTGTTCGGCGTGATGCGCGACGAACTCGTGGCGGTGAAGACGGAATTCGCCAATCCCCGCCGGACCGAAGTGGTCGCCTTCACCGGCGATCTCGAGGACGAGGATCTGATCGCCCGCGAGGACATGGTCGTCACCGTGTCGCACACCGGTTACATCAAGCGCGTGCCGCTGACCGCCTATCGCGCCCAGCGCCGGGGCGGCAAGGGCAAGACCGGCATGGCGACGCGGGACGAGGATTTCGTCTCCCGCGTCTTCGTCGCCAATACCCATACGCCGGTGCTGTTCTTCTCGTCGCGCGGCATCGCCTATCAGCTGAAGGTCTGGCGCTTGCCGGAAGGACTGCCGCAGTCGCGCGGCAAGGCGCTGATCAACATCCTGCCGCTGGCGCCGGGCGAGCGTATCGCCGCCGTCATGCCCATGCCGGAGGATGAGGAAAGCTGGGCCCGCCTGCATGTCGTCTTCGCGACGAAGAAGGGCA
This sequence comes from Zavarzinia sp., assembly GCA_025869435.1. GTDB lineage: Bacteria > Pseudomonadota > Alphaproteobacteria > Zavarziniales > Zavarziniaceae > Zavarzinia. The sequence continues at coordinate 12,355 of JAOZVS010000042.1, forward strand.
ACATCCGCCGCAACGCCCTGTCCGATTTCGTCGACGTCCGCTCCAACGGCAAGATCGCGATGAAATTCGAGGGCGAGGACGCGGATGACGAATTGATCGCCGTCAGCCCTTGCGATGTCGAAAGTGAGGATGTTCTTCTCGCCGTCAGCAGTGGCCGGGCGATCCGCTTCCCCGTCGACGAGGTGCGCGAATTCGCCAGCCGTCATTCGACCGGCGTGCGCGGCATCCGTCTCGACGAGGGTGACCGTGTCGTCGACATGGCGCTGATCTCCCATGTCGAGGCGACGCCGGCCGAACTGCGCGCCTATCTCAAGGCCGCCAAGGCCAGCGACGAGGAAGGGGCCGACATCACCCCCACCGAAGACGAGGAGGAGGGCGAGGACGGCACCGAGGTCACCCTGAGCGACGAGCGTTTCGCCGAATTCGCGGCGAAGGAACAGTTCCTGCTGACCGTGACCGAGAATGGTTACGGCAAGCGGACCTCGGCCTATGAGTATCGGCTGACCCGCCGCGGCGGCAAGGGCATCATCGCCATCACGACCAGCGCGCGGAATGGTGGCCTCGTCGCCGCCTTCCCGGTCACCGATCGCGATCAGGTGATGCTGGTGACCGACGGCGGCCAGGTGATCCGCTGCCCGGTGCACGATATCCGGCTGGCAGGGCGCAATACCCAGGGTGTTACCCTGTTCCGTACCGCCGACGACGAGCGCGTGGTGTCCATCACCCGTCTCGAGGACGCGATGGACGAGGAAGAGGAAGGCGCCGAAGCGCCGGACGAGGGGGGCGAGGCATGAGCCGCGTCGGCGTCTATCCCGGCACCTTCGATCCGCCGACCCTCGGCCATTTCGACATCATCCGGCGCGGCGCGAAACTCGTCGACCGGCTGGTGATCGGCATCGGTGTCAATCCCGGCAAGTCGCCCCTGTTCGGTTTCGAGGAGCGGCTGGAAATGATGGGCGAACTGGTCGCCGGCCTTGCCGGCGAGCCGGGCGCTGGCGAGATCGCCGTGGTGCCCTTCAAGGGCCTGGTGGTTGATTTCGCCCGGGATCATGGTGCGACCGTGCTGCTGCGCGGCCTTCGCTCCGGCACGGATTTCGACTATGAATTCCAGATGACCGGCATGAACGCCACCATGGCGCCCGAAGTCGAAACCGTGTTCCTGATGGCCGATCTCGCCCATCAGGCGATTGCCTCCAGCCTGGTCAAGGATGTCGCCCGATTGGGCGGCAGCTATGGCGCCTTCGTGCCGGCCATCGTGGCCGAGCGGCTGCGCCTGAAGCTGGAAAGTCTGAAATCCGCCTGAGTTATTTGCGCTTGGGTGGGACCTTTACCCAAGACCTTCGGAAGGAGTTGGGGTATGAAGCGCCTGTTTGCAATTCTATTAGCGATGTTTGCCATGACCTCTGCTGCCGCTGCCGCCGATCCTGAAAACACCCTGCTGCTCCAGCTCAAGGATGGCACCGTCGTCATCGAGCTGCGACCGGATCTCGCGCCGAACCATGTCGCCCGGATCAAGGAATTGACCCGCCAGGGCTTCTATGACGGCATCGTCTTCCATCGCGTGATCGAGGGCTTCATGGCCCAGACCGGCGATCCGACCGGCACCGGCTCGGGCGGCTCGGGCAAGAAGGTGAAGGCCGAATTCTCGAACGCGCCCTTCGGCCGTGGCACGGTCGGCATGGCCCGCTCGCAGAGCCCGGATTCGGGCGACAGCCAGTTCTTCATCTGCTTCCAGCCCTCGCGCTTCCTCGATGGCCAATACACGGTCTTCGGCCAGGTGGTCTCGGGCATGGAATTCGTCGACAAGATCAAGCGCGGCCTCGGCCAGTCCGGCTCGGTGCCCGCGCCCCAGGACACCATCGTCTCGATGAAGGTCCAGGCCGACGTGAAGTAAACCTGCCGTCACGGCATGTCGCGATGGCCGGGCATGTCCCGGCCATTGTGCATTTTGAAGACCTGTCCATGAAAGTCGCCGATTTCGATTTCGACCTGCCGCCGGGGCTGATCGCGGTCCGCCCGGCCAGCCCCCGCGAATCCGCCCGCCTGCTGCGGGTGACGCGGGATGGAATGGCCGATCTGACCATCGCCGATCTGCCCGGCCAGCTTCGCGCGGGCGATCTTCTGGTGCTGAACGACACCAAGGTGATCCCGGCCCGGCTGGAAGGCACGATCGGCGAGGCTCATGTCGAGTTGAACCTGATCCGCGCCGTGGACAGCAGGACCTGGGAATGTCTCGCCCGGCCGGGCCGGCGCTTCAAGCCGGGCGTGACGGTCGTCTTCGGCGACCTGACGGCCAAGGTGCTGATCAAGGACCCTGAAGGCACCATCACCCTCGAATTCGACCGGGCGGGGGCGGAATTGATGGCGGCGCTCGATATCGTCGGCACCATGCCCCTGCCGCCCTATATCGCGCGGAAACGCGCGCCCGATGCCCAGGACCGGACGGACTACCAGACCGCCTTCGCCGCGCGCGAGGGGG
>JAOZVS010000043.1 GCA_025869435.1 Zavarzinia sp.
GGGAAATGGTGAAACGCGCCCCACAGGCTGTCGTCCCGGCGAAGGCCGGGACCTCGAAGACGCAACGCGCTCTAGCCAAGCGGGGCGGCGGCGGCTAATCCTTGCCGCCATGATGACCTTCCGCTTCGTCCGCCGCGCCTGACATGGTCGCCGTCCGCTTCGCCCCCAGCCCCACGGGCCGGCTTCATGTCGGCAATGCCCGTATCGCCCTCGTCAACTGGCTGTTCGCCCGGAAGCACGGCGGGCATTTCCTGCTGCGTCTCGACGATACCGACAAGGAACGCTCGACCGCCGAATTCGCCGCCGCGATCGAGGAGGACCTGCGCTGGCTGGGCCTCGACTGGGACGCATTCGCCCGCGAATCCGACCGTTTTCCGCGCTATGACGAAGCGATCGCCGCGCTGAAGGCCTGCGGCCGGCTCTATCCCGCCTGGGAGACGGCGGAAGAGCTGGAACTGCGCCGCAAGCTGCAGATCGCGCAGCGGCGTCCGCCGGTCTACGACCGCGCCGCCCTGAAACTGAGCGAGGCCGACAAGGACCGCCTGACGGCGGAGCGCGGCGCCCCGCACTGGCGTTTCCGCCTCGACGGCCGGCGTCTCGCCTGGTCCGACCTCGTGAAGGGCGAGACGGTGGTCGATACCGCGTCCCTGTCCGACCCGGTGCTGATCCGCGGCGACGGCCAGCCGCTCTATACGCTGACCTCCGTCGTCGATGACATCGACTTCGCCATCAGCCATGTCATTCGCGGCGAAGACCATGTGACCAATACCGGCGTGCAGATCGAATTGTTCGAGGCTCTGGGCGGATTGGTGCCCGTGTTCGGCCATCTGTCCCTGCTGGTCGATGGCACCGGCGCCGGCCTCTCCAAGCGCCTCGGCTCGCTTTCCCTCGCTTCCCTCCGGGCGGAGGGGGTCGAGGCGCTGGCGGTCGATGCCCTGCTCGCCCGTCTCGGCTCCGCCGATCCGGTGGCGCCGGTCGCCGCCCTGACGGCCCTGATCGAAGGCTTCGATCTTGGCCGCTTCGGCAAGGCGCCGGCCCGTTTCGACCCATCGGAACTGCGCGCCCTGTCGGCCCATGTCCTGCAATTGCTCGATTTCGAGGCGATACGCGATCGCCTGCCGGCGGGCGCGGGCGAGGCGTTCTGGCTGGCGGTGCGTGGCAACATCTCGACCCTGACCGATGCCGCCGACTGGTGGCGTGTCGTCACCGGCCCGGTCGAGCGGGCCGTGATCGACGACCCCAAGGGCGTGATGGCCGCGGCCCGGGGCCTGCTGCCGGAAGGCCCGCTCGATCAGGACAGCTGGAGCCGCTGGACGGCGGCGATTTCGGCCTCGACCGGGGCCAAGGGCAAGAGCCTGTTCCTGCCGCTCCGCCTTGCCCTGACCGGCCGTGCTCATGGACCGGAAATGAAGGCGCTGCTGCCTTTGTTGCAGCACGATGAAATAGACAGCCGTCTGGCGTGAATACGGCTTGCCACCCGACATATCATTGATCAGTTTCGTTGCTTGTCGGCGGTCCCGGGGGGGATATGGCGGCGGGGCCGGGAAACCGTCCGGTCCGATCTGAATGCCCTCAGGGGGACTTGCCGTTCATCGATGCCTGAATTGAAATCCAAGTCCCCGCGGAAGCCCGAGCCCCGAATAGGGCCTTTCCACGCCGGCGTGGCCTCGGCCCTGTTCGGCTTCGCGCTCGCCATCATCAGCCTGCAGATCATGTTGGGCCTGCTTCACGCCCAGCTGAGGACCGAAGTCTCCGTCCTGGCCCATGCGCTGGAGGGCAGGCCGGGCATCGCCCCCCTCGCCCGGTCGCCCCATTCGCTCCTGAACATCGTTCAGGCGAAAACGGAAATCGCCAGACCTCCGACGGACAACTGCATCGACGAGGTGACGGGCTGGCTCGGTCTGCCGCCGCGGCATTCCACAGAAGCCACCGACAGGATGCTGGCATCCGCCGTGTGCCAGGGGGCGGATTTCAAGGCCGCGGCGCTGCCGGCCGGCGAGGGACTGACCATCCTGCTGGCGAAGGACGCGGGCAGCCAGACCGTCAGGCTCGAAGCCGTTACCATGCGCCACGCCGCACCTCGCGGTATCGATGTCCTGTTGTCGGATCGTTCGATACTGGCGCTCGCGGTCGGCATCGCTTTCAGCGCCGGCATCTTCGGTTATTTCCTGCGGCGCAACCACTATCTGGCCTATGTCGACGTGCGGGACCGCGCCTTCACCGACGAACTCTCGGGCGTTCTGCGCCGTGAACAATTCCTGGCCAACGTCCAGCAAACCGTGACCAGTCTTCGCGAACAGGGGGGCACGGCCAGTGTTCTGGCGATCGACCTCGATCATTTCAAATCGATCAATGACCGTTTCGGGCACGCCGCCGGCGACGAGGTCATTCGCGGCTTCGGTCGGCTGCTGTCGACCGCCGTCCGCGACGGCGACGTCGTCGGCCGGGTCGGCGGCGAGGAATTCATGATCATGCTGCCCAACCTGCCGAAATATATCGCCGCCGAGGTGGCGGATCGGCTGCGCAAGCAGATGGCCGCCCATGCCTATTGCTTCGACGGCAACGACATCTTCGTCACCATGTCGACCGGCGTCGCGTCCCTGATGAGTTCCGATGACGTCGCCTCCCTGATGGATCGCGCCGACCGCCGCCTCTACATCGCCAAGTCCCGGGGCCGCAATGCCGTCGTCTGGGAGGACGACGACAATCACGACTACTGAACCCCGATCGCCTGCCGTGAAAATCATGCCGGATCATGGACCGGCCTGATCCGATCTGCTAAAGCCTGTCGCCTTGACGGGAGATCGGGTCGTGGTTCTGGTTCTGCACAATGGCGCGACGGGCAAGCGGGAGGAATTCGTCCCCCTGCACAGGGATTCCGTGGGCATGTATGTCTGCGGGCCGACGGTCTATGACTTCGCGCACATCGGCAACGCCCGCCCGGTCATCGTCTTCGACGTGCTCTACCGGCTGCTGAAGCGGCGCTACGCGAATGTTCGCTATGTCCGCAACATCACGGATATCGACGACAAGATCAACGCCCGCGCCGCCCAGTCGGGCGAGCCGATCGGCGTCATCACCTCGCGCACTGCCGCCGCCTTCCACGAGGACATGGCCGCCCTGGGCGCCCTGCCCCCGGACGCGGAGCCCCGCGCGACCCAGCATATCGGCAACATGATCGCCATGATCGAGCGGCTGGTCACGCGCGGCTTCGCCTATGTCGCCGAGGGCCATGTCCTGTTCAGCGTCGCCGCCAAGGCGGATTACGGCAAACTGTCGAACCGCAGCCGCGACGAACTGATTGCCGGCGCCCGCGTCGATGTCGCCCCCTACAAGAAGGACCCGGCGGATTTCACCCTGTGGAAGCCGTCCGCGCCCGACATCCCCGGCTGGGACAGCCCCTGGGGCCGGGGGCGGCCGGGCTGGCATATCGAATGCTCGGCCATGAGCCTCGCCGAACTCGGCAAGACGTTCGACATCCATGGTGGCGGCCGCGACCTGGTGTTTCCCCATCACGAGAACGAGGTGGCGCAGTCCGAGGCCGCCAATGGCGCGCCCTTCGTGCGCTATTGGGTGCACAACGGATTTCTCACCGTGAACGGCGAGAAAATGTCGAAGAGCCTCGGCAATTTCGTCGTCGTGCGCGATGCCCTGGCCAAGGCGCCGGGCGAGGCCCTGCGCCTCAACATGCTCTCGACCCATTACCGCGCGCCGATCGACTGGAACGACGAAGGCATCGCCCGCGCGCGCCAGGCGCTGGACCGCTGGTACGGCCTGATCGAGAAGGCCGAGGCGCACCTCGGCCGTGTCGTCGCCCCCGCCGCCGTGCCCGAGGCGATCGAAGCGGCGCTGGACGACGATCTGAACACGCCGCAGGCGATCGCCGAGTTGCACGCCATCGCCAATGAAGGCTATGCCTGCGGCACCGGCGATGCCCTGGTCGAGGCCGCCGGACGCCTGAAGGCCGGGGGCCAGGCCCTCGGCATCCTGGCGTGGGAGCCGCATCAATGGTTCCGCTGGAAAGCCGCCGGCAGCGAAGGCGGCCCGACGGACGATGAAATCGAAACCCTGATCGAAGCGCGGAAAGCCGCGCGCAAGGCGAAGAATTTCGCCGAGGCCGACCGCATCCGCGACGATCTCGCCGGGAAGGGCGTGATCCTCGAGGACGGGCCGACAGGGACCAAGTGGAAGCGGGCATAGGGTCATGAGCAAGGAACGGCTGTATCTGTTCGATACGACGCTGCGGGACGGCGCCCAGACGCGAGGCGTCGACTTCTCGGTCGAGGACAAGCGGAACATCGCCCTCGCCCTCGACCGGCTCGGCATCGATTACGTCGAAGGCGGCTGGCCGGGCGCCAATCCGACCGACAGCGCCTTTTTCGCCGCGCCACCCGCGCTGTCCCATGCGCGCTTCACCGCCTTCGGCATGACCCGGCGGCCGGGCCGCAGCGCCGACAATGACCCGGGCCTCGCCGGCCTCACGGGGACGACGGCGCCCGCGATCTGCATCGTCGGCAAGACCTGGGATTTCCAGGTCGATGTCGCGCTGGAGATTCCGCGCGGCGAGAATATCGACATCATCGGCGACTCCATCGCCCACCTCCGCGCCAAGGGCCGCGAGGCGATGCTGGATGCCGAACATTTCTTCGACGGCTACAAGGCCAATCCCGCCTATGCCCTCGACTGCCTGAAGGCCGCCCATGGCGCGGGCGCCGATTGGGTCGTGCTGTGCGACACCAATGGTGGCACCCTGCCCCATGAAGTCTCGCGCATCGTGGCGACCGTCGCCGATGCCATCCCGGGCATTCGCCTCGGCATCCATGCCCACAACGACACCGACAACGCGGTGGCCAATTCGCTGGCGGCGGTGCTGGCCGGCGCGCGCCAGGTCCAGGGCACGCTGAACGGCCTTGGCGAACGCTGCGGCAACGCCAATCTGGTCAGCCTGATCGGCACCTTCTGCCTGAAGTCCGATTTCGCCGACCGTTTCGAGACCGGCATCACGGAAAAGGCGCTGTCGCATCTGACGCAGACCTCGCGCCTGCTCGACGAGATCCTGAACCGCAGCCCGAACAAGCACGCGCCCTATGTCGGTCAGGCCGCCTTCGCCCACAAGGGCGGGCTGCATGTCTCGGCCGTTCTCAAGAACCCGAAGACCTACGAGCATGTCCCGCCGGAAGCGGTCGGCAACGAGCGGCAGGTGCTGATTTCCGACCAGGCCGGCAAATCGAACATCCTCGCTCGCCTCCGCGATGTCGATATCGAGCTGGACCCCAAGGACAGCCGCATCGACCGCCTGCTGGAAGAGGTGAAGGAGCGCGAGTTTCTCGGCTATTCCTATGACGGCGCCGATGCCTCCTTCGAGCTGATGGCCCGCCGCGTGCTGGGCCAGGTGCCCGACTATTTCTTCGTCGACAGTTTCAAGGTGCTGGTCGAGCGGCGTTACAACGCCCGGCGCGAGCTGGTCACCGTTTCGGAAGCCATCGTCCGGGTTCAGGTCGATGGTCAGAAGATGCTGTCGGTCGGCGAAGGCAATGGCCCCGTCAACGCGCTCGACGCCGCGCTGCGTCAGGACCTCGGCAAATATCAGTCCTATATCGACGATCTCGAACTGGTCGATTTCAAGGTGCGCATCCTCCAGCTCGGCAATGGCGTCGCGCAGGGCGATGGCCCCATCAGCGTCGACCGCTGGCAGGCCGGCACCGGCGCCGTTACCCGCGTGCTGATCGAAAGCGCGGACAAGACGGGCAACCGCTGGTCCACCGTCGGCGTCTCGGCCAATATCGTCGAAGCCTCGTTCCAGGCTCTGGCCGACGCCATCGTCTTCAAGCTGTACCGCGACGGCGCCCCGGCCGGCACGGGTCCCGCCGAATGAGCGACGAGGAAGACCGGCCGCTGCGCGCCGAAGGCGCCAATCCCTTCGGCAGCGGCATCGGCTCTCGCCCCCGGCCCAAGGGTGTCGGCGTCGGCCCCAAGGAAGGTCCCGGCCCCATCGTCATTCTGGTCACGCCCCAGATGGGCGAGAATATCGGCACGACCGCCCGCGCCATGGCCAATTTCGGCCTGACCGAGCTTCGCCTCGTCGCCCCGCGCGACGGCTGGCCCAACGAGAGGGCCTTTTCCGCCGCCTCCGGCGCCGACTGGATCCTGCAGGACGCCAAGGTCTATCCGACCACGGCCGAGGCGGTCGCCGACCTGACAAGGGTCTATGCGACGACGGCGCGCGACCGCGACATGGTGAAACCCGTCGTCACGCCGCGCCGCGCCGCCCTCGAATTCCGCGCCCTGATCGACGAGGGCCAGCGCGCCGGCATCCTGTTCGGGCCGGAACGCACCGGGCTCGAGAATGACGACATCGCCCTTGCCCACACCATCCTGTCGGTGCCGACCTCGCCCCGCTTCTGGTCGATGAACCTCGCCCAGGCGGTGCTGCTCGTCGCCTATGAATGGCACATGCTGGACGTCGAGGTGCCGGAGAAGTTCCTGCGCATCGGCCAGACCGAGCCGGCGACCCAGGCCGAGGTGCAGGGCCTGGTCGATCATCTGGTCACGGAACTCGACGAAGCGGGGTTCCTGCGCCCGATCGAGAAGAAGCCGTCGATGGTGCGCAACATCGTCAGTTTCATCCAGCGGGCGGAGCCGACGGGACAGGACGTGCGTACCTTACGCGGTGTCGTCCGGGCGCTGACCCGCCGTTTCCAGCGCGGCCAGCCCAATCCCCGCCCGGGCAAGCCTCAGGCCGGCGCTTGAATCGCTGCCGCCGGCCCTCAGGCCGGCTCGTAGATCACATACAGCTTCCTGACCGGCTCGATGGTCGTCCAGGTGCCCTTGAAGCCGGCTGGAATGGCGAAACTGTCGCCGGGGCCGAAGTCCCGCGCCGTGCCGTCCTCGCCGGTCAGGCGGACGCGGCCTTCGAGAATCACGCAGATTTCCTCTTCCGAATAGTCGACGGCCCAGCTGCCTTCGGTCGATGACCAGATGCCGGAGAAAAACCGGCCGCCGGCATCGGTATATTCATTCCAGAGCCTTGTCGCCGGCTGGCCCGAGAGAATGCGCGACGGCACGCCGGCCTCGCCCTCACCGGCGCAAAGGCCGAGTTTCACGATCTTCGACATCACCCATGGCCCCCTGAAACGGCGTCACCTGTGCCCTTCGGGCGGGGTCAGCCTAACACGAGCGGAACCAGTCGTTAACGATATGGAGCTAGGCTCCGAACCATGACGACGCGCGATCCCGACGACAAGAGCTGGCCCGCTGACGACCCGATTTCGCGGGCGGCCGCCCTTGCCGCGTCCCTGCCGGCCGATCAGGCCGCGCGCCTGCTGGCCGATCTTTCGGCCGGCATGGCGGCGAAGGGGGAGCGCACCGCGCCCCTGCGCCAGGCCCTGATCGAACAGGCCAACCGCCAGCGCCCGCAGCGGGCCCGCCGCCTCTTCACCAGTCTCGTCCATCCGCTGCTGACCGACGATCCCGAGGATATCGATTCGCCCCTGCCCATGCCGCTGTGCTTCCGGCGGGCCGACATGGGCGGCATCTGGGGCGCCCTCGCGCGGAGCGCCTTCCCCGACCTGGCCCGGGACGCGGCCAATCTGATGGATTCGCTCTGCGCCGAATGCCTCGTCGACGAAGCGATCGAGCGGCCCGAAGCCCAGGCGATGCGCGACAGGCTGCGCCTCGCGGCCATCGCCAAACTGAACCAGCTGGCGGCCGACCGCTCCACCTCGGAAGCCTTCTGCACCCTGGCCAACATGATCCGGGAAAAGCAATACGGCCTGCGCACCCGTCACATGGCGCCGATCGGCATCCAGCATCTGTCCGATCTCGTCGAGGTTCTGACGGCCCAGCCCCTGTGGGCGCCCGCCGTGGCCACCCTCCTCCGCGTAACGCCGCCCCACGCCGATCCGCTGGCCAGCGGCGAGGCCCTGATCCGGGCGACATCGGATCTGTCCCAGACCCTGCTGGCCAATAATCTGCCCTCGGGCACGGCGGATATCCTGGCGATCGCCCTCATCAACCGGCGCGGGGCCTTCGGCGCCGTCGCCGTCATGCTGGCCCAGCGAGGCGCCGGCAAGGTACTGCGGGTGGGCGAAGCCGTCGTCGCCACCCTCTCCGCCCATTTCCAGATCCATGTCGCGGTCATGACCCAAGGGGCGACCAACACGCGGCACGAGGATTTCCCCATCACCCTGTCCGATGATGTGAAGTACCGCCTGGCCAACAATCTGAACATGATCGACGAAATCGTCGCCGCCGTGCGCGAATCGGGTCTGGCCGATGTGCCGCGCCTGTTCCCGATGCTGCGCGACGCGACCAACAACCTGATGGCGGAACTGGTGCGCAGCCCCCTGCAGCGCAGTTCGCTGCGGCTGTCGGCGGCGCTGTTCAACCGCTCCCAGGTGACGAGCGACACGACCGACGTCATGTTCCTGATCAGCCAGCTGGTGCGCCTGCGCGCCCTGCTGCGCCCGACCGGCCTGCCGATCATCGCGCTGAACAAATGGCGCGACCAGATCGTCGCCGACATCGAATTCGCGGTGCAGAAGGCGACGCGGCTGGAAGACGGCGAGGAGCCGCTGCCCGACCGCTTCCGGCATCTGGAGCGGATCGAGCGGCTGGCCGAAGCCATGGGCAACACGATCGTACCGATCCTGCAGCCGACCAGCCGCCACACCCAGCTGATCATCACTTCCCGCTTGGACGAGCCCGGCCCGCTCGACGGCCTCGCCCTTCGGCTGTGTTCGGGCTACGTCAATACCGTGCGGGCCGAGATCGCCAAGGTCCGCTACTGGCGCAACCCCGACATGGTCGCCCTCGCCGAAAAGGCCACCAGCCGCGGGCTTTGAGGCGCGAGATTATTCCGCGGCCAGGGCAGCCGGCGACAACCTGACTTCCCGGTCATGGAATGCCTTCAGGCTGGAGCGATGGCCGATGGAGACCAGGGTGGTGTCCGGTAGCCGGTCTTTAAGGATCTGGTAGAGGCGCCTTTCCATGTCCTCGTCCATGGCTGAAGTCGCCTCGTCGAGGAAGAGCCAGGCCGGCTTCTGCACCAGGGCTCGCGCGATCGCCAGGCGCTGCAATTCACCGCCGGAAAGCCGGTTCTGCCAGTGCCCCTCGTCGTCCAGCCGGTCGGCGAGAGCGGGCAGGCCGACATCGATCAGCGCGAGGCGCAGCACGTCGTCGGAAACATCGCTCTCGGGCGCGGGATAGGCGACGGCGGCGCGCAAGCTCCCCACGGGGACATAGGGCTTCTGCGGCAGGAACAGCCGTCCCTTCACCTCGGCCGATACCGGAACGGCGATCCGCCCATCGGCGAAAGGCCAGATGCCGGCGAGGACACGGAACAGGGTGGATTTGCCCGACCCCGAAACCCCGGTGAACAGCACGTTCTCCCCGGCTTTCAGGGTGAAATCGGTCGACAGCAGCAGGGTATCGTTCGGCAGGCGGACATCGACATCGACCGACCAGTCGGACCCCGGCGCCGTCCCGCGCGTGGCGGCGCAGGCCTTGCGCTCGGCCTCCTCGAGGGCGGCGATGAAGCCGGTCAGTCGCTGCACGGTCGCGACCCATTCGGCCAGTGTCGAATAGATATTGGCGAACCAGGAAAAAGCATCCTGCACCCGGCCGAAGGCCCCCGCGGTCTGCGTCATGTGGCCGAAGGGAACATTGCCGATGAAATAGACCGGCCAGATGATCAGATAGGGCACCAGGACCACGGCCTGATCGAATGCCGCCTGGACGCCCACCAGGAATTTCTGGCGATTGATGATCGCCATGAAATTCTGGCGCACCTGCCCGAAACGGCTCTGCAGACGCCCCCGTTCGACCTCCGCTCCGCCATAGAGCGCGATGGCCTCGGCGTTCTCGCGCATCCTGACCAGATCGAAGCGGAAATCCGCCTCGCGCCGCTCGCGATTGAAGTTCAGCCCGACCAGCTTTCGCCCCACCAGATGGGAGACCCAGGTGATGAAGGCCGAATAGACCAGGGCCGCCCAGAACAGGAGGCCGGGAATGGTGAACTCGGTGCCGGCGAGGGTGAAGGTCTCGATCGGCGCGGACAGGCCCCACAACACGACGGCGAAGGAGGCCAGGGTGGCGGCATTGGTGATGAAACTGATCGCGAGCCCGAGCGTGCGCTCGACGAACAGGCGCAGATCCTCGGAAATGCGCTGGTCCGGGTTATCGGTCCGGCCGTCGGTGATCTGGAGCTTGTAATAGGCTTCGGCGGTGGTCCAGCGCTCCACGAAATGATTGGTGAGCCAGGTTCGCCAGCGGATCTCGAACACCTGCTGAAGAACATAGCGCAGCACGGCGATGGTGATGAACACGGCGGCCAATTGGGCAAAGACCAGAATTTCGGCCCAGAAGGCATCCTGGTTCTTTTCCTGAAGCGCGGTGAAGAAGCGGTTGTTCCAGTAGCTCAGCCGGACATTGACTTCGACGATGACGAAGCTGAGCCCGACGAGGAAGGCGAAGAAGGCCAGCGCCCAGCGGCCACCTGTGGATTTGAAATAGGGAACGGTCAGCGCCCAGAGCTGTTTCAGGAAAATCCAAGCCTTGCGCATCAGTCCCTCGATCAACAGCGGAATCACAAGCCGCCTTCGGATGCGCACAACATGCCAGAATCCCGGCACAAATGCGGCAAGGATGGCCCCAACCCGGGTTGTGAGGCCCCTCACGGGAGCGAGCAATCCCATCCATCACGGAATGCGCATGTCGCTCAAGGCGACGACCCGTGCCGCGGACCACGGACGGACACGACCTGCCGATCGCCCATGGCGGTGTGGGCGTCGCAGGCGGCGCTAGCCGCGATTGGCGACCAGGGCCAGGGCGTCCGCCCCCGCCGGAAAACGCAACTGCCCGCTCTCGTCATTCGCGGCGCGCCACACCGCTTCCGCCACATCGGCCTCGGTCGTCACCAGGGCCGGCTGCGCGAAGGCCGCCAGGATGGGCTGGGCAAAACCCGCGTAGGGCGCCGGAATCACATCCTCGAGCCGAATATCCGTGTTCTGGGCGAAGCGCGTCGTGGGGCCATAGCCAGGCTCGACCAGCTTCACCCTGACATCAAAGGCGCGAAGCTCGTGTTCGAGCGAGCCTGTGAACCCCTCGATCGCCATCTTGCTGGCGGTATAGACCGAGGTCAGGGGCATGGGCGCCAGCGTCACGCTCGACGTCACGTTGACGATCACGCCCGAGCGGCGCGCGCGGAAGCCGGGCACGACGGCCTGGGTCATGGCGATCACGCCCAAAGTATTGGTCTCGAACACCTGGCGGGCCTTCGACAGGGGCGTTGCCTCCAACGCCCCGACGAGGCCGATCCCGGCATTGTTGACCAGGGCATCGAGGGGTCCGGCCGCGTCGAGGGCCGCCGCGATGCTCGGGCCGCTGGTGACATCGAGCGGCAGGACCCGCAGGTGTTCATGAGCCGGCAGGATGCCCGGCCGCGGCGCCCGCATCGTGGCGATGACCCGCCAGCCCCGGGCCAGGAAATGCCGCGCGGTCTCGAGGCCATAGCCCGACGAACAGCCCGTGATCAGTACCGTTTTCATAATCTTGTCCCTCAAGGTCGATGGCGCGACTGTAAGCGACGAAATCCGGACGATCCACGATATGAAATCCATAATTCGTTGCTTATAGTCCGGATCATGATCGATCCTCTCTCCGACATCATCGCGCTGCTCCGGCCGCGCGCCGTATTCGCCAAGGGCATCAGCGGGGCTGGCGCCTGGGGCGTCCGCTATACCGATTTTGGCGAGCCCAGTTTCTGCGTGGTGCTGGAGGGGCGTTGCCGGCTCCATGTCGACGGCCAGCAGCCGGTGACGCTGGATTCAGGCGATTTCGTGCTTCTGCCGGCGACGCCCGGCTTCGTCCTGTCGGGGTTCGAGCCGGTGCGGCCGGTGCCGATCGATGCCAGGGCGGCGGCGGCGGCGGTCGAGGAGGTTCGCCACGGCCGGCCGGGGGACGAGCCTGATGTCCGGCTGCTCGGCGGCTATTTCGCCTTCGCCTCGCCCGATGCCGGGTTCCTGGTGTCGCTGCTGCCGACGCTGGTGCATTTGCGCGGCGCCGACCGGCTGACGACGCTGACCCGGCTCCTCGGCGAGGAAGCCCGCGCATACAGGCCGGGCCGCGAACTCGTGCTGTCGCGTCTGGTCGAGGTGCTGCTGGTCGAGGCGCTTCGGACCTTGCAGGGCAAGGACATGCCGCCGGGCCTGTTGCGCGGCCTTGCCGATACCCGCGTTTCGGCCGCGATCCGCCACATGCATGGCGATCCCGCCCGGCCGTGGACGGTGGCCGAACTGGCGCGGGAAGCCGCGCTTTCGCGCTCGGCCTTCTTCGACCGCTTCATGCGCATCGTCGGCGTTTCGCCGATGGAATATCTTCTCGCCTGGCGAATGACCCTCGCCAAGGACCTGCTGCGCCGCCGCGACCTCCCCCTGGCCGACGTCGCCGAACGGGTCGGCTACAGCTCGGCAGCACCTTCAGCACCGCCTTCAGTCGTCACGTGGGTCAGGCACCGGGCGGCTACGCCCGCGCGCTCGCCGGCTCGCTCCGGCGGGACGGGGGATAACCGATCGGCGTTCGAAGCCACCTGATCATCAGCCCTCCGTCGTGCCGGATCTCGGCCCGCGAAGTGGTGTTCCCGGATCAGTTCGCTCAGCGCCCGCCAGCGGTCGCACGGCCGAATTTTCGAGATCGACCCGGTCCCGTTTCGGGGGATCGGCTCAGGCATTGCTCACCGGACCGCTACCCCGCCGGAGCGCCGCGCATTGACTCAGGTCATATGGCCCCATGCGGCCTTGTGCTTCAGTGATGTGCGGCCAGCCGATCGCTGGGCTCCGCCGCCACGACTGGAATCACGTCGCCCAAGAAAGATCTCGCCCCCCGCGGACATCCAAGTCCCGCGGCCAGCGAGCCATAACGATAACGGAGGCACGCTCATGCGAAATCGATTGAAGGAAAATATCGTCATATCGGGCGTCGGATGCTCGCGCTTCGGCGATCTTCTCGAGACGCCGGAATTGAAGGGACTGAGCATCCAGGAATTGACGGCCCGCGCCGTCAAGGAAGCCCTCGACGACGCCGGCCTGTGCGGGCAGGACGTCGACGCCGTCTTCGCCGGCAATGCCATGGTCCACAGTTCGCAGATCCCGGGGACCTATTCACAACTGTCGAAATGGACCGGCACCCAGTTCAAGGCCGGCGTCCATTTCGAGGCGCAATGTTCGACCACCAATATCGGTGCTGTGCTCGCGGCGATGTCGGTCGCGGCCGGCGTCTACGACACGGCGCTGGTCTACGGTCTGGAGACCACGCGGACGAAGGTGAAGGGCTTCAGCCCCTACGAGCGCGAGCCGATCTCCCACCAGCAGACTTGGCTTTGGACCGACATGGCGGTCAACCAGGCCTATAACGTGCCGCAGGGCTACGACATCTTCTCCACCTACAACGGCCTCGTGGCCCTCGGCTACTGCCGCAAATATGGCCTCTCGATCGAAGAATTCGATCGCGGCATGTTCGAGCTCTGCCGCACGCGGCGCCTGCACGGCTCGATGAATCCCAAGGCCAACATCCAGGAGAAACTCGAAGACCGCGCCGCCAAGGACGGCTTCGCCGATCCTTACGACTACTGGCGGTCCGACAAGCACAACCCCTTCGTCGCCTGGCCGTCACGGCTGCTGAGCCTGGTGACGACCGCCGACGGCGCCTCGGCCATGGTCATCACGCGCGCGGACCTCGCCAAGGGCGGCAAGTCGAATCCCGTATCCCTGAAGGGCTTCGGCATCAGCTACAGCGATCTGCCCTGGTATGGCGAAGACCCGACCTATTGGGAATTCGACAAGCGGGCGATCGACACCGCCTTCGACATGGCGGGCATCACGGCCGCCGACATCGGCTATCTGCACACCCACGACTGCTCGCATATCTCGAGCATCTGCACCGCGGAGACGCTCGGCTATCTCGAACACGGCAAGGGACTCCAGGCTGCCCGAGAGGGCCGTCTGCGCTTCGACGGCGACCGCCCCATGTCGACCCACGGCGGGCGCCACGCCTTCGGGCACGCCTGGGGTGCCAGCGCCGGCACCGACACCTACGAGGCCGTGCTCCAGATGCGCGGCCAGGCTGGCGCCCGGCAGATCCCCAAGGTGCCGGAAATCTCGGTCATTCATACCCACGGCTACGCCATGATCGGCACCGTGGTCGTGCTGGAGGGACTCTGACATGCCCGTCGTCGCCGAACAGCCGAGCGCAATCCGCTCATATTATGAAGATCTCGCCAAGGGTGTCTTCCGGGCGATCACCTGCAAGGACTGCGGGCGTTACACCTTCCCGCCGACCGGCTGCTGCGAGCATTGCGGCAGTTGGAACGTGGCATCGGCCGAGGTGAGCGGGGAAGCCACGCTCCTCTTCGCGACCCACAATATTTCGCCCGCCTGCCACCCGCGCTTCGAGAAGATCGCTCCCTATGTCTACGGCCACCTCCGCCTGAAGGAGGGGCCGATCGTCCAGGCGATCATCCTCGGCATCAAGGCGACACCGGAAGACCTCGGCCGTCTGTTCACGCGTGGCCCGGTCCCGGCCAAGGCGGAAATGCTGCAGATGGACGACCTGCCGGTCCTCGCCTTCCGCATCGCGACCTGAACGGACGAAACGACAAGGCGGGGCGGCACCGGCGTGCCACCCCGCGGCGCCCATCCGGGCATGTATGTGGCCATGGAATCCGGCGGGTACGGGTGTGGTGGGCCCGGCAGGACTCGAACCTGCAACCAGACCGTTATGAGCGGCCGGCTCTA